>JAAYVN010000086.1 GCA_012517155.1 Ignavibacteriales bacterium | reverse complement strand
TTATGCAGTTCAATAGCCGCACCGATTATTTTCGAAGTAATATCATTAATTTCCATATTCTATTAGTGTAACTTATAAAAATATAAAATTCTTCAGAGCACCCAACACCTAATATCTGGCACAATTTCTCTGTGGTCTCTGTGTGAAACATTACCAAACGCCTTGGAACCTTGTTAAAAAACAGTACAATCCTAAAAACAGGGGCTGTTTTCATGCATAATTAAAGAATCTGCTAGTAACTAGCCCTGGTATCTGAACAACATCAAATATCATACTCTTCAAGCTTTCGGTAAAGAGTACGCAGATTCATTCCCAGCAACTCTGCCGCCTTATGCTTATTCCACTTCGCCTTCTGCATTGCCCTCAGAATTGCCTCCTTTTCTGCAGTAGCAATACTAAAATCCGGAGGTCTGATTAATCCCGCAGTCTCCAGGTCCTGCAATTTCGATGTAATAATATCCTTCAGTTCCAGTATATCCTTCTTTAGCTCAAACAAAGCCCTGTAAATAAACTCCCTGTCCGCATCCTCCGGTGATTTCCTCAGCAGAACCGGCGTATTCCTTGACGCAGCCGAATAATTATCCTGCCTCAGCAGATTCTCAAAATTCGCAGCAGATAAATAAGGAGTCCTTGCAAGCGCCGTAGCAGTCTCAATACAATTCTTCAGCTCCCGGATATTCCCCGGCCAGGAATAATTCATCAGAAGATCATAAGCGTCATCCGTAATACTAAACGGAGGTGTATTATTCTGCTCTGCAAAAGATTTAAGAAAATGCCTTATTAGTTCAGGAATATCCGCTCTTCTCTTCCTTAGCGGCGGGATATACAAAGTAACCGCTTTCAGCCGGAAATAAAGATCCTCCCTGAACCGTTTCGACTCCACCTCAATCTGCAGGTCCTTATTCGTTGCAGCTATGAACCGCACATCAACACGCGTTACACTCTCCCCCCCCACCTTAAGAAACTCCTTAGTCTCGATAGCCCGGAGTAATTTTACCTGTGTGGTTATCGGCATCTCCGCAATTTCATCCAGAAAAAGTGTACCCGAGTCAGCCATTTCAAAATATCCTTTTCGGGTTTCGGATGCCCCTGTAAAAGAACCCTTCTTATGTCCGAATAACTCACTTTCAAGTATCCCTTCAGGTATTGCTCCGCAGTTTACACTTATTAGCGGATTTTCCGCACGTTGGCTGTATCCATGCAAAGCACGTGCAAACACTTCCTTACCCGTGCCGCTCTCGCCATAAATTAGCACGGAGATATCCGACTGTGCAACCTGCATGGTTATATCCACCAGATCCTTGATCTCCTTCGACTTGCCGATTATTCCAAACTTCTGTTGAAAACCTTCAATTGTCATATAACTTTCTATTTATTTTCCTCATTCATAAATTGACTTCAACAAAAAGACATTATAGTGTAAAAGCCAGATTATCATAAGCAATAACAACACGCGCCTTTTCATCTTCCTTCAGGGACACATGCCACGCTTTAAGCTCCTCCTCCTTATCCCGCGGAATGTGCGTAAGTAAAACTTTAGAAGGTGCCGTATTGTCCATTATCTTTTTAATATCAAACAGCGAAATATGTGTAACTTCAAAAATAAGATATTTATATGAATTATTAAACCACTCACGCACATCTGTAATGGAGCCAATATCAGATGAATAAAGGAGTCGTTCACTTTTCTGAATAATTTCCACCGAATATGAGACAAAACCATCTGAAAATGCTTTATAACCCGGAAGATATTTCTGTAAGTGACTGTTTGCTCGCATTATAATTGAGAACGTATCAAATTCAACCTTTCCGGAAACGGGTATTGGTGTGAAAAGAAGCTCGAATCCAAGTCTGTCCGTATATACATAAAGCTGATTCAGCAAATTCTTTACAAAAGAAATATGAGCGCTATCAATAACAATCCGCAGAGAAGAAAATTTCCCCGCAAGTTTCATATTCAGGATAAGTCCTGGCAAACCCGCAAAATGATCCGGGTGAAGGTGAGTAATTACCACACAGGTAATAGCACGCATAGGAATCCCTGATTGCATCAACTGACGGGCAATCCCGTCCCCGCAGTCAATTAAGACGTTTTCATCCCTATCCGAAAGAAGCAGGGAAGAATGATATCGGCTTGGATTTGCCATTGCAGACCCCGTACCGGTAAAAGTGATTTTCATAGTCTTATTATATCATTTGTGGAGTTGAACAACTCTTCCCTCTATATCAAAAAGCCTTTGGATAACCGGTAAGTTAGCCTCCGCCTCCGACTTTGTACGGTACTTTCCGGCATACACAATTTTAAGTTCTGTGCCGCCTACAGTTTTTTCCCCGATCTCAACCGTGAATTTCTCCGATTCAAACCTCCGTTTCAGATCGGCTGCATTCTTATCGCTTGTAAACGCCCCCACCTGGATGGTAAAAAGTTCACTATTCTTCTTGATCTCTTCTTTTTTAACAGTTTCCTCTTTTGGGGATTCTTCCTTCGTACCCGTGGAAAGATCCTTTTGTGGCGCAAGCATCTTGATATATGATGAAGATGGATAATCCGACCTCAGTTTTTTTGCAAAACCTTCGGCTTTCATATAAGAACCAATAGCATAAAAGTAAAGATACAGGCGATAAACCGCGGCATCGGCATAATTACTTTTGGGATAATTTTGCAAAATAAATGTGAAGTTTTTTACCGCCTCTTCCGCATCCTCCATCAGCACTGCCGAAAGAAAAATATATGATGGATCTGTGGGATTGGATTTAATCAACTGTGCGGTCTCCGTTTTTACTGCATCCCGTTCACCCGCCTCAATTCTTTTTAGATAAGCGGAAATACTTGCCTCCTGGGGGTAAACCGGGGCAGCAAAAAGCGTAAATAATATAAAAACCAATAATTTTTTCATAATTTTTTCAGATTTCATTCCAAATTTAACTTAAATAAAAGTAGAATAAAAGGATATTTGTCTTCAAGTCGTCCGATTAATTGCCGGGTTTTAATTCCGGAAGGGATGCCTCGGATGACATCTCTCACATCACCTTTTCCTGATTTTTACCGAAAATCCAATTACATATTCTTCCATCCTGAAATCTGCCGGATACAAAAATTGAAAGATTCAAATTTCCAAAACCAGCGATATCAAATAGGGATCGTACATTATCATAAAGCCGTGGTAAAGCCGTAGTAAAGCCGTGGTAAAGCCGTGTAAAAGCCGTGGAAAAGCCATCCTGATTACAATATAACTTTTACCCCGTCCAGCTCAGATTTCCGGGAACACAAAACCAATCATTCGGTTAAAAAACGAGCTAAAATTAACCTTTTTTTGAATTCTCATCTCCTCATTCAAAATCCGGGCACCGCCAATCCCCCAAACCCCTGAAATCTCCCAATTCCATCTCACCTCTATCATCCTTCACAGAAATTTTATTTTGGAAAATATCTTGTATAAAGTTATTTTTGAAAATGTAGTAGGTTACTTATACTGCATAATGGTACTAAGTTGAGATTACAAAATAAGGAGCATCGAATTTCTTAAAAGTATGGTTTGAAGCTTCTAACCGACATGCTGACGCAAAATCCCAAATCATTGAATTTCAGCAAAAGTCAGAGCCATAAACATTAAAAGACACTGCAATTGGACAAACACAAGAAATGGAAAATACCTACATAAAAGAAAAGACTTTTGAGAAATTTGACTTTAATAGTAATCCTTTAACAAAAGGGGATTATGAGAATTGCCTTTTTCTTAATTGTGACTTTTCAAACTCTGACCTCTCCGATTGTGATTTTATCGACTGCGAATTTTCGAGTTGTAACCTGAGTCTGTCTAAACTGAACCAAACAGCATTCCGGGGAATTCAGTTTAAGAATTGCAAGATGGTTGGGCTCCGTTTTAATGGTTGCAACGAATTTGGTCTTTCCTTCACCTTTGTAGATTGCATTCTTAGTCACTCCTCGTTTTACAAGATAAAAATTAAAAAAACCACTTTCCAAAATTCACAGTTGAATGAAGCAGACTTTACCGAGTGCGACCTGACCGGCGCCTTGTTTGATAACTGCGACCTTACAAAAGCCATATTTTACAACACAGTTATTGAAAAAGCAGATTTTCGCACATCATTCAACTATTCAATCGACCCCGAAACTAATCACCTTAAAAAAGCCAGATTTTCCATATATGGAATTCCGGGACTTCTTGAAAAGTATGATGTAATAATAGATGATAATATCTGATTATAATAATGATTTACAATAACCGGATTGGATAGTTCATTTTATATTAGCTGATTACTAAGAAAACCTGCGTAATAATAAAATCCATAATGGTTTCTTAATCAAATTGAAAAACCAAATAACCTCAATACTATGACAGGTAAAAATTTAGCATTACAAATCGTCCTGAACACAACAGTCGCATAGCAAACATGACTTTCTCCCTCACCCCTTCCCTGGGTGCCTCCAAATTGTCTTGAAAAATGAGTGCAACTTTTTTAATTTTGTAATCGTCTAAAATTAAAATTATTCTGTCATTATTTGAGGAATTAGAGTGGACATTACAGCACTTAATGAAAAAATTAAACAGGAAAGCGCCTTTGTTGAACTCCTTCAAACGGAGATAGGGAAAACTATTATTGGTCAGAAAAATATGGTCGAGCGCCTGATTATCGGGCTCCTGGCTAATGGTCATATTCTCCTCGAGGGCGTTCCGGGATTGGCTAAAACCCTTGCAATCAAATCGCTCGCTGCAGCTATGAAAGCAAAATTTCAACGTATCCAGTTTACACCGGATCTGCTCCCCGCCGATTTGATTGGCACCCAGATCTTTAATCAGAAAGAAGGAAACTTTCTGATTAAAAAAGGACCGGTTTTCGCTAACTTTATCCTTGCAGATGAAATTAACCGCGCTCCCGCAAAGGTTCAGAGCGCTCTGCTTGAAGCTATGCAGGAACGCCAGATCACTATTGGTGAGGAAACTTTCCCCCTTGAAGAACCTTTCCTCGTGCTCGCCACGCAAAACCCTATTGAACAGGAGGGGACTTATCCCCTTCCCGAAGCACAGGTCGACAGATTCATGCTTAAGGTTAAAATTACTTATCCTTCCCAGGAGGAGGAACTGAAAATTATGAAACTCAATCTTAATGAGGAGTTTGCAAAAATTCAGAAGGTTATTTCTCCTGACGATATCTTAAAAGGACGTCAGCTTATAAAAGATATTTACGTTGATGAAAAGATTGACAAGTATATACTCGATATCGTTTTCGCAACCCGGAATCCAAAAGCTTATAACCTTGACAAACTCAGCGACCTGATTGCATACGGCGGAAGCCCCAGGGCAAGTATTAATTTAAGTCTTGGCGCTAGAGCAATGGCATTTATCAAACATAGAGGCTACGTAATACCGGAAGATGTTCGCTCGGTCGCTTTTGATGTCCTGCGGCACAGAATCGCCGTTACATACGAAGCCGAAGCGGAGGAAATTACTTCTGAAAATATTATTCAGGAAATTCTTAATACTGTTGAAGTCCCTTAATCACGGAGCTATACTGCCGCTATGCTGACCAAGGAACTTCTTAAAAAAGTTAGACAAATTGAGATTCGCACCAGAGGACTCGTAAACCAGGTCTTCTCCGGTGAATACCATTCCGTATTCAAAGGTCGTGGAATGGAGTTCTCCGAAGTACGGGAATATACAATTGGCGATGACATACGGAACATTGACTGGAACGTTACAGCACGCTTTGGACACCCTTACATTAAGGTTTTCGAGGAAGAGAGGGAACTGACCGTAATCCTTTTGGTTGACCTGAGCGGCTCGCAAAATTTTGGTAGCATAAACGCAACTAAACAACAGATAGCAGCTGAAATTAGCGCTATTCTGGCTTTCTCCGCCTTAAAGAATAATGATAAAACGGGACTGATTCTGTTTACGGATAAAGTAGAAAAGTTCATTCCCCCAAAGAAATCCAAATCGCATAGTTTAAGAATTATTCGCGAAGTTCTTTCCTTTGAACCGGCAGGAAAGGGAACTGATATTAAGGGCGCTTTGGAGTTTATGAACAACGCGGTAAAGAAAAGAAGTATTGTCTTCCTTATTTCCGATTTCATGGAAACCGCTGGCGATGCTAAAAGATATGAAAAGATTTTAAGAATCGTTGGAAAAAAACACGACTTGGTGGGTATTGTCCTCTCTGATCCGCGGGAAAAAGAAATCCCACCGGTTGGTCTTACCCGTTTCATTGACCCTGAAACCGGAAAGGAAACTGTTATAGATACCGCAAATTCTTCTTTCCGGAAATGGTACCTGAAAAAAAGGGAGGAATTCGAACGGGGAAGAAAAGCGGCTTTCCTCTCGAGCAGACTCGATACGGTCTATATTAATACAAAAGAATCTTATATCCGTCCGCTGGTAAATTTCTTCAAGTCAAGGGAGAAGCGATGGTAAACCTGTTCCGCGGTATCATTACCGTTCTGATGCTCTTCTTCCTTTATTCGGTTAATCTTTTCCCCCAGGGCGTAAGTGTAAAAGTTTCCACCGATTCTGCTGATTATTTTGTCGGAGACTTCATAAATCTTGTTTACCGGGTTACTCATCCCAAAGAGACGGTCATTCTTTTCCCCCAATTAAAAGATTCCTTGAAGAAACTCGAAATCGTTGAACAGCTTCCTTTTTCCCAGATTGAGGCTGAAGGAAAGATGATTTCTTCCTATGGATTTGTTGTTTCCGGTTATGATTCCGGGGATGTTACTATCCCCCCGATTTTAATTCAGTACAAAGCAAAAAACGATACTGCCCTCGGTTTTGTTTTAAGCGACCCACTTAATCTTACGGTTCATACTTTTGCCGTGGATACTTTAGACGGAGCAAAGGATATTAAGGAACCAATTGAAATTCCTTTTAACTGGAATCTTATACTGCTCTATCTCGCAATTTTGATTCTGCTGTCAGCTGCTGGCTATTATCTCTATCAATATCTCAAGAGTAAAAAACTTCAACTGTCACCTGAACTTGTAAAAATTAAACTTCCTCACGAGATTGCCCTGGATGAACTCGCAGTACTTGAGAATAAAAAACTTTGGCAGAACGGAGAGATCAAACTATATCATACCGAGATTACCGGAATTATCAGACAGTACTTTGAATCACGCTTTAAACTTCCCGCTCTGGAGCTTACAACTTCCGAAGTGCTTGACCTGATGAACAAAAACCCCGAGGCAAAAGCTATAACTGATGTTACGGCAGACTTCTTAAATAACGCCGATATGGTTAAGTTCGCGAAATATATTCCAATGGAT
>JAAYVN010000085.1 GCA_012517155.1 Ignavibacteriales bacterium | reverse complement strand
GATAACGCTAACACAGGACATCTTCGGCATGCTAGTAATCATCGCTATTTTAACAGCTCTGTACCGAAGATACGTGTTGAAAATTAAAAGGCTGGTTGTTGATAAGCAAGCCAACAAAGATGCGGCTTTAATTCTTGTACTTATTCTGCTTGTAGTTCTTTCGATGTTTGGCCAGAATATTACTCATATTGCAAATAATGACTTCATCCTTGCACCATATGAATACAGACCGGTATCTTATTTTCTGGGAAATCTTTTTATCAGACATGCCACTACGGGAACAGGTGTAAGTTATGAAGTTTTCTGGTGGGCACATATTCTGTTAATTTTGGGCTTTCTTAATTATCTCCCATACTCAAAGCACTTTCACATAATCAGCTCAATACCGAACGTGTATTTGGGAAAACTGGGGGGTGAAAAAAATGTACTCAGCAAGATTGATCTTGAGGATGAATCATTGGAGGTCTATGGAGCCGGGGATACTAATCAGTTAAAATGGAAACAGATTCTTGATGGGTTTTCGTGTACGGAATGCGGCAGATGCACAGAAGCTTGTCCAGCTGCAAATTCGGGGAAAGTACTTTCACCCAAAAGCATAATGGTTGATATAAGAAAAAGGACATTAGAAAGATCGAAGGGCTCTGCTGATGAAAGTATTATGCAAAAAACACTTGTACATTTTCATGTAGCGGACAAGATGCTGTGGCAATGTACAACGTGTATGGCGTGTGTTGAAGAATGTCCGGTACTGATAGAACACATTGATTCAATTGTGGATATGAGGCGTTACCTAGTATTGAGTGAATCTGAGTTTCCATCAAGCCTAAATTTATTGTTTAAGAATATTGAAACGAATTTCAATCCATGGGCGTTTAACAGTAATGAGAGAGGGAAATGGGCTGAGGGACTAGGTGTTAAAACAATGGCAGAGGACTCAAACTGTGATTTGCTATTTTGGGTAGGATGTGCAGGATCTTATGATGATCGATATATAAAAGTCTCGAAAGCGCTGGTTTTAATCATGCAGAAAGCAAATATTAATTTCCGGATACTAGGTAATGAGGAAAAGTGCAACGGGGACACTGCCAGAAGACTCGGGAATGAGTATCTTGCCCAGCAGATGATGATGGAAAATGTTGAGACACTCAACAAATATAATATTAAGAAAATTGTTACAGCTTGTCCACATTGTTTGAATTCGCTAAAGAATGAGTACAAGCAATTTGGCGGAGAGTTTGAAGTGATGCACCATACTCAACTCATCTCAGAGCTTATTAAAGAAAATAAACTTACTCCGGTAAGCGAAAGCGGACAAAGAAAAGTGACTTATCACGATTCCTGTTATCTTGGCAGATATAATAATATTTACAATGAACCAAGAAGCATTCTTTCAGCAATTCCCGGTACTGAATTAATTGAACTGGACAGAAATAAATCAAGGGGATTTTGCTGTGGTGCAGGAGGGGGACAGATGTTCCTTGAAGACGATGAGGGCGAGAGAATAAACCATAACAGAACAAAGGAAATCATTAAAAAAGATCCATCTCTCGTTGCGACTGCATGTCCGTTTTGCATGACAATGATAAGTGACGGACTGAATGATCTGGGTAAAAAAGAAGAAATAGAAATTCAGGATATAGCAGAAATAATAAATAATAACTTTAATTAACCAAAAGGAGTAATACTATGAGTAAATTAGACGAATTAAAGGGATTCATCAATGGTCTTGAGCACGATTTTGTAAAGTTTTACGAAAAAGGGCAGGGAACAGCCGGGACCCGTTTAAGAAAAAGTCTAAGCGAATTAAGGAAGATGGCTCAGGATATCAGAAATGATATTCAGACTGTTAAACTTCAAAGAAAAGAAGCAAAAAAACAATAATCATTTTTTGTATCTATTTTTTTGAAAATCGAGGCTTTTGTTAAATCCCGGGTATCTACCGGGATTTAATTTAATATTTTTTATTCTTTATATGAAGAAGTACGTTTTAGCGTCCATTTCGCTTTTCACACTAATTATTCTTATAAGTTTTACGGGAGATGAACAGTTCTTTGCTTCACAAAACCTCCCTTCTCCAGAGGATTCGATAATTACAATTAACTTCTCATGTGTGGGGGACCTGATGTGTCATTCTCCACAGTTCCAGTATGCCGCAGTGGCGGAAGATTCCTTTGATTTTGAGCCGGTTTTCAGGGAAGTAAAAAAATATTTTGCTTCTTCCGATGTTGTTTTCGGTAATTTTGAAACAGTGCTGGGAGGAAAAGAAAAACAGTATTCAGGATTTCCATTCTTTAATTCACCTGATGATTATTTAACTTCTTTAAAACATGTTGGTTTCGATTATCTGAATACAGCCAACAATCATTCTTTGGATCAAAAAGAAGCCGGGTTGATAAGGACAATTGATGAAATGATCAACCATGGAATTAATTATTTCGGGACATATACAACACAAATGGACAGAGACAGTATAAGAATATTTCAAAAAGGTGATTTCCGGATCGCCTTTTTAGGGTATTCTTATGGTACGAATGGTTTACCGGTTCCCAAGAACAAAGATTACCTAATCAACCTTATAAAGCCAGAGCTAATCATTAAAGATATTCAATCGGCGAAAAATCTTAATCCGGATTTGATTATCGTGTATTATCATTTCGGCGAGGAATATCAGAAAGAGCCAAATACATATCAAGAGGAAATAGCAAAACTGGCAAAAGACGCAGGGGCTGATATTATTATCGCCAGTCACCCGCATGTACTTCAGCCAATTGAATTATTTACAAAACCAAACAGCAAACTGGATACGGGATTCATAGCATATTCCCTGGGGAATTTTATTAGTAATCAGCAGTGGCGATATTCCGATGCAGGGGTTATTCTGAACTTTACAATGGAAAAAAATAAAAACGACGGAAAAATATCATTGAAAAATCTGAACTGTGTCCCAACGTATGTTTACAAAGGGGCGATTGAAGGAAAGAAAGAGTATCTGATACTCCCCTCGGGTAATTACGCCGATTCAGTTTATACCTTCCTGACGAAAACTATCAGAAGCAAGATGAAGGAAGCTTTTAGTGACTCAAAGGGGATCCTGACGAACAGATCCAACATTCAAATTATTTCGAACTGACTTAACATTGGATAAAAACAGAATTCCGCTCGTTATCATTTTCTCAGTTGTATTTATTGATCTTCTGGGATTTGGGCTGCTCATTCCGATATTACCAACTTTCGCTATGGATGTGCTTCATCTTAATGAGTCTTCTGTGGGAATATTATTAGCGGTATATTCATTACTACAATTTATCTTTAATCCGATTCTCGGTTCAGCGAGTGATATTTTCGGAAGGAAAAACATAATTATCATTACACTCTTGTTAAATGCGATAGGGTATCTTCTGTTTGCATTTACCGATTCATTTTTGCTATTGATAATATCGAGGATTATCTGTGGAATCGGGGGGAGCAGTATAGGAGTTGCACAGGCATACATAGCCGATATTACCACTCCATCAGATCGCTCCAAAGGAATGGGTTTAATTGGGGTCGCATTTGGAATGGGATTTGTTTTTGGTCCACTAATAGGGGGATTTCTTGCTGAAATCAGCTATAGTCTGGTGGGGTATGGGAGTATGGGTTTCTCACTCGTTGCAGCGATCTTTTCATTATTCTATCTTCCTGACTCAATCATCCGAAAGGAGAAAGGGGGGAAATTCCGTTTATTCGATACGGTCAGTTTGAGAGTTGTGATGAGCACACCGGCGATATTTATTGTAATCATGCTCTTTTTTATGATAACCTTTTCAATTGCAAATATCTATGGAACTTTTGCACTGCTCGGAACATATATATATAAATTTTCCCATGCTGAAAACGGGATGGTTTTCGGTGTTTTGGGTTTTGTGGGAGCATTAGTTCAGGGGGGATTAATAGGGAGATTATCCAGGAGATACAGTGATCTGAATCTCATAATATCAGGGGCAGTTTTTATGTTTGTAGGGTTGCTGTTAATACCATATGGTGGAAATATGGCGGGAATTTTAATAATAACAGCGATATTCTCTTTGGGTACCGGGATTCTGCAGCCTGTTCTTATGGCGCTGGTATCCAAGGTTGCTCCGGGAGATAAGCAGGGGTCAATTCTTGGGTTAAATCAGTCGTTTTCGGCTTTTGCTAGAATGCTGGGACCACTTTGGGGGGGATTCAGTTTCCAATATATGGGGTATCAATTCCCATTTCTTACAGGAGCAATCTTCACACTTTTATCTATTCTTGTAAGTGTTCTATTTCTAAAAAAACATGTAAATTTTAATAATAATTAGAAGAGGCAGAGATGTACAAGTCCTTATTTTTGTTGGTTTTATTCCTTGTCAGTTCAACAATAGCGCAGGTGGAATTTAGCAAGTTTTTTCATCCCAAGACTCTGCGCATTGATTATATCCATGCCGGGGATGCAAAATCAGACGAGTATTTTCTGGATGAATTGATCGAGGAACCCGTGTGGGGGGGGAGCATGGTCAAGATGATAGATCCTTTCGATTACGGAAAGTACAAATTTGAAGTATATGATTCGGAGCACGGATCATTGATTTATTCACGCACATACTCTACGCTTTTCAGTGAGTGGCAGACTACTGATGAAGCCAAGAAAACCAGAAAAGCTTTTAATGAGTCGGTTATTTTTCCCTATCCGAAGAACGAGTGCAAAGTGGTTTTCTATTCTCGAGATAAGAAGAATAAACTTCATAAAAAGTTCGAAGTCGAAATCGATCCGAAAAGCTATTTTATCAAGAAAGAGAACAGATTAAAATTTGAGAACTTCAAGGTGCAATATTCCGGACCGTCAGAGAAGAAGGTGGATATCGTGATCATACCCGAGGGATATAATGCAGAGCAAATGGATCTTTTCAAAAAAGATTGTGAAAAATTTACCGGATACTTATTCAACTCATCACCTTACAAGGAAAGAAAAGAGAGTTTCAATGTATGGGGAATTCTGGCAGCAAATCCAGAATCGGGAACGGACATACCGGGAGATAACATCTGGAAGAGCACGCTTTCCAACACCACTTTTTATACTTTTGATGTGGAGAGATACCTGATGACTTCGGACTACAAATCAGTTCGTGACATTGCAGCAAATGCACCTTACGACCAGATATATATACTTGTGAACACTAAAAAGTATGGAGGCGGAGCTATTTACAATTTCTATTCTGTGGCGGTAAATAAAAACTCAAGAGAAGAGGATGTTTTTGTGCATGAATTCGGGCATGGATTTGCATTCCTTGCGGATGAGTATTATGACAGCGAAACAGCGTATCAGGATTTCTACCCGATTGACATTGAGCCGCTTGAGGCAAACCTGACCACACTGGTAGATTTTGATTCCAAATGGAAAAAAATGGTTGACAAAAATACTCCGGTTCCTACACCAGTTGAAGAAAAGTACTCTAATACAGTAGGGGTTTTTGAAGGAGGCGGGTATGTTGCGAAAGGGGTTTTCAGACCTATGATTGATTGTTCCATGAAGTCAGCCTCTGTGGATAATTATTGTCCTGTTTGTCAAGAGGCAATCATCCGGATGATTGAATTCTATTCTGAATAAAGGACAAAAAATATAAAGAGCAAAAAAAAAGACTGCCAAGGGGCAGTCTTTTTTTACATTTACTTAGCTTACTTCTTATCCTCGTCAACCTCGGTATAAGAAGCGTCCTGAACGTCTTTTTCCTTCTTTTCAGGCTCAGGTGGTGGTTGCTGCCCGGGATTAAAGCCAGCGCCAAAATCCGGCTGATCCTGACCACCAGGAGGTGGACCCTGCTGAGCATAAAGTTTTTGAGCTATATCATTCCATACCTTATTAAGTCCGTCAACCGCAGCCTTAATAGTCTCGGCATTATTTGTAGAGACCGCATCTTCAACTTTTTTAACTTCAGATTCCATTCTTGATCTGGTTTCGGGATCAATTTTGTCCTTGAGTTCTTCCATCTGTTTTTTAGTCTGGAAGATAATGCTATCAGCCTGATTCTTGGCATCAACCAAATCACGTTTTTTCTTATCCTCGGCAGCGTGCTCAGTTGCCTGACGTTTCATTTTTTCAACCTCATCCTTACTAAGACCGCTCGAAGAGGTAATTCTAATGCTTTGTTCCTTGTTAGTTGCCTTGTCCTTAGCTGCAACGTGGAGAATTCCGTTAGCATCGATATCGAAGGAAACTTCAATCTGCGGGAGACCACGAGGTGCCGGTGGAATTCCGTCGAGATGGAATTTACCCAGAGTTCTGTTATCTATAGCCATTGGTCTTTCACCCTGAAGCACGTTGATTTCCACAGATGGCTGATTATCAGCGGCTGTAGAGAAGACCTCGCTTTTCTTTGTCGGGATTGTGGTATTAGCAGGAATCAGTACAGTCATAACACCACCCAAAGTTTCGATTCCAAGCGAAAGGGGAGTTACATCAAGAAGCAGAACGTCCTTGACATCACCGGAAAGCACCGCACCCTGGATAGCAGCACCAACTGCAACAACTTCATCAGGATTTACTCCCTTATGAGGTTCTTTGCCAAAAAGATTTTTAACCAGTTCCTGTACTTTAGGTATTCTGGTAGATCCACCAACCAGGATCACTTCATCAATCTTGGAAGCAGGGATCCCGGCATCCTGAATAGCTTTTTCGCAAGGGATGCGGGTTCTTTCAACCAGGTCATCAATCAACTGTTCGAATTTGGATCTTGAGATAGAAATATTCAAGTGTTTAGGACCATCCTGAGTTGCAGTGATGAAAGGAAGGTTGACGTCGGTTTGCATTGACGAGGATAACTCGATCTTTGCTTTTTCGGAAGCTTCCTTAAGTCTTTGCAGTGCCATAGGGTCTTTTCTAAGATCAATGCCTTCCTGTTTTTTGAACTCATCAGCGAGGAAATCAATCAAACGCTGATCGAAGTCATCTCCACCCAGGTGAGTATCGCCATTAGTTGACTTAACTTCAAAAACACCGTCTCCCAGCTGTAGAATCGAAATATCGAAAGTACCACCACCCAGGTCATACACAGCGATAATCTGTTCTTTATTCTTTTTATCCAAGCCATAAGCCAGAGCAGCGGCAGTAGGCTCGTTAATAATTCTCCTAACCGTTAGTCCGGCAATCTCACCGGCATCCTTTGTAGCCTGACGCTGAGCATCATTGAAGTAAGCGGGAACTGTAATAACAGCTTCCGAAACTTCCTGACCAAGATATTCCTCGGCAGTTTTCTTCATCTTTTGAAGAACCATTGCGCTGATTTCAGGTGGGGAGTAAACCCTGTCTTCAATTTTTACTCTTGCCGAGTTACCATCACCCGGAACAACCTCATAAGGCACTTTGGTTTTTTCATCGGTAATCTCGTTCATATATCTTCCCATGAAACGTTTGATTGAGAAGACAGTATGTTTGGGATTTGTAACTGCCTGACGTTTTGCAGGCTGCCCTACCAGTCTTTCGCCATTTTTCGCAAAAGCAACAACCGATGGAGTAGTTCTTCCTCCCTCAGAATTCGGGATTACCACTGGATCGTTTCCCTCAAGTACTGAAACGCAAGAGTTAGTGGTTCCCAAATCAATTCCTATTATTTTTCCCATATTAAATCCTCCTTAATGGTATTTACATCGCAAAACATATTCAGAAGGGATGCGATATTTTGTTATTATTTTTTAGAATTTGCTAATTAAACTCTATATTTGTGTGTTAAATAAAATATTCTTAATAATTAACTGTATTTTGTGTTCAAGAATTGTGCCGATAATAAAAACCGCTAATTTGTGAAAAAAAAAGGCATTTGGATCGAATAGAGCGGAAATGGTATGAAAGAAAATGACAATATGTACATGATTTGTGTATTTATGTCAAGAACGGGCCATTAATATGTATAATTTGACATTTAGGAGTTGAAATGGAAGAAAAGCTATTCAGTCTTGAAAAATTTGATTTATTATTAGACACCGAGTGGATTGCAAGAAATTTTATATATCTTGATGAGGTGGATTCGACCAACTCGTTTTTGCTGAAGAGCAAAGACATAAAAATCAATGGCTCAGTGGCTTTAAGTGAGAAGCAAAATGAGGGGAGGGGCAGACTTGACCGAACATGGTTAAGTGCCCGGGGACTGAATCTTACCTTTTCCGTACTTTTTACGAAACTTAAGAAAATTGAAAAGCTGAATTTCCTCAACATGGGATCCTCTTTGGTTGTTGCGCAAACTTTGGAGAACTTGTATGCCCTGAAAACCGAGTTAAAATGGCCAAATGACGTACTGATAAACAAAAAGAAAATCAGCGGGATACTTTTGGAATCTGTTTCATCGGGAAGTAAAATTACACGGGTAGTGCTTGGAATAGGGATTAATGTGAATCAACCGATATTTCATGGGGATTTCCGGATAGAGCCGACTTCCATAAAAATAGAAACTGGTAATTATGGAGATAAGGAACGCATTCTGGCGGAAGTTCTGAACCGTCTGGAGTTGATGATTGATAAGATTGATGAAAATCCGGATTCCATGCTCGACGACTGGAGAGAAAGGTGCCGTATGATCGGGGACGAAGTGGAAGTAAGGCAAAATGACAAATCAAAGTATGGCATATTCGACGATATTGACAAGGACGGGAATTTGCTGCTCAAGGTCAAGGGGAAGATTGAGAAAATTAATTTTGGTGATATCAGTCTGACATAGTAAGATATTATGATTATTTTGCTGGATATTGGTAACAGCCGGGTGAAGATGGCTGAACTTAAGGGGGAGGGAGTTGTTCAGCAGGGGATATTCGATAATCCGGAGGAGCTTTTCGAAGCTATTGACAGGTATAAACCTGAATCAATATGGGTATCATCGGTAGTTCCCGATTACAGTAAGACAATAAAGGAGAGGTGCAGCGGGAAAGCAGGAGTTAATCTTATTTCGCACAGGTCAAATTTCAGTTTCAGGATTGCATACCGCACTCCTGAAACTCTTGGTACTGACAGGTTATGCGGAATGGAGGGGGCGTTGTTCTACGCTGAAAGAAAAGGAATTTCGATTGAGAATAAAAGGGTGGTCACTATTGATTTAGGAACAGCAACGACCATAAATATAATGAATGAGCGGAGGGAGTTTACCGGGGGGACTATATCTCCCGGAGTGTTTACAATGATTGGGTCGCTGACAACCAATACAGCCCAGTTGCCCGGAATTTCGGACAGAGGTTTCATTCTGGAAACGGGATATGATACGGAAACATGTATTGGTTCAGGAGTACTGAATTCCCAGATAGGATTGATCGAGAAAGTGCTGGGGAGTGTGTCTAAGGGTGGAGCGGTAGTGTTTGTAACGGGGGGTAATTATTTGTATTTGCACAGGTTTTTAAGGTTTGAGCATATTCATGTGCCTGATTTGATTCTCCGAGGAGTGGGGGCTCTTTGCATTAGGACTCTGTGAGTCTGTGGCCGGGTGATTGGTTTATTTGTTGAGTTGTTAAGTTGTCAGTAGTTTGTCATTAATTTTTCTTAACTCATCCCTTCCCTCCCTTTAGAAAAAGGAGGGAAGGAGTGAAGAAAAAACTCAGAAACCGAACATGCGCAGTGATACTTTTCCCATCTCCAGTAATGGTCCGAAATACAAACCAAGAATAATAACAGGAATTGTTAAAACCAGCACCAGTATGGTTTGGGTAACCGGGAATGTGAACTCCCTTTCTACTTTAGGATTATTCAAATAGAGATGCTTTATAATTCTAACATAGTAATAGAGGGAAACTACACTGTTCAACGCTACAATAACCGCTAATGTATAATGAGGCGCATCGAGGATACTGATAAATACATACAACTTGCCGATAAATCCGGCAGTTGGAGGGAGTCCCGTGAGGGAAACAAGCAGAATAGTCATAGCCACACCCATCAGGGGCATCTGATAACCAAGTCCGTCATAATCATCAATCTCTTCGCTCCCTGTTTTATTATGAATAAGCAGAACGATATAAAAGGCGCCGAGGTTTGTTAATCCGTAAACTACAAAATAGACAACAATAGCGAGCAAGCCCTGTTCACTTAGCATTGTAAGCGCCGCCAACATGTATCCTGCATGAGCAATACTTGAATAGGCGAGCATTCTTTTCACATTATTCTGCCATAAAGCTGCGAAATTTCCGACAGTCATAGTCAGTACTGAAATTATTATCAGTAAATAACTCCAGTTAAAAGCCTTGGAGAGAATCCAGTAACCATTTTCATCAATGCCGGTGAAAAATATAATCTTTACAAAGCGGATAAGCAGTGCGAATCCTGCTGCTTTGCTTGCAACAGACAGATAAGCAGTAATTGTAGTCGGAGCTCCCTCATATACGTCCGGAGTCCAGAAGTGGAAAGGAACTGCGGAAATTTTATAACCAAATCCTACAAAAATCAAAATAAAAGCCAGGGATAAAAGAAAATCCGGCGACAGAGAATGGACTACTATATGGTTGATCTGATAGAAATTAGTTGTGCCGGTGTAACCAAAGACAAGGGAAATTCCGAAAAGCATTATACCACTGGCAACTGCTCCGTAAATAATGTATTTCAATCCGGCTTCACTGCTTCTCTTTGATTTCTTAATGAATCCCGCAAGCACGTAAGAACTGAAAGAAACCAGCTCTATGGAAATGTATAAAGTAATTAAATCCACCGTGGAGACCATGAAGAACATTCCAAGTATCATACCGGTAATCAGGGTGTAATACTCACCGGCTCTGTCATAACAATTCTTCAGTTCCTCCGATGATACCGAAAACAGGATTATTAGCAAGGAGACGCCAAGAATCAGCAACTTAAAGAAGAAGGCAAAATTATCGATAACTATAAGTCCCTGAGTATTTCCGGATTCAAAAACAAATCCGCTTTCCAGACTGTACTGTTTAACAGTCAGGAACCCGGCAACGATAATACCGGTGATTGTGAGCCATGGCAGAAATTTTTTATTCTTAGGAAAAGCCAGATCGAAAATAACCACTGCCAGGAGAAGCAGAGCAACAGCAATTTCAGGCCCTATAAGATGAAACGAATTAAAGATTGTATTTATTACCATAAAAAATCCAGTTTAAAAACCTATTGATGTATAGGAAGTCTTTGCAACCGTAAGGAATTTCACCAGCGAATTAACTGATGAATTCATAATATCGAGCATCAGGGAGGGATAAACTCCCAAGAGTATGATAATTATAGTGAGTGGAATAAACATTACATACTCTCTTGTATCCAGGTCAGTTAAAGCATTCCACTTTTCGTTCAGGTTTCCGAGGAATACTCTTTGCAGAGTCCAGAGCATATACCCTGCACCTAACAGAATTCCAAGCGTAGAAATAACCGTAAGAACTCTGGTCACTCCGTTTGAAAAACCGCCAAGGAAAACGAACGCTTCGGAGATAAATCCGCTCAAACCGGGGAGTCCGATAGCTGCGAAGAAAGCCACAGTCACGAAGCCGGTATAAACAGGCATCTGGTTAGCCATACCACCAAAGTCATCTAATCCTCTTGTATGTGTCCTGTCATAAAGAACGCCGACGATAAGGAAGAGCATTGCCGTGATAGTTCCGTGATTGAACATCTGCAATACTGCCCCCGCAACTCCGACAGTAGTCAGAGAAGCCATCCCAAGCATCACAAAACCCATGTGGGAGACTGAAGAATAAGCGATCAGTTTCTTAAAGTCCTTCTGAGCCATAGCACAGAGAGCGCCGTAGATAATATTTATCATACCGAAAAGGGCAATCCACCAAACCAGGCTTACTGTCACATCCGGAAATATTGGATAATTGATTCTGAGAATACCGTATGTTCCCATCTTCAGCAACACGCCTGCAAGAATAACTGAAATAGGTGTGGGTGCCTCGACGTGAGCATCGGGAAGCCATGTATGGAAGGGAAACATTGGGATTTTAATTGCGAAACCGACAAAGAGCGCTATGAACGCAAGGAATCTTAAATTCGATGGATTCACTGCGGATAATATTCCGTCCTGCAGATAATTCTTCGGATTCATGAGTTCAAGCATATTGAATGTGAATACCTGTGTACCATCGCCGAGTGGAACCTTGGCACTTAAATAAAGTCCGATAATTGCCAGCAGGATAAATACTGATCCGAGTAAAGTATAGATGAAGAACTTGATAGCCGCATATTCTTTTCTCGGACCGCCCCAGATACCGATAAGGAAGTACATCGGGAGAAGCATCAGTTCCCAGAATACGTAGAAAAGGAAAAAATCAAGCGCAACAAACACACCCATCATACCTGTATCCAGCAAAAGGAAAAGGGCAAAATAGCCTTTGACCGATTTATTGATTGACCAGGAGGAAATAGCCGCGATGAATGAGATCAGGGCAGTAAGCATAACCATAGGCATGCTGAGACCATCAATACCCAGGAAATAGTCTATCTTTACTGTTCCGAGCCAGTCACCCCCCCAGAACTGAATCCAGGTAAATTTTTCTACGAACTGAAAAGATTTAGGATCGTTTATTCCGCCGGCAGCATAATTATAAGCATTCCAGAGAATGCCGGCAAGTACGACCTGCAAGCCGGTGAAAAAGATAGCAATGTACTTTACCTGTTTATCATTTTTCTTTGGGAGAAACAAAATCAGGATTAATCCGATAACCGGTAAAAATGTAATTAATGAAAGATAAGGGAGCTGTTGCATTTTTTAGTTCCTTATTTATACAGTTACGCAAATGTTAAAATTAAAACTATTAAAGAGAAGAGCACAAAAACCAGATATACCTGGACTCTTCCTGTTTGAAATCTTCTTAAGATAAGTCCGAACATACCGCTGAGAGTAGCGAAAAGATTAACCAGACCATCAACTACATAATTGTCAAATGCACCACTGATGCGGGAGAAAATCCGCGTAACGGAGGCGGACAAATTGACTATGCCGTCAACAATTGTGGAATCGAACCATGCCAGTAATCCAGCAAGCCGCATAGTACCGGCTACAAAAGTGGACTGATACAATTCATCAAAGTACCATTTATTTCTTGAGAAAGTATATAGCGGTGTAATTTTACCTGTTAATTTATCGGCGTTCAATTTCCTGTACTGATAAAAAAGATAAGCAAAAAGAATTCCGATGCCTGCAAGCAGTAGCGAGCCAAACAACACATAGTAGTGTATATGGTGACTCGATTCAACATATTCATGTGTATATAATGATCCAGATGAACCATCTGCCGGAGCGGAAGCCAGGAAAGAGTATCTTGCCGATTCAGGCACAACGCTGTTTGGCACTTTTAACCAGCTTGAGAGTGTCCATCCGTTTTCGGCACTAATGGGGTTTGGAGAAAAAATAAAGAAGAAAGAAAAGAGCGCCAGGATAACAAGCGGGACTATCATAAACTTAGGGGATTCGTGTGCGTGATCATATTTATGCTGATTACGCGGAGTTCCGTGGAAAGTTAAAATAAGCAGACGGAACATATAAAAAGCAGTTAGTATAGCAACGGAGAAAGCAGCAACGGGAATCAGCCAGTGTCCGGTAAAGATACTGAAGTTAGCGGTAGCTGCAAGAATACCGTCCTTGCTTAGAAAACCTGAGAAGAAGGGGACACCTGAAATAGCCAGACAGAAGATAAGGAAAGTATAGTAAGTGACCGGCATCTTTTTTCTTAATCCTCCCATCTGGGTAATTTCCTGTTCATGATGCATTCCATGGATTACCGAACCGGAGCCAAGAAAGAGTCCGGCTTTAAAGAACGCATGCGTGACCAGATGGAAAAAACCATAGACCACGGAACCAACTCCGATTGCCATAATCATATAACCAAGCTGGCTTACTGTAGAATATGCCAGAACTCTTTTAATATCTGTTTGAGTGAGGGCAATAGTAGCGGGGATGAAAGCTGAAAGCATTCCCACAACAGCTACAAACAGCAGGGCATCGCCTGTCATAATCGGGAAAATTCTCACAGTCAGGTAAACACCTGCGGCAACCATAGTGGCGGCATGAATTAATGCGCTAACGGGGGTAGGACCCTCCATGGCATCGGGAAGCCAAACATGCAGAGGAAACTGTGCTGATTTTCCGATGGCACCGCAAAAGAGGAGTATTCCCATCATGGTGAGCCAGAACTCGCTGTTAAAGGGAAGTACACCACTTGCAACCTGTCCGAAAATCTCGTCGAATGTAAAAGTATGGAAGGTGAAAAACACAATCAGAATTCCCGCCAGCATTCCCATATCGCCGATTCTGTTAACCAGGAAAGCTTTCTTGGCTGCATCGGAAGCAGATTTCTTTTCATACCAGAAACCAATCAGCAGATAGGATGATAGTCCTACCAGTTCCCAAAAAATGTACATCATCAGCAGGTTATGCGTAAGCACTATCCCGTTCATTGAGAAAGTAAAGATACCCAGATAAGCAAAGAAGCGGTTGTATCTTTTATCACCTTTCATATATGCAATCGAGTAATAATGAACAAGCGTGCTGATAGCGGCGACAACAAACAGCATTATTACGGAGATATTATCCAGCTTAACGCCTAGATTAAAGGAAAAATCACCAAACACCGGCAGATTCTGAATTTTTATCCAGGTAAACTCTGCTATGAAAACCGCATCCGTGTAGTAAGCAAGCTTAAAGAACGCAAGCAGGGCAGAGATTATCATAACCGCCGAGATAATCAGGATCTCGAACAAGTACATTGACTTAATACGCTTTCCCAGTACCACTGTAAAAAAGAATCCTATAAGCGGAATGAACAGTGCGATTACGGAAAGATTTATCATTAAATTTTCATTCATATCTGATAACGTTTAATATTAATTTTTCAAATTATTAATTTCATCAACATTAACAGTAGTAAACTGTTTATATATATTAAGAACAATCGCCAAAGCTATGGCAGCCTCGCATGCAGCCAGGACAATAACAAAGAGGGCTATCACTTCTCCCTGGACTCCGAAGTTTCCGAACTTGCTGAAAGCGATAAAGTTAATATTGGAGGCATTGAGAATAAACTCAATTCCCATCAGTACCATTATTGCATTTTTTCTTGTAACAATGGCAAAGATGCCAAGAGAAAACAATATTCCGCTTACAATTAGAAAATGGTTCAAACCTATGCTCATCATCCTAATCCTCCTTCCTTGCGATTGAAGCCGCGCCAATAAGTGTAATTAAAAGGAGTATTCCGAGGAGAATGAATAGAACTGAATAATCCGATAAAAGACTTGCACCGATGGAATATACTGTGGTTGAGTAATCAATGTTTAATGGCATTGTCCGCCAGTTCGCGGTTATCATTCTGGCAATCAGAACACCGGCAAAAATACCTACGCCAATTGCAGTGGGAATCACAAAAAGTGTTTGAGTCTTGATTTCAACACTAGTTATTTTATTTGTGAGCATGACTCCGAATATCATCAAAATCAGAATCCCGCCGACATAAACAATTATCTGGACAATCGCAATAAAATCCGCACCGAGCAGTACATATATTCCCGCTATACCAAAAAAAGTCAACAGCAGGCTATATACAGCATATATCACATTTTTTGTAGTAACCACAAAAAATGCAGATAATATTGTTATTGCGGCAAATATGTAAAAAAATACGTCGTACATAATTTATTTTTCTTTATTCTGTTTCGCTAAACTTATTTATTAATCTCATTCAACCTATTCAGCTTTAGGGGGCGGAGTTGCTTTAGCAGCCGCCTTTTCAGCCTCGAACCTTGCCAGATTTGCTTTCTTCTCTTCCGATTCTTCATTAGTAAGAGTAGAGAAGTTGTAAATCAGATTACTTCTTCTGATGTCCGCAAACTCGTATATATCCGTCATTTTTATACACTCGGTAGGGCAGGGGAAAACGCAGAGCTGGCAGTAGCAGCATTTTGCAAAATCAATATCGAATTGGGTAACCCAAAGGGCTTTCTTTTTACCCTGCGAAGTTTTTCCAAGATCCTCAGTGGGTAGAGCCTTAACTGTTTCGATTGTAATGCAATCAACCGGGCAGGCTCTGGCACACTGGTCGCAGCCAATGCAATCATCCATATTGACGTAAAGCCGGTTCCTTACTCTTTCGGGAAGAACAACTTTTTCTTCCGGATATTGTATGGTAACGGCAGGTATGAAGAGATGCCTGAAAGTTATCTTCATACCCACAGCAATTGTGTATAGGGCGAGGTATATATTTTTAAAGTATTCCTTCATTCTATAAAACCATTATTAATGCTATTACTACTAAATTAACTAAAGATATCGGAATCAAATACTTCCAGCACATTGTCATAAGCTGATCAACCCTGAGGCGGGGGAGCGTCCATCTTAGCCACATTTGTACAAAAACAAAGAAGATTCCCTTAACGGTAAACCAGAAAAATTGTTCCGCAGGCACAAACCAGCTAAGACCAAGTGTATTTCCGAGATAACCGAAAGGGGACTGATAACCGCCGAAGAAGATGGAAACAACAACTATGGATACTGCAAACATATTGGCATATTCGGCGAGGAAGAACATGGCGAATTTTATGCCCGAATACTCCGTATGGTAGCCGGATACCAGTTCCGATTCAGCTTCCGGGATGTCAAACGGGGTTCTGTTTACCTCTGCCAGCGTACTGATATACATTATCATAAAACCTATAACGGAAAGGGGAAGTAAAGCGAACTTTTTCCATCCCATGTCAGGACCGCCGAAAATCATCCAGTTATAGATGCTGCTTGTCTGGAGTTCGCTAAGAGTAAAGAGATTCATTGTTCCGGCAATAATTATCATACTGATAATAACAATAACCGTGGGGATTTCATAACTTATCATCTGCGCTGCGGATCTCATTGCCCCCAGCAAAGTATATTTATTGTTAGAAGCCCAGCCTGCCATTAGGATTGCTGCCACTACAAAGCTCGAAACTGCCACTATATAAAGAATACCCAGATCAATATTTGAACCAATATATATCGATGTAAACGGAATTGCCGCAAAAGCTGCGTAGGAACCCATAAACACCAGTATCGGGGCAACGTTGTATAAAGGTTTGTCCACTTCAGCCGGAGTGATATCCTCCTTCTGGAGTAGTTTAAGAATATCGGCTATTGTTTGAAAATAACCACGCGGACCAACACGGTTGGGTCCGAGTCTGTCCTGCATAAAAGCGGATACCTTACGCTCGAAGTAAACAGCGAAGAGCGCGAAAGGGACCAGGAATGCAAGTGGAATTGCAATGTTCAGCACGTAAATTATTGTATCTAACATAAATATCAGTTTATTTTATTAAAAGTTTTTTACCTTTTTCGCTCCATTTTTGCAGGAGAGGAAATTTTGAATCACCTGTCAATTTCTCCCAGCACAATGTCTATGCTTCCCAGTATTGCCACAACATCCGCAACGAGATGACCTTTACTTATCTCATCCAGTACTCCCATGTTTACGAATGAGGGGGGACGTACCTTAACCCGGTGGGGTTGCAAACCTCCCTTGCTGACGATAAAGAATCCCAGTTCGCCTTTGGGATTTTCAACTCTTGCATAAATTTCTCCTTCAGGAGGTTTAATCCTTTTCGGAATGGCACTCTGAACATCCCCTTCAGGGATATGGTCAATTGCCTGCTCGATTATCCGAAGGCTCTGTTCCATCTCCAGTACTCTCAGATAGTAACGGTCCCAGCAATCCCCAACGGTACCAAAGGTACCTTTCCCAACGGGGATTTCAAAATCAAAACGGTCATATATTGAGTAGGGATCATCTCTTCTTAAATCCCACTTTACTCCGGATGCCCTTAAATTGGGACCAGTAATCCCGAAATTAATAGCCTTGTCAGCAGGCAGGATGCCGATATTTGCCGTCCGGTCAATAAATATTTTATTATAAGTCAATAGATTGTTTAGCTCAACCAGGTTCGGTTTGAAGTATTCAATAAATTCCTTGGTAAGGCGGACAAAGTCGGGGTGGAGGTCATGAGAGAGACCGCCAATCCACATATAATTATATAGTAAACGTGCACCGCAGGTTATTTCGAATAGCGTCAGGATTTTTTCTCTGTCGCGGAATGTATATAAGAAAGGGGTAAATGCGCCGATGTCAAGTCCGTAAGTACCAACAGCCACCAGGTGCGATGCAATTCGCTGCAGCTCCGCCATGATTACCCTGATGTATTCAACTCTCTCCGGTACTTCAATCCCCAGCAGTTTTTCCACCGTAACCACATAACCGAATTCGTTATTCATGGAGGCTAGGTAGTCCATTCTGTCCACGTAGGGTATTATCTGGGGATAAGTAAGCGCTTCGCAGTGCTTCTCGAAACACCTGTGCAGATAACCAAGATGCGGAATAACCTTATTAACCAGTTCTCCCTCAATTTCCAGCTCAAGACGAAGCACGCCGTGGGTTGAAGGATGTTGCGGACCCATGTTCAGGGTCATCATTTCTGTCTTCATGTCAGCTTAATATAATTTTTCAAAAGAAATATAGTAATTAAACAACCTTCATTCCTTTATAGAATTCAGGGTTCTGATAATCTTTTCTGAGCGGATGACTTCCTTCCTCCCAGTCATAAGGCATAAGTATGCGGATAAGATTTGGATGATTCAGGAATTTAATACCAAACATATCATATGCCTCCCGTTCATGCCAGTCGGCACCACGCCAGACTGCCGATACTGATTCCACATTCGGTTCACCCCGGTCAGCCCTTGTTACCAGCACAACCTTATGCCTGATAGAGGTCGATTCAAGGTGATAGTAAACAGAAAATGTTCCCCCTTCATACCTGAAAGACCCATTTTCGGCAGTAACCTTTTTTCCGTTTGCATCGTCAACCCCGGAAAGTAGGATTAGGGAATCAAATAAAAAGTTTTCATTTGAATTCAGAAATTGCGCAATCAAATGAATCTTAAGCGGGGAGACGAGGATTGCGGCCGGTTTCTCCGCAGAAGGGATCAACTGAACAT
>JAAYVN010000084.1 GCA_012517155.1 Ignavibacteriales bacterium | reverse complement strand
GTAAATAAATCTTTTTTTGAGGGAGAGATTTTTCTCTCCCCCTTTTTAACCTTGGGAATTTATGGATAATCATTTTGATGTTATAGTTATAGGTGCCGGAGCAGCCGGACTGACTGCAGGTATCTACCTCTCACGCGCAAAAGTCAGAACCCTCATCCTTAACGAGGGTGCCGTTGGCGGACAAATGGTCCTCACCCACGAAATTGCTAACTATCCCGGCGTTCACTCCATCAGCGGATACGAACTCGCCCGTAACATGAAAACTCAGGCTCAGAATTTCGGCTGTACCATTAAATCCAATCTCCGCATTACCTCCTTCGACCTTTCAGGCGATGTTAAAAAAATCACTGTTAACGAAAAGGATATTTACACTTCACACGCCGTTATTATCTCCACCGGAGGACGCTCACGTACAATAGGTGCTGTTGGTGAGGATACTTTTAAAGGCAAAGGTATTTCATACTGCGCAACTTGTGACGGCGACTTCTTTCAGGATAAAGATATTATTGTTGTCGGTGGTGGAAACTCGGCACTTGAAGAAGCCGTTGCGCTCACAAAATACGCTTCTAAAGTCACCGTCGTGCATCAGTTTGATCATTTCCAGGCTTTCTCCCATTATGTGGACGAAGCAAAAAAGAATCCTAAAATAAGTTTCATTATGGAAACTGCAATAACTGAATTCATTGGCAGCGAAAAACTCAGTTCCGTCAGATTAAAAAACCTGAAAACCGGTGATATCATGGCAATGAATATTGACGGTGTATTTATTTTCATCGGTTATGTCCCCAACACAGAAAAGCTCGAAGGCATTATCGAATTGAATGAATGGAAAGAAATCAAAGTGGATGCGGTTATGAAAACAAATCTTCCCGGCGTTTTCGCCGCAGGCGATTCTATCGCAAAAAAATACCGACAGGTAACCACTGCAGTAGCTGATGGCACAATCGCCGCCCTCTCCGCCGCCGATTACATCAACAACCTGATAACGCGTAGCTAATGACGGCGTAGCCTATTGACCTTCGTCTGTTCCCACGTTACAAACGTTACAAACGATATTTCCCTTGTCACCAGTCACTAGTCACTAGTCACCAGTCACCAGTCACCAGTCACTAGTCACTAGTCACTAGTCACTCCTAAAATCCTTTAATCCTACTAATCCTAATTCAGACAACTGTGTTTATTGCCTCTTCCTGTAACTCACCACCGCCAGCACATTAAACAGCCCCGCGAATATTAGCAACGCAATCATCTGCTTCTGCAAATCAAAAAGCCCGCTCCCTTTCAGATACACGCTCCTCATCATCTCAATAAAGTACCTTAACGGATTTATCACCGTCAGCGTCTGCGCCCATTCCGGCATACTCTTTATCGGCGTATATAATCCGCTTATCAGTATAAATATTATCACAAAGAAAAATATTACAAACAACGCTTGCTGCAGCGTCTCCGAATAATTGGAAACCAGCAGCCCGAATCCCGAAACCGCCAGTACATATACCGCCGCAAACACATATATCGTCCCAAAACTCCCCGCGGGTAGCAAATTATATCCGACCGCCGCTACTCCGAATCCTATCGTCAGCACAATTATCCCGATTATCCAGTACGGTATCAGCTTCGAAATTATAAAAGTAAACTTCCTGATAGGCGTTACGTTTATCTGCTCTATCGTCCCCGCCTCCTTTTCACTCACTATATTTAACGCCGGCAGAAATCCGCATATCATTGTCAGTAGCATCACCATTATCGCCGGCACCATGTACGAGTGATAATCAAGATTCTGATTAAACCTGTTCAGCGGCATAATCTCTATTACCGGCACTCCTCCCCCCGTTCCTGCCTCTATCCACTCACTCCTTACCTCCCCCGCGAAATCCGTA
This sequence comes from Ignavibacteriales bacterium, assembly GCA_012517155.1. GTDB lineage: Bacteria > Bacteroidota > Ignavibacteria > Ignavibacteriales > Ignavibacteriaceae > JAAYVN01. The sequence continues at coordinate 34,057 of JAAYVN010000084.1, read as the reverse complement.
ACGATACTCGATAAGTACGAACTTGACAGCCCCCCCTTCATTCCGTTTACGGCATTTGCGGATATTAATACTTTCCCCTTCCCCTCTCTTATAAGCTCCTTCTCGAAATTTTTTGGTATCTCAATCAGCACATCCGCATCGTCATACTCTATTGCCTCCAGCCCCTTGTCGTATGTCTTCGCTGTTTTTGTTATTACAAAATATCCGGACGATCTTATTTTTTCAACCAGTTTCCGCGAGTAGGGACTCTGATCGTTATCCACCACACACAGATTTATATTCTTTATTTCATAGTTAGCTGCTAACGGTAGTATCAGCAATGCCATTAAAGGAAATACCAGTATCAGCCTCGGCAGGATAGGATTTCTCAGTATCTGTTTGAATTCTTTTTCAATTAAATATTTCAGCATTTCCTACTCCAGCCTCGATTTGAATTTTTTCAGACTCACGGCTAGTAAAAAAACAATCATCCCGGACAGTATTACCAGTTCCTTTACTATCCCCTCAAATCCAAGCCCCTTTATCATTATATCCTTCACCGCCGCTATGTACCAACGTGCCGGAATTGCTAACGATATCCACTGCAGAAAATCTGGCATGTTCTCCACCGGAAACATCATCCCCGATAATAATACCACCGGAAGCATGAAAACCATTCCCGATATCAGCATCGCAATCATCTGACTCTCTGTTATCGTCGATACCAGCAGTCCTAATGAGAGTGACACAAATATGAATACCAGCGAAACCGTGATTAGCCAGAATAAACTCCCTGCCACCGGTACATCAAGTACAAATACCGACAGCAACAGCACAGTCGTCAGATTAATGCAGGATAATAGAAAATAAGGAACCGCCTTGGCAATTATTATTAACAGCGGCTTCATGGGGGAGACTAACAGCACTTCCATTGTCCCCATCTCTTTCTCCCTGACTACCGCAATTGATGTCATCATCGCGCATATCAGCATCAGTATCATCCCCAGCACTCCGGGCACAAAATTGTATGCCCCCTTCATTTGCGGATTGTAAAGCAGTTTTACTTCTGACGTGATCTGGTATGGCACCTTTTGCTCCTTCATTAACTCTTGCTGATAAACCCCGATAATCCCCCTTAGATAGTTCGTCAGTGATGTCGCATTGTTCGGATCCGATGCATCCGCAATTATCTGTATCTCCCCCTTCCCCGTGTGCAGCATCTTCTCTCTGAATCTGTCCGCAAATACAAGCACAATGCTCACTTCCCCCTTTTTGAACAATTGGTCAATCTCTTTTGGACTGCTTATATATTTGACTATATTAAAATAACTGCTCGTCTCAATCTGCTCCGCTATCCTCCTTGTCGCTGCATCGTTCGAGGGATCATATATCGCAATCTCCGCATTCCTTACTTCCGTCGAAATTGCAAATCCGAAAAGTATAATCTGTATTACCGGTATCCCTAGCAGTATCATTATCGTCCGCACATCTCTCATTATGTGATATATCTCTTTCCTCACGAATGCAAGAAACTGCTTCATTTCTCCCCTCCTCTCCTGACGTGAATCAGTCGCCTGCAGCTCAGAAACATCCTCACTTTCTTTTTCATCTATCCCCCGTTCCTTTTTGCGGTTCGCGCAAGCTGATAAAATACCTCATCCATGTTCTTCGCATCGTATGTTTCCCGTAACTTCATCGGACTCTCCAAAGCGTCTATCCTTCCGTCCACCATTATCGAAACTCTGTCGCAGTACTCCGCCTCATCCATATAATGAGTTGTCACGAATACTGTTATCCCCCTGTCTGTCGCCTCGTATATTAATTCCCAGAACTGCCTTCTCGTTGCTGGATCCACTCCCCCCGTCGGCTCGTCCAGAAATACTATTTTTGGATTGTGAAATATTGATACTGAAAATGCCAGCTTCTGCTTCCACCCCAGCGGTAACGATTTTACCATTGTGTTCTTCTCATTTTCGAAATTTAACCTCTTTAACAACTCATCTGTTTTTTCTTTTATTTCATCACTCCCCATTCCGTATATCCCGCCGAAAAGCCTTATGTTCTCCCAAACTTTCAAATCATTGTATAAAGAAAATTTCTGACTCATGTAACCTATGTTCGCCTTTACTTTTTCGGCTTCTTTCCCAATGTCGTAACCCGCAACTCTCCCTTCCCCCGAAGTCGGTTTGCTTAGTCCGCAAAGCATCCTCATCGCAGTTGTCTTTCCCGCTCCGTTCGCCCCTAAAAATCCGAATATCTCCCCCTCATTTACCTGAAAGGTGATGTTGTCAACTGCTGTGAAGTCTCCGAATTTCTTTACTAAATTCTCTGCCTCGATTACCTTCTTCATATCACTTCTTCATTAGTTTCATAAAGCAGTCTTCTATGTTTGCCCTTATCTCTTCCCCTCTGATTTTTCCGTGCCCCTTTTCTTCAGCAAATTTCTCTAACCCCCCTATACTCTCTTCTCCCCCCTTTAATGTTATGTGCAGCGAATCCCCGAATGCATAGCAGCTCTCGGTCCCCTCGTACTCTCTTACGTCCTTTAATAATCTGTGCATATCCTCCCCCCTTATCTTCCATAACCGCGAATCATATTCGTCGATTATCCCCTCCGGACTGTTTATCTTCATTATCTCTCCTTCCGATATCAGCGCTATCCTGTCACACAGCATCGCCTCATCCATGTATGGCGTGGATACAATTATTGTTATCCCCTCTTTCTTCAGTTTCTTTAACATCCCCCAGAATTCTTTTCTCGATACCGGATCCACTCCTGTTGTCGGTTCGTCTAAGAAAAGTACTTTAGGCTTGTGTATTAATGCGCAGCTCAAAGCCAGCTTCTGTTTCATTCCCCCGCTCAGCTTCCCCGCTTTTCGTCTCTTGAATGGCTCTATCTGTTTGTATATATCTTCTATTAAATGGTAATTCTCTTTTATGGTGGTGTTGAATACGGTCGCAAAAAATGTCAGATTCTCTTCTACACTTAAGTCCTGATATAACGAGAATCTCCCCGGCATATACCCGACTATGTGACGTATCTCCTTGTAATCCTTTATTGTATCCAGTCCTTCAACTCTCGCCTCCCCCTCATCAGGATATATTAATGTTGTCAGTATCCTGAATAGCGTTGTCTTCCCGGCTCCGTCCGGACCGATTATCCCGAACAGCTCTCCCTTATCAACTTCAAAGCTTACTCCCTTTATGGCTTCGGTCTTCCGGTACTTCTTCTTAAGTCCTTTTACTTCTATGGCTTTCATTCTTCGCTGATTTCTATTTCCCCGTACATTCCGATTTTAAGATATCCGTCATTCTTCACCTGTATCTTAACGGCATATACTAAGTTAGCCCTTTCATCTTTTGTCTGTATCGACTTCGGTGTGAATTCCGCCTTGCTCGATATCCAGGTCACTTTTCCCTTATATTCTTTATACTCATCCTCACCGTAATCGGCAAATACTTTCACCGTCTCCCCGAGTTTTAGCTTTGTCAGTTGTCCTGTGCTGATATACGCCCGCAAATACATATTCTCCATATCCGCTATCTTAAATAAAGGTTTTCCCGTTCCCGTAATTTCTCCGGTCTCTGCATATTTAACTAACAGCGTCCCCCTTATCGGATTTATTATCCGGCTCTTCTCAAGCTGATCGTTTATCTGCTTTATCTGAATCTCCAGCGCACTGCTCTCCTCCGTTAAGCTCTGATTGGTTGTGCTCAGACTCGATCTCTGTGCCGCAAGCTGCTTCTCTAAAAAAGCTATCTGTGCATTCAGATCATCCAGCTGCTTCTTGTTAACCGCATTTGCTTTCAGCAGATTCTCAACCCGCTCTTTTTCCTTCTTCGCTGTTGCTATCTGCTGCTCTGTTGCCGCTATCTGTGTCCTGATGTCCGGCATCCTTTTCTGCACACTTCTCTGACTTGCCAGCAGTTGTAACTTCTTCAGGTATAATTGCAGACTGTCAATATAACCCAGCCTCTCTCCCGCCTCAAGCGTATCCCCCTCATTCGCATTGAACTCCAGTATCTTTCCGTTTGCCTCGGCGGAGACTATAACTTCCGTCGCTTCAAATACTCCCGATGCGTCAAACTCTCCCTCTCCCCCGCCGCATCCTGATATTAAAACTATTGCTATTCCTAAAATAACATATTGCATTGTTTTCATTTTTCGCTTCTTAATTGTTGTATAAATTCTTTAAATTGTAAATTGTCATCATCAGCTGAATCTCGTGCAGCGCCATCTCCTGCCTTGCCATATTCTCAGAATTAATCTCTCTCACCAAATCAGTCACCGAAAGTGTTCCGTTCTCCACCTTTGATTCCGCCGCTCTTTTAATACTGTTCCTTAGCTGAATTATTTCCGCATCCTTTCCAATTAGCTGTCGTATCTTTTTGATTTCATTAATCTGCTGAACAGATTTTATCTCGCTGTTAAATAGAAACGTCTCCCTCTGTGAATCTAACGCCTTGCTGTTTAGCTCAATCGTTTCAAGACTATTCCCCCTTGTGTAAAGTCCGCTCAGATTCCAGCTCAGTCTCACTCCCCCTATGTAATATCCCGACACCTCATTCTTCAGCATATTCAGCCCCGGCTTCCCGTATCCCCCCTGAACAAACAAGCCGATTCTTGGCATTATCCCCGCGTTGATTGTTCCCCGCTGACTCTCAAATAACATTTTCTGTGAGTCAAATAAATCCAGTTCCGGTCGCCTGTTCGTCATCGCCCCTGCCGGCAATTCCGTTCCCGGTTTCTCAAAAACCGTCCCCTCCATTATATCTTCCCCGGTCAGCAGCGATAGCATCTCTCTGTACCCCTTCCCCGTAGTCATAATCTCAATTTTCCTCTGTTCCGCTTTTATCTCCTCAACCCTTACCGCATTGAGATCTGCCTCGTTTGCCACTCCGTTCTTAACCATCGCCGATACTTTATCGTAATTACTCTTCAGTTCGTCAATCAGGATTTCATTTGTCTTCAACTGCTCTTCCAGAAGCAGTATCCCGAAATAATACTGATTCACCCTCTCCCTCAGCGCATATAAATCCACATCAAGTTTGCTCTTCTCCAATTCCCTGTTCGCTTTGGTTATTCCCTTCTGCGAACTTATTATCCCCCCGTCCCATATAGTCTGCGTGATTTCTACCACCCCCTGATACTGGTCCTTGCTCATCCCCTCAATATTTATTGTTGGCAGTTTGATTGGCAATTCCGTTACGTCAGACTGATGTGTAATCCGTCCCGTAATCGAAAGTTGTGGCAGCCATCCTTTATTTGCGTTCGATAAATTATTCTCTGCTATAGCTTCAATAATTCCGTACTGTTTTACAATGGGATAATTTCGTTTCGCCTTCTCCTGGCACACCTCCAGCGTCACCTGTCCGGATGTAAAACTAATCCATCCCGTTAAAACCAAAATCCAAATACCTCTTCTCATACCTTTCACCATTTAACTATTAAACCTTTGTGCACAAATAATCTGTGAGAATCCGTGTATAATCTGTGTGAATCTGTGGTAAAAAACCAATCCCGTGCCGAAGAACCTCACCGGACACCCGCCCCCACTTTCTACAAATCAACAAAACTCTCCCTCCCTCCATATAATTCATCCATGCATCCATGCATCCATTCATCCATACAAACATTCACCTCAACAAATAAACATTTTTTCCGTCCCTCCATCCCTATCACCCCTCCACCGCCTGCAAAATTATCCTCACATTCTCATCCCTTCTCCGCTTTGCCAGTCTCTCCCATTCCTCCTCCCCCATCCCCATAATCGCCCCCATAATTGGCTTTGCAATAAACAGCCCTCCGTTCAGCGAGATAATCATCAGCATCAGATCAACCAGCTCAATCTCCCTAATCCTCCCGCAGCGAATCTCTTCCTTCAGCTCCTTCTCCATTTTTGCAAGCACCGACTCCGGCAAATTCTTTATCTTCTCCTTCACCGACAAAACCCTCCCCGGATTTGTAGTAAACTCATTAATCAGCAAAAACGGCAGCCTCGGATTCTTCATCAGCATATCAAAATGCACCTCTATCACCCTTCGCAGTTTTTCCCTAAACGGCAGCTCCTCATTCTCCACATTCATGAATGCCGAAAAAAACAACTCCGCCTTTTTCGAAAAAACCTCCTCAAACAATTTCTCCTTAGTCCGGTAATAATAATGCACTAGTCCCTGATTACACCCTGCTTCCTTAGCTATTTCCGTAGTCGAAGTCATCGCAAATCCCTTCTCCAGGAACAACCTCTCCGCTACTTCAAGTATAGCCTGTTCTAAATTTGTATTTTTATTTTCTTCCATTCTTAATAGCTCTATTAAATAAATTAATTAAATAACTCTATCAAATATAACACATCTTTCCCTCCTTGTCAACAATTTTCTTAAAATTTCTTCTTTTTTTCTTTTTTCACCCTTCCCCCCACCAAAATCCCCCTCTTCTTTCGATGTGAATACGTGGTGTTTACGTAGTGATTACGTGGTGAATACGTAGTGATTACGTACTGAATACGTGGTGAATAGGTACTGATTACGTACTTAACTCGATACAAAAGTCTTGCAATTTCCATTTTAACTTTATATATTTGCATACAAATTTGTTAATTATTTATATAGGTGTTAATATGGCTAAGGTTAAAAAGTCAGTACTCGGTCTTCCCATAGGGAAAATTGGAAATATTGTTTATCGAAATATGAATGACAAATTGGTGGTTTCTGTTAGACCACAGAATTATAAGGCGAGTTATTCAGATAAAGCTGTTACCGCCCGGAATATGTTCAAATCTTATTCTAAATTTTCTTCTTTTGTTAATAGGATCTATTCCCTGGCTGCACTCTGGAATAATCCCGAATTATCCGGATCTACAACCTATAGAAAAATCCTCATGGCTAATAAGGATCGCCTCTCAAATGAATTCCTCTCCCCTAACAACCGGATAGCTCCCCTGACTCTCATTAATCCAGTAAAATCTGCTTCTTTGATTAACAACACCCTGACTCTCACTCTTTCAGATGATGCTTTCATCCCGGGATCAACTTCTCACCAACTTTTTATCGTGCTCGCTTTTATTAAACCCCTGAATACCAATACCGATTTCCTCTCCTTTGCTTACCTGCAAAACGAGGTTACGTTCGGTACCCATGAGCAGGTCTTCCCTCTCGGTGATCATATTACCTCAAATTTCCCGCTGTATCAGGAAGTAATCGCTTATTCTGCTTTGTTGTTTTCTAAGGATGGTGTTCAGGAATGGTTTTCTAATAAGGGCTCCTCTTTCCCTCTGAATTCATAGTCCTTTGATTTGATTGGGTTCTCGCATTGGGAACCCTTTATTTTATCCCCCTCCCTCTTGTATTATTCAATTCTGATATGATTCGAGAATATCCATGCTTTCTTATTGACAAATATCTCTGTCCTGTACATCCCCCCTTCGCTTACTTCATACTCCCCTTTTAATCCCTCCGTAATTGCATATAGTTCCCCGTTCCTGATTACCCTTATCGTAGCCACAACTTCCGGAACCTCCACCCGCAGTTTTAAGTTCTTGGTCAGTTTTACCTTATCCCCCATCTGATACACATTCTTCCCCTCTTCTGCAAAAAATCTGAATCCGGTCGCATCTCCATGATAATAGTTTGATACAAAACATCTTCCCTCCCTCAGCGCTTCATATATCATACTCTTCCCCTTCTTAACTCCCTCCTCCCCTTTCTTTCTGTCCAGCTTGTGATGCGTAAGAACATGCGTCCTTATTGATTTAAATAAAACTTTATAAGGGAACACCTCAACTTCAAAAAATCCCAGCAGATTCACTCTGTGTGCATGCGCGTCAATTCCCCCTATCCCCACCACCTTCCGCTTCATACTTTCTTCATCCCACTTCGTTAGCGCTTCTTTTGTCGGACCGGCAATTGATTTTAGCGGATGCATGAATGCCTGGTATTTGTTCTGTTCTGTTAAGTTCTCCATCCACTCCGACATATGATTCCATATCTCTATCCCTGTGTACTCATCACAGTCCCACTCCGTCCACGGATATGGCGGATGCTCCTTCATCGAATCCCTCTTCTCAAATGGATGCGCTAGAAATCCAATCCCCCCGCTCTCTTTTACTGCCCTTACGAATTCCTTTGCCGGCATTCTTGTCGAAAATGTCTTCTCTATCCCCATCGCTAAATAATGATTCTTGTTTTCCTTGTCATTTATCTCGCACCCCACCAGACATAATGTCTCCCCGTAAAATCTTTCGTATCCTTCGGTCAATCCCCTCAGCGTGTTATGATCGGTCAGGATTATAAAGTCCAGCCCCGCCTCGTTTGCCAAACTCGCAATCTCCGGTATCTCCCCGCTCCCGTCCGAAAACCTTGAGTGTATATGGATTGCTCCTGCGTATTCTTGCATATTTAATAATTATTTATATTTTTCACTTCTAAAAAACAAATTTTTACTCGTTATGCAATCCCATTTTATCTGCATAACTCTCTTTCATCCTTATGCAAATTTAACATAATTTAACTTAAACTGAAACAATGAATTTATACAGAATCTCTTCCCCCTCTTTCTTTAACCGGGAGGTCGTCTCCGTCGCTCGCGACCTTCTCGGCAAGTTCTTCATTAAAGAGGAAAAGAACTTCCTCCTCGCCGGCAAAATTGTGGAAGTCGAGGCTTATGATTCTTCCGATCCCGCTTCTCATTCTTTTAATGGACAAACTCCCCGCAATAGCGTTATGTTCCTTCGTGGCGGACACCTTTACGTCTATTTTATTTATGGCGTACATTACTGCTGCAATGTTGTTACCGGAAAAAAAGGGCATGGTGCCGCTGTCCTCATTCGCGCACTTGAACCTGTTGCCGGAATTCAACTCCTATCCGCCCGGCGTTTTAACACAAAATCCCCCTCCCCCTCCCGGCTTATTAACCTCCTTAATGGTCCCGCTAAAATCTGCTCCGCTTTCTCAATTGATAAGGCTCACAATGGATTAGATTTGCTTGCCGGAAATATTTATATTGCATCTGAAAAATCACATTTTCCCGCAGTTTCCCCCTCCCCTTCTCCGGAAAATCCTGCGGATGAATTGATTGTTGCATCAAAAAGAATAGGAATTACTAAATCAACCGGATTACTCTGGCGGTTTTACTTAAAAAACAACATTTATGTCTCTAAAAACAGTATCGGCAAATAATATTCTCATCGTTCGGACGGATAGAATCGGGGATGTCGTCCTCTCCCTCCCCCTAGCTCGCTCTGTCAAACAGGCTCTCCCCGCTTCGAATATCTCTTTCCTGCTGCGCGATTATACCCGCCGCCTCGCACTTGGTAATCCTTTTATCGATAAAATCCTCACTCTTAAGGAAAAGGATTCCCGTCCCCTTATCCGCAATAATGTCAAATTCCTCTCTGCCTTTAATTTCGATACCTGCATCGTGGTCTATCCGACTTTTGCTATAGCCCTTATCCTCTTCCTCTCTCGAATAAAAAATCGTATCGGCTCCGGTTACCGCTGGTACTCCTTCCTCTTTACTCATAAAATCTATGAACACCGCAAGGATGCTAAAAAACATGAGCTTGAATATAACTTCAATCTTCTTCGCTTTCTTGGTATTTCCTCGGAACCCTCTCTCAATAACCTCGCATTCGACCTCGCTACCGATCCTGATAGCGAGAAGTTTATCGACTCCCTTTTCTCTGATTTTAATATATCTCCTCAAATACCCATTATCATTATTCACCCGGGTAGCGGTGGTAGCTCCGTCGATTTACCCTTACAAAAATATAGGGAGTTATTGCAGGAAATTAGTAAATTGGATATACAGATTTTTTTAACCGGTGGTTCTGCCGAATTTCAGTACTGTGAATCTGTTTCTTCGGGATTTAACACGCACAATCTTGCCGGAAAACTCGACCTTGGCGCGCTTATTTCCCTGATTAATAGGTCCACTCTGTTTGTCTCTAATTCCACGGGACCCCTCCACATTGCCGCAGCACTCGGGATATTCTCGGTTGGCTTTTTTCCCAGGATTCCCGCCTGCTCTCAGAAACGTTGGGGACCCTATACGGATAAAAAAGCTGTCTTTGAACCCGAAATTGATTGTAATAACTGCTCTCGGGAACAATGTGAACGTTTGAATTGTATGAATTCTATAAATATTAATAAAGTTTTTTCCGTAATTCAAGAAAGATTAAAATTATGAACTCTTGGAAATTTCACTACCTCCTCTTAATCCTTTTAATCACTTCCTTTGGATTTGTATTCAAAGGATCTTATGCTGATTTTCGAAAACTCGAAAATAAATCATTCAAAGTAGGCGAAAAACTCACTTTCGATGTTAAGTACGGTTTCGTTACTGCCGGTGTCGCTGTTATGCAAATTCCTTCAATTAAACGAATTTCCGGAAGAGAAGCCTACCATATCACTTTCGAGGTTAACTCAGTCCCCACTTTCGACCCATTTTATAAAGTTCGGGATAGATATGAAACTTACCTCGACGTCGAGGGACTCTTCCCATGGCGCTTCGAACAACATATCCGCGAAGGAGGCTATTCCCGTGATTTCTCCGCTTTCTTCGACCAGCGTCGCGGAAAAGCTAAAACCAGCGAGGGAAGCTACTCTATACCCCCTTATGTCAACGATATCGTCTCAGCATTCTATCTCGCTCGCACATTTGACTACTCTAAACTGAAAAAAGGCGATAAGTTCCGCCTTCAGAATTTCTATAAAGATAAAGTATATGACCTCGATGTCCAGTATATCGGCAAGGAACGCATCTCTGTTACCGCCGGTACTTTTGACTGCATCATCGTTGAACCACTTGTCCAGGAAGGTGGACTCTTTAAAAGTGAGGGAAGTATCCTCGTCTGGCTTACGGACGATATTATTAAACTCCCCGTTAAAGTTAAGTCTAAAATTATTATCGGCTCAATCGATGCCGAACTTACTAAATATGAAGGCTTGGCTGGTAAACTTACATCTAAACGGTAATTACTTATGAATAATGACAATTTAAATCAACCACAAAATTCAGGCGATAACTCCTCAATTCCACCAAATAATCCTTTGCCTCCCCGGGAAGTTTATACCGTTGATGGTGTCGAAATTGAACCTAAAATTACCCCCCTTAAAGCCGGTATCCTCGGGCTTGCGGGTGGACTTATCTTCTACCAGATTGTAGGCGGACTAATTTCAGCAATCATTCTCGGACTCAACCCCGCTGAGGCTGATGTCAACGCCGTTAGACTTATGAATGTCGCCGGACAAGTCCTCTTTATCCTCCTCCCTGCTCTCGTATTTTCAAAAATAATTTATGAAAATGTCGGGGTTATCATTCGATTCCGCCTCGCTCCTCTTAAGGAAATCGGACTCTTTTCTCTCGGCATGCTCGCACTCATCCCTCTTCTCCAGAATTTTTTGTATATCCAGAATTTCTTTATTGAATCTCTCGCTGAGTGGAGCGGCTTTGTTAGATATTTCAAAGAGGCTTTCGATCTCTTTAATAATATGATGGAAAAAACTTTCGCCGATCTCCTCAAAGCAAATAATTATGCGGACTACATTATCATTTTCTTCTCTATCTCAATTGTCCCTGCAGTATGCGAGGAACTTATGTTTAGGGGCTTTATTCAGAAAAGTTTCGAACTTCGTTTTCGCCCCCTGCTCGCTATCTTGATTACTTCTGTCTTCTTTGGATTATATCACTTTAGCCCCTATTCCCTCCTCCCTCTTATTGCTCTGGGTTTCTATATCGGTTATGCCACTTATAAAACTAACTCGATTTTAGTACCTGTTATTTTGCATTTCCTCAATAACTTTCTTTCCGTAATTATGTACTATGCTTTCGGAGCGGATGATCAGCTTATCGGGACTAAGGTAACTGGACAGGAGTTTAAGTCTGCCTTAATTAGCTTCTCATATCAGTTCGTCCTTTTTGCTGTTATCCTTGGCTATATTGTTTACTACTATAGAAAAGTTAAAATAACTAATGATGAAGAAACTTATAAGAATTTAGCGGAGTAAATTTAATCATGTCTAACAAATAATAGGAGGTTGCTATGCCGTTCTGCCCAAATTGTGATAAGGAATTTGACCATGGTGTCAAAGTATGCGATGAATGCGGTGCTCAGTTGCTTGAACTCGACGAAGATAACACTCCCTACGAGGAAAATCTTTCCCTGGTTGCTACCTTCGACGAGATGTATAAGGCTGAAATGCTTGTGACTAATCTTGAATCTGCGGGAATTACCGCTTATATTCTTTCCCAGCGGGATAGCGTTGTCACAGGATTGGGCAATCTCGCTATCGTAAAGGTCTTCGTTAATAATGAAGACCTGGATGCGGCTATGGAATTTATAGCCTCCCTGGATAACACAACGGATGAGGATAATGAAGAATAACACTCTTGTACGCATCGTTGTTTCTCTCGTTACTATTCCACTCATTCTTCTGGTTGTTTATCTTGGCGGCTACTTTTTCCTCGCTTTCGGACTTCTCATCGGCCTCATCTCCTTCTGGGAGTTTGCTGCTATGTCCGAAAAGAAAAACTCTTACCCCCTTAAAATAACCGGTCTTTTTGCTGTACTGGCTTTTATTACAAATTCCTATTTCCGCTTTATCGGATTCTTTGAGCTGACCATTTTAACTGTGGTCACAACTCTTTTAATCGAGTTGTTTCGCAACCGCGGCTCCTCTATTGGAAATCTCGGCTCAACATACTTGGGAATATTCTATATTGGTGTCTGCTCTGCCGCACTTATCGGAATACGCGAGTTCTTTTCCCCCTACCTTAACGGCGCTTATTTGATAATTTCTATATTCGCAACTATTTGGATATGCGATTCTGCCGCTTTCTTCGGAGGCGTCTCCCTGGGCAAACATAAACTCTTTCCCCGCGTCAGCCCTAATAAAAGTTGGGAGGGAGCCGTCTTCGGCCTTCTCTTCTCTGTCGCGACAATGATCGCATCTAAATATATTGTCCTCGGCTTCCTTTCGTGGCCGGATGTCCTGGTCATCGGTATCCTTGTTGGAACTATCGGCCAGCTTGGTGATCTTGTTGAGTCACTTATTAAACGGGATGCCGGTGTTAAGGATTCTTCTAATCTGATTCCGGGGCATGGTGGTATTTTCGATCGCTTCGATTCCCTCTTGCTTTCCGCACCGGTTGTCTTTATTTACTTGCAGTTGTTCTTATGAAAAAAGATAAAATAAATCTGATCACGCTCGGTTGCTCGAAAAATACTGTCGATAGTGAACGCCTCCTTAAACAATTGAGAATTAATAAGTTTCAGATTACTGACGATCCTCAGAAATCGGATACCATTATTATTAATACGTGCGGATTTATTGAAGCGGCTAAAAAAGAATCTGTTGATACTATCGTTAATGCCGTTAATATGAAAAAACAGGGGCTCGTTCGCCGTGTCCTTGTTATCGGCTGCCTCTCTGAACGGTATAAAAAAGACCTCGAAAAGGAAATTCCCGAGGTGGATAATTACTTCGGTGTCGAGAAGTATAACGAGATAGTCGAAAGTCTTGGCGGACATCTGAAGTATGAACTCCTCGGTGAACGCCACCTGACGGCTCCTTCTCATTATGCTTACTTGAAAATATCTGAGGGCTGTGATAATCCCTGCTCCTTCTGCGCTATCCCGATTATGCGTGGCTTGCATAAGTCCCGCCCTATGCATGAATTGCTTGAAGAAGCCCGCTTCCTCGCTTCCAAAGGAACTAAAGAACTTATAATTATTGGTCAGGATACTACTGATTATGGAAAAGATATCTGCGGGAAACGCAATATTGCCGAACTTCTTAACAAACTTAGCACTATAAAAGGAATTGACTGGATTCGCCTTATGTACGCTTATCCATCTCACTTCCCCGATGACCTGATAGATGAAATCGCAAATAACCCTAAAGTTGTTAAGTATCTTGATATCCCGCTTCAGCATATCTCCGATAACGTCCTCAAATCAATGCGCAGAGGAATTACTAAACGCCGCACTATCCAACTTCTTTCTGATCTTAAAAATCGCATCCCCGACCTCGTTCTCAGAACCACCTTCATCGTCGGCTACCCTGCCGAAACTGAATCTGCTTTCTCTGAACTCGCAGACTTTATTTCCTCATTTAAATTTCAACGCCTTGGCGTTTTTACCTATAGCCTCGAAGAGGACACCCCCGCTTTCCCAATCGGGGATAAGTTCTCTGATCGGATAAAAGAGAAACGACTTAATTCGCTTATGCAAATTCAGCAGTCCGTTTCTCGCGATTTTAATAACTCCTTGATTGGATCAGATATAAAGGTTATTGTGGATCGCCTTGAGGGCGATTACTACATCTGCCGCTCTTTTCGCGAAGCTCCGGAAGTAGATGGCGAGATCCTTGTTAATGCAGCCGAAAATCACTTGAAAATCGGCAACTTTTATTATGTTAATGTTAATGACGCGGATGATTACGATTTATTTGCTAACCTTAAAAAGACTTGATATGAAAAAACTTTTTGCTATATCTATTTTTATCATACTTGCTTTCCCGGCTTTCTCACAGATTGAAAATACTGGCGTTGCTGTCGAAGAGTTGTATGTCCCTGTGTTTAATTACGATATCGTGAATTTTCCCGAATATGCTTCCAAAGATTCCCGGATTGATATCTTCATTCAGGTTCCTTTCTCCGTTATTAAATTCGTTAAGGCTTCCTCCGGAATATTTAAATCTGAATACTCTGTTACTATAGCTATTTTCGATGAGCAAAAAACTAAACTCCTTACTGAAAAAACCTGGTCTGAAAAGGTTGAATCCCCCGATTATGAACAGACTGTCTCAACAACTAGTTATAACCTTAGCATACGTTCATTTATCCTCTCCCCCGGAAGCTATTCTATAACCCTTGAGGTTGAGGATAAAGACTCTCGTAAAAAATATTCAATTGACAAAAAGACTAATGTGAACAGTTTTAATACTACCCTTTCTGTTAGCGATTTGATTTTTATTGAGAATAAACACTGGTCGGAAGAAATAAAAAAAATATATCCCAATGTCCCCCGACTCATTTCGAACCCCAAAAACGGTATTCCCTTCTTCTTCGAACTTAATTCCGACAAACCAAAAACTGTTAACCTCGTTTATACAATTCTGAATAAAGAACAAACCAGCATCTACCAGGTTAAGGAGGACAGGGATCTTGTTGAGGGGATCAATCGTATTTTCCGGCGCATTGAAAATGCCGAATTTGGCCTTGGAGATTATTTCCTTCGCATTGATGTAACTGATCAAGAATCAAACAAAGCCCTCTCCATAGCTAAACAATTCTTTAATCGCCTTGAAGGAATTCCTTTTGTCATCAAGGATTTAAACAAAGCTATTGAGCAGATGGTTTATATTGCTTCTTCTACCGAACTCGACAGCATGCGAAACGCTCCCAATGATGACGAACGTTTCAAACGTTTCTTTGAATTTTGGAAAAGACGCGATCCTAACAATGCTACTTCCGAAAACGAAGTCTTCAACGAGTACTATCGTAGGGTTGAATATGCTAATAAAAATTTTACTCACTATACCGAAGGCTGGCGCACCGATATGGGAATGGTCTTTATTATTCTGGGTACTCCAAGTAATATCGACCGCCACCCGTTTGAACTTGACAGTAAACCATATGAAATATGGCACTACTATGAAATAAATCGCCAGTACGTTTTCGTTGATTATACCGGCTTTGGCGATTACCGCCTTGTTACTCCTTTTTATGGGGATGTTAATAAATTCAGGTGATTATATGATTTTAACTGTAACGCTTAATCCCTTACTCGAAATACGCTATTCATATCCGTCCATATCTCTCGGAGGCAATAACCGCAATCCTTCCGAACTCTTGGCTGCTGGAGGAAAAGGAATTAACGTTAGCCGCCAACTTAAAAAACTTGGCGTCGATAGCCTGATTTTTTCTCCACTCGGTGGACCTAATGGAAAACGAATTGCCGACTGCTTGAGAACTGAAACTCTCTCTTTCGTCTCAACAAAAATTAAATCCGAATCCCGTTCTGCTTCTGTTATTATTGAAGAAGATTCGAAAAGGGTTACAACTTTCTTCGGAAATAATTCCCTTATCTCTTCCTCTGAAGTTGATGGGTTTAAAACTAAACTCGAAAAAATGATTCGGAATTGTGAAATTGTTGTCTTTAGCGGTAGTTCGCCTTGCACGGAAACCGACTCAATATTCCCTTTCGGTATTGAGATCGCTAACAAATTCGATAAAATTTCTTTCCTCGATACTTATGGTGCCCACCTCCTTTCTTGTATTAACAGTTCCCCAATGGTCGTTCATAACAACCTTGACGAAATATCCTCTTCCCTGGGAATTACCCTGAAGGATGAGAACGATATAGTCCGGTTCTTGCTGAATTCTTATTCCAAAGGTGTTCGTCAGTTCTATCTTACTAATGGGAAAGCTCCTTCTTATGTGGCAAACTTTGATTATATCTATCGTGTGGAAAATCCGGAGATCACCTGTCTCGATTCAACCGGAAGCGGGGATGCTTTCTTCGCGGGCATTGTGTATGGTCACTATAAGGACTTGGTTTTCGATGAGTTCCTTCCCCTCGCAACTGCTTTGGGATCGTTGAATGCTTCACGCTTTGATGTCTGTAATGTCCCCCCTGAAGATGCACTTACTCTCTCTAAACAAGTTGTAATTTCCCCTGTTGGGAAAAAAATGAAGTTGGTTGATGTCACCCCTCAGAGATAAATTCACTTTTTTTATTGTTTTCTTTCTTGCTCTTTCTTTTCGCCTGCAACCGCAGATTCTCTCCTCAATTTCCATTCAGGGAAATTCTGCATTCTCGGACGAAACTTATCTCCGTTGGATTGATTTACCCCCCCGGTCTTCTCTCTTTCCCGGTTACCGGGATACAGTCCAAAATAGGATTTCTGAATATTTATCCGCTAATGGTTACTTCTTCTCGGAAATAGATTCTATTGCTCCCCTTTTTTCAGACGATTCTTCTCGAGCTTCCCTGCAGCTTTTCCTTAAAGAAGGTCCTCTTGCCATAATTAGGTCTTTGAAGTTTACAGGCGCCGATACTTCCTCTTCTCCTGAACTTATTCAACTTTATCAGGAAGTCTATTCTTTGCTCGAAGAACCTTTCGTTCCCGTACAATTTGAACAACTGATTTCTTTATATATTGACGAACTTGAAAAACAGGGTTATCCATTTGCAAAAATTACTGTTAAAAGTATATTCATAGATCCCGATTCTTCATCAGCTAATTACTCTGCCGATATTACTCTTCTCCTCGACTATGGATTGCTCGGTAGATTTAATAAAATAGAAATTGTCGGTAACTCATCAACTAAAGCTTATGTGATTACTCGTGAAATAAAAATCACTGAAGGCGAAAACTACTCTTACTCTAAAATATCGGACATCCCTCGTCTTCTCAATCGCCTCCGATTCTTCGAGCCTGTCCCGGAACCGGAATTCTATTTCAACTCCCGTAATGAAGGTATCCTTCGTATCTCAGTTAAAGAACGAAATACTAACAATTTTGACGGAATTATTGGTTATGTCCCCTCCGGAAAAGAGGGAGATGGTTATGTTACGGGTCTGGTTAATATAAGTCTTCGCAATCTGTTCGGCACTGGACGGGCTGCTTCTGTTCGGTGGCAGAAACTTGATATGTTCTCTCAGGAACTTGAACTGAAATATCTTGAACCTTATATTTTTTCTTACCCCTTTAATATTGGCGGCGGTTTCTTTCAAAAGAAACAGGATACTACTTACGTCCAGCGTAAATTCGACGCATATATTGAGTTCCTCGCTACAAATGAAATTACTTTTGCTTTAACATTCGGTAGCGAATCTGTTATTCCAACCATCTCTGATGTCCCTCGTTTTATAGTTTTTAATTCTTCACTTGTCCTGACGGGCTTGAACTTCAGAATTGATACCCGCAATGACCCCTTCTCCCCTACATCTGGTCTTCTTTTCATAAACTCCTATCTCTATTCTTTGAAAAAAATCAACGGTCCGGAAGAGTTCATTCCTCAGAATTTTGAAAGAAGTATTAACCTTCAGAGACTCTCTGTTGACTTTAGTTACTTCTGGGAGATCTTTAACCGGCAGGTTATAGCCGTAGGTCTTTTTGGTCGTGAACTCCGTGGTTCCCACCTTGAAATAAGCGACCTTTACCGCCTTGGTGGTACTAATAGCCTCCGTGGTTATCGCGAAAATCAGTTCCTTGGCTCAAGGGTTCTTTGGGGAAATCTTGAATATCGCTTCCTTCTCTCCCGCAGAACTTATCTCTTTTCTTTTTTCGATACCGGTTATTATCTCCGCAAAGCCGATTCATTACTGAAGGTCGAAGAATCCTCTGCTTATAAATCGGGATACGGACTCGGTATTAATCTCGAAACTGGCCTTGGTGTTCTTAGCGTTAGTTTTGCCATGGCTAAGGGGGATTCATTTAGCGAAGGTAAAATTCATTTCGGTATTGTGAATGAATTTTAACTCCCGTATAACTGCTATTTAATTTAATTTTCATAAATTTGTAGTATGATTTTTATCTGATTGGAGTTTGTGCAATGAAAAGAAGAGACTTTGTTAAAATATCCGCCGTTTGTGGACTCGGACTTTCTGTATCCCCCGCAATATCACAACCAACACTTGCATCTGACGATACGAAACCCAAAACAAATATTGAAGAAGCTCTGAAATACCCCCGTACTCAAAATTCCCTCCCCGGAAAGTATCCCGGAAAGGTTGTTCGGGTTAATAACCCTAAAGCAATAGTTGATGAAAAAATTTCTGAAGATGTCGTTTACCAAATGGTTGCCGCTGGAATGCTCAGTCTTACAGGTGAGAAAAATATAAAAAATGCATATCATAAGTTTTTCTCTGATACTGACCGTATCGGCCTCAAGGTGAATCCGGTTGCTGGTCCTTCTTTATCTACAAGTCTCGAAATTACAAAAGCAATTATCCGCCAGCTCGAAGAATCTGGTATCAGCCGAAAGAATATCCTTATTTGGGATAGGCGTGAATTCGAAATGCACGAGTGCGGTTTTATTTCTGATAATTTCCCTGGAATTACTGTTATTGGCACAGAACAAAAAGACCCCTCCGGCTCTTTCTACGATAAAGATGGCAAACTCTACGGCGAAAATATGATCGATAAAGATTGGTTCTATTGGGCAGATACCGAAGAAAAATATGATGCGGAAACAATCCCCTATATGGTTAACGAGGGCAGATATTCCTATTTCTCTAAAATCTTAACTCAAATGGTCGACAAGGTTATTAATATCCCGATTCTTAAAAACGCAGGTGCCTCTGTTACTTTGTGCCTGAAAAATCTTGCTTATGGCGCTGTCTCAAATACCGGAAGACTCCATAAACAACTTTGGGCAGAAACATGTGCGGAAGTACCCGCATTTCCCCCGCTTCGCGATAAGGTCGTTCTTAATATTGTGGATGGTATTAAGGGATGTTTTGATGGTGGACCCGGTGCTAATCCCAACTTTTTCTGTAACTTCAACACTGTGTTAATTGGTACGGATCCGGTTGCAGTGGATAGAATTGGGTATGATATCGTCATAAAAAAAAGAATTGATGAAAAGATTCAGCAAACCGATAATCCCCGCGGTCGTCGCTTCATGGAACTGGCTTCAAAGCTGTCTCTTGGAATCTCTGATATTGAAAAAATTAATCTTAAAACTATTTCAGTCTGATATGCGCTCTCTCATTTTAATTGTTGGTTCCTTTCTTCTTTCCATTACTTCTTTATCTCAGGATTTTTCCTCGCTGAAAAATTGCAAGGTACTTCGTTCTGCCGAATTTTCGAAGGAGAGCCTCTGGGGTCATATCAACGGTGGGGCAGACCTCTATCTTGAATACGGTTTTAATATTCTCCATTTCACCGAACTCCGGGTTGATTCTTTTACTATAAGAGTAGAAGATTACGAAATGTCTGACTCGGAATCCGCTTTTGGCATTTATTCTATCTCACACTTTAAATGTTCCCCTCTTTCTGACATTCCTGTTGAGAATTGTCAGTCCCGTTATCAGCTTCAACTCTTATCCGGAAACCACTATATCTCAATTGTTAATTCTTCTGGAACTGTACATGAACAGCAAATTGCTCTTTCCATCGCTAAATTACTGCTTGAAAATATAGGTGTCGCTCATTTTACTCTCCCTGGATTATTCAACCACAATTTATTTAAAGATCACCTCCGGAATCTCAAACTTTATAAAGGAATATTAGCCCTTCAAAATGCTGCCACCTCTCTCGTTGACTATTTCCAAAACTATCAAAACTATTTGGTTTACTCTCTTTCTATCCCGCTTTCCCAGAGTTACCTTAATATTTCACTCGTGAATTTTGTAAATAATCCGTCACCCGGTGATTTTCCTGTCGCTTATGGCTTCGATACTTCACCAGACGAAAGTTTTATGCAATATCGGGTTAAAATCTCTCCTTCTGTGTTTGTGCTTGTGGAGTATGATGAACCGGCAACCCTTGAGGAAGAATCCTTTATCAAGAATATTCTCGTTCATTTGGAAACCCTCGAAATCCAATAATATCTAAAAAACTGTACACTCTGAACTCTTTTGCAGACATTTCTCTCTATCAAAGTCCTTATTATTTTCATTTTTTGCATATTATTTTTTGGCATTCAAATTGAATAGCCTGTTGTAGATTCACGAGGTGTAAAATGAAAACAAAAAAATATATATTGATCGCTCTTTTAATTCCCCTTCTTTTTGTAGGGTGTAAAGTAAACGACTACTATTATTACGACTATGATCCGCCGGCTCCTCCCTCCGGTCTTTCCGTCCTTAATGGCGATCAGAGGGTTGACCTCTCCTGGGATGCAAATCGGGATGATGATCTGGCCGGATATAATGTTTACTATAGTTATGACTATGATGGTGAATACTATTTGCTCGGTTCCACCAAAAAAACAATGTTTGTTGACTATGGCGCTAGCAATGGTGTAAAATACTATTATGCGGTCGCAGCATACGACTTTAACGGAAATGAAAGTGATCTCAGCTATGACCTGGCTTATGCAACTCCGCGACCTGAAGGTTTTAACCAGATTGTTTTTGATTATCTCAATTTCCCTAATAATTCCGGGTATTCTTTCAGAAAATACAAGGTCGTTCCTTATGACCACCTAGATGCTGACTTCTTCTTTGAAAATTATAATGGTACCTATTACCTTGATGTCTGGGATGATACTGATATTCGTGATATGGGAAAAACTGTCGATATTTGGGATATCCCCGAAGCTCCTTTAGCCGGTTGGTCTCCTACAAAGGATGTAATTGCTCAGATTGGACATACCTACGTCATTTGGACTTGGGATAACCACTTCGCTAAAATTAGAGTAAGTAATATTACTCCTGAAAGAATTGTTTTTGACTGGGCATATCAGACGGTTGAGGGTAATCCTCAGCTCAAAAATGGCAAGAATCTTACTGAACGTAAAACTCTCTATAGATCGTGGATACGTTAATGAGGAGCAAAACAAAAATCCCGGCTCGCCGGGATTTTTTTTCTTTAATCCCGATTATCAAGGGATTCTCCTGATTTATTTGTAATTTTGTATCTGAAATCGAATAAGTTTGATTAATAATGAAATACTTTTTAATATTTGTCGTTTTTTCTCTTTTAACGTTTCCGGTTTTCTTCTTTCCTGCTGCCGGAAATTCCGGGTCTGTGCCTGATATCAATTCTGTACTTGATATTCAGATACAAAACAAGCAGTTGCTGGAAAAAACTTTTGCTGATATCGAAAATGGGCTGTCGGCTGGAAATGTTAATCTCTTATCATCTCATCTGTCTTCGCAAACTTATCTTAGCTTGTTAAATGGCGTTAGGGGTTATTATAGCCAAAGTCAAACTTATTATATCCTGCAGGATTTATTCAAAGTCAATAAATCGGTAACTTTTCGCTACACAAGTGTCGTTATCAATAAAAATCCTTATGCAACTGGTGTGCTGACCTATGAATTAAGGAATAAAAAGGAAACTGCTCAGGTGTTTTTATCTTTGGAATATTCGGGTAATAAGTGGACAATCTCTCAGCTAACTATAAGATAATTCAGAAAAAAATTCGGCAATACTTTTCGGGAGAAAGAAAATTTCTTACTTTCGTCCTTCTGCTTCTTATTGGCTTCCTTCTTATTGCTATCGCCGGCCCTTACCTTATAAATCAAAAAAAGGATAACTGGGAGCAAATTCTGGCTGGAAAAATTCTGGAAAATAAAACCGGCACTTTAAAACAGTTCGAAATTCTTCAGTCTCAACTCGTATCCGATGCACAAAAAGCTAAATTTAACTTGATAAATGATCAACCAGCATCAGACGAGTCTTTGAGAAAATTTCTCTTTCGCAAGTTAAATGACCCCTCTTTCCTTAATTACGAAATCGCTCTCTACGACAGTATCGGAAATCTTAGGGCTTGGAATAACAATATAACTACTCGGAAACCTGTACCCCCTCCCGGCAATTCAGGTACCGGAATCACTTTCTTTAAAACCACTCCCTTAAAAACAACTCTTGCTTTTTTTGATTCTGTTATTATTGATAATTCAAAGTACTGGCTTTCCTTCGAAAAACTTCTTGAAAAAAAATACACATTCGAAATCGGCAGACAAACTGGCTATAGCTTCACTTCTGAGCTTGAAGATAAATTTCAAACTAATATTGCTATTACTTATAATCCTTCTAAGTCCAATTCAAAGGATGGAAGAAACTCTTCCTTTGAAATTCTTAATAACCGGGGAGAAAAAATCGGATTGGTTACTGTTGCAGTTCCAACACTTAATTTGGAACTTAATTCCTTCCGGGATAAAATTTCATCGGTTCAGTCCCTCCTCCTGGTTCTCGCTTTCTTAATGCTTGGCTTCGGACTAAAAAGTGATTACAAAAAATTAAAGTTTCGGTCTCTGAAAATAGCCCTCTTTATTATATATATTCTCTTCTTACGCTTTATCCTTTATTACCTTGATATCCCCGCTAATTTGGTTTGGCAGGAACTATCTGATCCTTCTCATTTCTCTTCTTCTATGGGTGGGGGAATTGTTAAATCCCCCCTTGAACTCTTTATGACTGCTGTAGCATTTCTGGCTGTGATTTTGTACCTCTCCAATCAATATTCTAATTATTTCACTCATTATGCCCGGAATAAAAATCGCTCCTCCTTCTTTATTCTGATTCCTGTCACTGCTTTTTTTGTGTTTGGATTTATCAGAATTCTTTCTGCTTCCATAAAAAGCATTATCTATGATTCTTCTTTGAATTACTTCGCTGGAAGTGATCTTCTCCCCGATTTTATTATTTTGTTTATGAATTTTTCACTTCTGCTTCTCGCTTCGTCGATTGCTTTGCTTATTGTTCTGTTGCTTGCTCATAATTTTTCCTGGCTTCAGACAAAAAACAAATTTCAGTTTACAGTCTATGTTGGTTTCTTTGCAATTATTTATTTGGTCGGTTTCCTTATCTACTCCTTCGCTCAGTCTGAACCATTGATAACTCCCACATTGCTTTTCCTGACCTTGTTTTTACTTTTCCTGGTCTCCTTTAAAATATCACGACAAGCAACAATAAAAACTGTTGATTACCTTACCATTATTGTTTTCTCATCAATAATTAGCATCTCATACCTTAATTATTTTAACCTCCTTCAGGAAAAAGAGTCTTTGCGGACTATTGCGTATAACATCAATCGCCAAAATGAAAGCCTTCGCACTTTTCTTGTTGGTGAGGCATTGCTTGAATCTTATTCTTCGGAGGAATTGGTTGACGGCTTGTTGGGAAGGGAAACCGACTTTAATTCCCTCGCCTTCTGGGTCTGGTCACGAAGCGCTATGAGAAATGAAGATGTCTCCTCTGCAATTACTATTCTTGATAAAAATCGGAAAATTGTCGGCAGCTTCTCAACTGGACTCCCGGAAAAAGACCTCGTTCCTCAGATAGCTCTCGCTTTGCCGGCAGATGAATTGAAAACATTTGACCTCATAAATAATGAAACAGGAGAAAAAATTGTTTCGGGAATTATTCCCATAAAAGATCGGAATAAAAAGATTGGTTACATCTGCGCAACGGTTGTTGTTAAACATCCCTCCTCTGCTGTCCCTGATGTGCATAAACTTCTCTATTCTGATAAACGTAAACGGGATATTTCTTCTACTTCAGCAAATATTTTTTCTCTCTCTAACCGCGAAGTCACTCCTTATAGATCTGATCTGTTTTTGGACAGACAGGTTATTGATCTGATCCGGACGGGCACTTATAATGAATTGGGCGAGCTATGGAGTGAGGCAAAAATTAATAACGAGGATCATGTCCTTTTTGCTCTTAGACAGATTATCGGGAAGGATACTAACCACATAGTCGTCACCCTCAAAGAAAAAGATCTTGAATGGAGTGTCTTTAACTTCCTCAAACTTTTCATTCTCCATAGTATATTTCTTGTGGTTCTTATTTTTATTTCGCTTATTAAAAATCTGCAGGAACTTAAAAAACTCCGCTTCACTTTTAAGAGTCAGTTACTTACCTCTTTCTTAATTATTTCTCTTATCCCTCTTCTTGCTCTTGCAATTTATAACCGCTTTAGCGTATCTGAAAAGAGTGAAAATCTCGTCCGCTCCTCACTTCGCGAAAAAGCAACTCTGATTGAAGAACACATTAAGACTCAGTTAAAAAACAACCCCGATAGAAGTGTTTTAACCGCAGTTGAAAAAGCTCATAAGGAATTAAAAATTTCTTACAATTTCTACGATTCTTCTCGTATTGCATTTACAACTAATTATGACCTTTTGGCTGCTGGAATTATTCCCGATCTCCTCAATCCTTTACCTCTTCAATCTCTCCGTCTGATAGGATTAAATGAGGACTTCGTGAAAAATAAATACGAGAATGTTGAGTATCACTCCTTTTATAGAAAGGCAAGGATAAACAACCGTTCATATATTATCGAGGTCAATGATATTTTTAATAAACTCGATAATCCCTTCTCTCCACTCGAAATAGATGTTTTTATTTTTGGCTCGTACTCTGTTGCAATACTTATTATAATCCTTGTCAGCACAATGCTGGCTGGTAAAATCTCTGCCCCAATCCGTAATCTTACTAATGCTACGAACTCGGTCGCCCATGGTGATCTGAATGTTCGGGTTGAAAAAGTTGAGTTTGGCGAGATCAAAGATCTTATTGATGGCTTTAATTATATGACCTCGGAAATTAAACGAAATCAGCATGAATTGGCTGAATTGGAAAGGGAAAGCGCTTGGAGGGAAATGGCTAAACAGGTGGCGCATGAAATTAAAAACCCCCTTACCCCCATGAAACTTGCCGTTCAACAGCTTATCGCTTCCTACAAAGACGCAGGCAAAAATTTCGACGTCATCTTTCAAAAGGTTACTAATACCGTTCTTCAGCAGATTGATACACTCAGTCAGATTGCCTCCGAATTCTCACGCTTTGCCCGCATGCCCGGAATTAATTTGACCAATATCAATCTTGTCCATACTGTTAATGAAGTGGTTAACCTTTTCATACACGAAAAAATATCCATTCGTTTTTCCTCTGATCTTGATACTGCCGTTATTGAAGCAGATGAAAATAATCTTAGAAGAGTCTTTATTAATATCGTCAGAAATTCTATACAGGCAAGAGCCAATATTATTAATATAACTCTCTTTGATGAAGATAACTTTTTTATTATTTCTGTATCGGATAATGGAACCGGAATTCCTGATTACTTAAAAGACCGCATATTTGATCCTGATTTTTCAACGAAAAAGTCAGGTATGGGACTTGGCTTAAAGATGGCTAAAAAATTCATATCCGGCATTGGCGGGGATATCTACCTTAATAAACAGAATACCGAAACGACAGAGTTCATAATCAAACTCCTGAAAACCGGAACATCGGATTCTGTCCTGAAAGAAAATAAAGAATAATATGGGTAGTAAAGTATTTACACAGAATCAGGAAAATGCTCTGGGACTTGATAGCCATATTTCCCTCACTGCTAATGCTGGCTCTGGTAAAACTTCTGTGTTGATTGAACGCTACCTTAAAATTGCGCTTGAGAAAAACATTGATCTTTCAAAAATTGTTGCTATAACTTTTACTGATAAAGCCGCAGCAGAACTTTATTCGAAAATATCTCTTCGAATTGAGGAAAAGATTCAAGAGTCTCAACCTGAGGATGCCGCCCGGTTTCTTCTGCTTCGCCGACAACTTTATTCGGCAAAAATTTCTACTATTCACTCTTTCTGTAAGGATGTTATTAAGGAATTTGCCGTTGAGGCTGATGTGGATACTGATTTCATCGTGGCTGACCAGACCTTAAATGATGAACTTATCGCCACTTCTTTTGATGAGTTTAAAAGAGAATTTCATTCTCCGGATTTCCCCCCGCAAGAAAAAAATGATATCCGCACTCTCGTCAGAATATTCGGCTCCTGGGCCAATCTTCAGAGCGTAATTAATAAAATGATCGAAGAACGCCGGAAAGTTCTCCGCTTACAAAATGAAATTTATTCCCGGTCTTTGTCCATTATCGAATCTTTTTTCAACACAAAATACTTACAAGACCTTAACCTTATCCTTGCTCCTTTTTTAGGGGATTTCATTGAGGGAATATCAAAAATTAACTCTGGGAATACAATCCCCTTGAAAAGAGGAAAAGAACCGAAAGTCCCTAAAATCACTTCGATGCTTTCTCAACTCAGGATTGCATCACAAAATGGGAATTGCCTTGATGTCTTACGTTTAATGAAAGACTTGCTAAACGAAATCCTTACTCAAAAAGGCGAGATACGCTCTGACTATAAAAAGGAATTTGAGGCGGGAAAAGAGTTCACTGAATCTGACTCGATACTTCTTTCTTCTTATCAGGATACTATTAACAAAATTCACTCCTCATCTGACGACCTTTCTTCACACAACTATCTCGCTGCTGTTGGTCTTCATTTGATGACTTTGTTCGATCGTGTGTTCCACAAATATGAAACAAAGAAAAAAACAAAAGGTTTGCTTGATTTTGAGGACCTTTTGCTGAAAGCAGAAAAGGTGGTTTCTGATGACCATGTGCGGGAAACTTTGAAAGAGCGCTTCAACTATATTATGATCGATGAATATCAGGACACTAACGAAATTCAATATAATATATTCCTGCCCCTCGTAAATTATTTGAAGGATAATAATTTCTTCGTTGTTGGTGATGAGAAGCAAAGTATCTATATGTTCCGGGATGCGGAACTTGAAGTATTCCGGAAAACAAGGGAAAACATTCAAAGGGAAACTGACAATCGGGGCGCCAGAGAACTGGAGGAGAGTTTCCGTATGTCCCCTTCGCTTGCTCTCTTTACTAACCATCTGTTTTCAAATCTTATGGACAATCCGATTCCGGAGTTTAATCGCGTCGCTTATTCAAATATTGTCTGCGCAAGATCGGATAATGAGCCCGGGACTATTGAAATCATCTTGGCGGACAATATGCAAAAGGAATTAAATAATCCGCAGGTTTCGGAAATCAGAATGATTGCAAAACGTCTTAAGCAACTTAAACATTCAACGGATAGTCTTAACTACCGGGACATCGCTCTGCTCTGCCGTAAGCGAAAAATCTTTCCGGTTATTGAAAAGGTATTTACTGATGAGAACATTCCTTATTCTATACTTGGCGGTGAGGGTTTTTATCAGCGCCAGACGGTCTACGATATTTACAATTACTTGAGCTTCCTTGTTAATAAGGATGACGTCCCTCTCGTCGGCTTGCTTCGCTCCCCGTTTTTTAATTTGTCTGACTCTTCTATTCTTGAAATATCTTTAACCGAACCGCCCGATCCTCCTTCATCACCGGTTAGTCTTTGGAAAAGATTAGTTCATTCCGCTGACCAAAGCAAAACTTTTGATAAAATTGTTAAAATCCTTTCTGAAAATATTAAATTAGCCGAAACTTATGATATCCCCTCATTAATCAGAAAGATAATTGAAGAAGGGGATTTTCTTTCAGTCATTGCTGCTAGAAAAAATGGTAATGTGGAAGTGCAAAATCTCGAAAAATTAATTAAGGACGCAGAAGTATTTGTTTCTAACGGTTATCGCCTTCTTTATGATTATACTGAATTCCTCCGCGACGCTATTGAAACCAAAACTGATGAAGGTCTGGTAAGCCCTGGAGATGATTCTGATACAGTGAAAATTCTTACTATTCATATGGCAAAGGGAATGCAGTATAAAGCGGTATTCGTCATAAATATGGATGAGGTTCCTCAGCAAACGGTAACTAAAGCTAAGTCAGTCGCTATTGCAAAAAATACCGGATTGTTGATGAAAATTCCACATTCTGGAAATTATTCTAAGGATTATGTTTCCCCCCCCATCCTGCGGACTTATGACTATATCCAAAAGGAGAAAGAAATTGCTGAATCTGTCCGCTTGTTCTATGTCGCCGTTACCCGCGCTGAAAATTTCCTCTTTCTCTCCGGAGTTATAAGCGATAAACCATTCAAGAAAAACTCATTCTTTTCTTTTCTCTGTAATGGACTGAATATGCCCCTCATTCAACCCAAAATTGCGGTTTCCGGTAAACTTAAGAAGGCTCTCGTTCACGACGGAAAATTTGTCTCCTTCGAAGAGGATATGACGGTTGAAATTCCGGTCCTGAAAACTGTTGACTATGCTGAAGCGGAAGCTGATCCGGTCCCCGGAATTGAAAAACCTTTTGACATCAAAGTTAATAGTGATAAAATAATAGAATCTCCTTCGGAAGAAATCTATTCCGCAACGAAAATCGCAACTTTCCTTCACTGCCCGCTTAAGTATAAACTGACTTACGAACTCGGCTTTAGTAAATTTTCACATTTGTCTTCCAATCATGAGTTAGAAAAAGAAAGTGTGGAATATGAATATAAATCTGTTGACCATGAGGAGAAAGAAAAGAAAGACGAAGATAAATCAGTCTTTACTTCTTTTTCTCTTTTCAAGGGAAGTATAATTCACGCGGCTCTGCAAAAAAATACTCCCGTTGAAGATGTTGATTCCCTTATTGAAGTAATACTCAGAACGGAAACTGACTTTACTCGCTATAACTTAATTCCCCTTGATAGGTTGAGAAATAAAGTGAAGGAAACTCTCGCCGCATTCTATAATTCAGCTTCTTATAAAAATCTTCAAAATTACAAGGATTACAAAAATGAGTATGAGATATTTGTAAGAAACTCAAATTATATTTTGTATGGCATTATTGATAAGGTGATCTTCGACGGTGATTCGAAATTAATTGTGGTTGATTATAAAACCGATACCCTCCCGAATACCGATAAATCCTCCATTTTACAAAGAGGAAGGCAGTATTCAGATCAGCTTATGTTTTATGCATATCTTCTTAACTCAATAATGCCTGGAAGGGATATAGAGTTAAATCTTCTCTTTATTAACTACCCCTCGATTGATATCCGTCAGTCGGTATCCCTGCACTCTATATCTTCTTTCGGAAAACTTGTTGAAAAATCAATTGCCGGTATCAGAGCAAAATCGTTCCCCAAGAATCTGGATCATTGTAACTCCTGTTTGTTTTCGGACAACCACGGAAACTGTATTATATAATTTTCACAATCTCCTCTTTTGCTTTTATCATAAGCAAATGATTCTTATTTTTGTAGTCACAATATTGACTTTATTGCTACCACTATATAAAGGAGATTAGATGAAAAAATATTTTGCTCTGTTTGTTCTTGTTGTCCTTTTCTATGGATGTTCCTCCGGCCCCGCTGTTTACTACGATGTCCCGAGGGAGTTCCTTGATACGCAATTAATGAATAACAGCATCTCTGACTGTAGCTCGGGTTTATCCGGACTAAAGATTTTCCTTGACCCGGGACATGGAGGAGAGGACCGGAAAAATACCGGACCTATGGGTATCGCTATTGAAGCAGATGTGAATCTGCGCGTTTCCCTTTATCTTAGAAGCTTTCTTGAGCAAGCCGGGGCAACTGTCTTCTTGTCAAGAGATATTGACAAAACTGTAAGCCTTAAAGACCGTTCAATTATGGCAAATCAAAGCGGTGCGGATATTTTTATAAGCGTGCATCATAATGCCCCCGGAAAAGCTGGGGATAATTGGACTAATTATACTTCAACTTATTACCATGCAACCGAGTCTGATTTCGAATTTGAACAGATGGAAAAAGACCTCGCTAAGTTTATTCAGCGTGACTTGGCTTTTGCTATGAGAAATAGCGGAGGTCTTGGTTCGTTTGACGGGACTTACTCTGATTATTGGATTTATCCGAAAGCTGGATTTTCTGTCCTCCGGCATACCGAAATTCCTGCCGTTCTTCTTGAGTGCGGCTTCCATACCCACAACTGGGAAGAACAGCGCTTAGCCCTCGAGGATTTTAATAAAATTCAGGCTTGGGGAATTTTCAAGGGATTGTGCCGCTACTTTAAAACTGGTGTTCCTAAAATTTCTTTCTTTACTGAAGAAATAAATAATGGCGTTAAGGAACTCTTCTTTAAAATCACTGATAAAAATACTATCGACCCCAATAGTATAAAGGTCTTTTTCGACTCTACTGCCGTGAATTCGTTTTTATTCGATGCCAGGAGTAATCAGGTTAAAGTATCGGTTAACGATGACTCCATTAATGCGTGTGATATTAGAATAATAGCCGTCAATTCAAAGGGAAATACTTCTTTCCCGTTCCGGTATAAATTTATAAACATTAAATAAGGAAAAACAGTTATGATGAATTATGTATGGGCCGCCCTTATTTTTCTTGGTTTAGCGGCAGCTTTATCCAGCGATATTATTGATAGTTCAACGGATAAGTATAAAACCGGAAAACCCCTTTCCGCTGTTGTCTCTTTTCCTGATTCGGTAACTCCCGTCTATACTAAAAATGTTGAGATTAAAATTAAAATCGCAAAAACAGATTTTAATAAATTCTACAATGAAAATATTCCGGAAGACCTTGAGTTCTCCGCTCATTTGTCATTTGATAAAAAAACCAATAAAGCCCCTCTTTACCTAATCATCGGAGGTGATAGCCCCGAAATTCTGAAACGGATGGCTAAAACCAACGGCAAGGAAGAAGATTTGTATGGCGAAATAAAAATAATGGGAACAAAATCTGGAGAAGTTGTCGGTGCGGAAATTGTTTTCGAAAAAATCTCTTTCATAAAAATGAAGGAGGTTACCAACTCCGCTTTAAGTTATGCGGACACCGCTGTGAAAATTGCCTTGGGCTTGATCGGTATTATGGCTATGTGGCTCGGCATTATGAAAATAGCTGATGAAGCAGGACTTATTCGAATTCTTGCTAAAGCACTTACCCCGGTTACTAGATTCTTATTCCCCGATGTCCCCTCCGATCATCCTGCTATGGGGGCAATTATAATGAACTGGTCGGCGAACTTTTTGGGGCTGAGTAATGCCGCAACTCCCTTCGGACTTAAAGCCATGGAGGAACTTAATTCTCTTAACGATAAAAAGGATACTGCCACAAACGCAATGTGTACTTTCCTGGCTCTCAATACCGGCGGAATGACCATGATCCCCGCAACAGCTATCGCACTTCGCGCTGCTGCTGGTAGTGCGGAACCCGCAATTATTATCGGGACTTCCATATTTGGCTCAACTTGCGCCACTATTATGGGTGTCCTTAGCGCTAAACTTCTTGAAAAATTCCCCATGGGTAAAGGCGGTTTTGCTTCTTGGATTAAACAATATGCTAAGTTCTTTTTGATTGTTGCTTTTGTGATCCTCTTTTTTGTGATTGCTTTCGCAACGGGACTTTTTGCCCTGGTCGGCGGCGCATTCTCTTTCATGAGTGCCGAAACTGTCAGATTGATTATTCAAATTGTTGCAACCTTGGCTATCCCTCTTATAATAGTTTCTTTCGTAATGTATGGCTTTTTTAGAAAAGTCAAGGTTTACGAGACCTTTATTGAAGGCGCTAAAGAGGGATTTAATGTCGCCGTCAGAATTATTCCATATCTCGTCGGTATCTTGATGGCTATAGCTATTTTTCGAGCAGGCGGTGCTATGGACTGGCTCATCTATGTTCTTAGACCTTTCACTGACTTTATCGGATTTCCCGTTGAAGCCCTCCCAATGGCTCTTATGAGACCCCTCTCGGGTAGTGGTTCGCTTGGCGTAATGGCCGAAACTATGGCTGTTCATGGTACGGATACATTCGTGGGTATCCTTACCTCAACTCTCTTCGGTAGTTCCGAAACCACTTTCTATGTGGTGGCGGTTTATTTCGGCGCGGTAAATATCAGCAAAATCCGTCATGCCCTTGCAGTCGGCTTAATCGCTGATCTGGCTGGTACTCTCGGAGCTCTCTTTGTAGTGAAAATGCTTTTCGGTTAGACCCCTTTCAAATCAGCCAGCCGGATTACTTCTTCCCGGTTGGCTGATTTCTAATTATAATTAATTTTTATTCTTTCTTTTTGTCACTTGATTTATTTTAGCTAAATTTGTCTGTTCATTTTTGTGTTAAAACGACAAATTCCCGGTATAGCCCCTTGCCGCTTGTTAGATGATTATTTATCAATTAACATAAGGAAGTCTGTTATGAATATTTTGAAAAAATTTGTGTTTAGTGTTATAGTCCTTTCTTTCTTTTCGTTTTTTCTGCCGGCCGATCTGGATCCCGCCTATATTAAAGCTTTTGGCTATGGAGCTGTCTGTGTATCTAAAAGTGGATTCCCCCAAAAAACTCAATATAATCCTTCTCAGTTTGAATTTAGAGATGGCAAGTTCTTTGTGGAAGCCGGTGGAACAATTGATCTGCGCTATTTTACTCCAAAGGGAAAACTGTATAAGGACTTGCTGGACGGATTTAACAAAAAGCATCCCGAATATAGTAAAAAAGTTGCCGATCAGGTCTACTGGAAAATCTTTGCCAATTACGACTTCGTCGGAAATGTGCTCCATGAGAAATGGGATACTCCCGAAAAAATGATTAATAAAGATAAGGAAATCTGCTTTATCCAATTTAATACCGAGTCGGGCATTAGAGATTGGGACGGTTCTGCAGTTAGCTGGGAAGACACTGAGAACAATGACTTAAAACGAGACGTCGGAATGTGGCTTGAAAGAGCTAAACCTGGTTGGCAACTTTATATTGTCCATTCTGTCGGTTTCAGAAGAAATTGCCCGGAGAATTCATTTTGGGATTATAACCAGGGCAGGACTGTTACCCCGATTGCTTTTGAAATGACTCCGCCTATAGGTCATGCAATTGTAGAGGTAAAATAATAAATTTCAAACTGCCATAGTCTGGAAATAGAAGCCAAGGGCTTCTCTTTCCGGACTATATCCCGAATACCTCCTCCCTTCAAACTAGGGGTATGAACTCCGTGTTGTTGTGCAGGCTTTTGCAATGAGTACTTTCCTTCACAATGATTGTTGTTACTTTGCGTTACTTTGCGATCCGACCGAGTCGGATTGCGTACTTAGCGTTTAAGAGCTGATTTTCGCTTAGAATACTCCCTTGCAGCTTAGAAAATTTTAGAAATTTATGCCTGAGTAAAATATTCTTCTTTCACTGCAACACCCTGCTGTGTCGGGATCCGCGTTCCGTCTTTTTACAACAAATGGCAATTTAATGACGTCCGTTACCTAACGGACTAATGACCACTTACCCTCCCCTCATTCAAACACCCCCGCAATTTCCGCATTACAGAATTTACATCTGTTTCCGATTAGACTGTTTTTCTTCACACTGTGCCAGTCCCTCACAATAACCTCCCGCCTGCATTCCGGACAATAAGTACTCTGTCCCTCCTCATCAATAATGTTTCCCGTATAACAATACTTTATCCCCCTGCTCATTGCAATCTCCCTTCCCTTTTTAACCGTTGATGTTGGAGTACTCCGCCTGTCCCTCATCCGGAATGCGGGGTGAAACGCCGTGAAATGTAGCGGAACCCCATCCCCCATATTATCAACAATCCAGTCACTAAGTTGTTTTATCTCTTCCTCCGAATCATTCTCGCCTGGAATCAATAAAGTCGTTATCTCAAGCCATACGTTTGTTTCCCTCTTTAACCACAACAGCGT
>JAAYVN010000011.1 GCA_012517155.1 Ignavibacteriales bacterium | reverse complement strand
GAAAAATTGCCGGTTATGGAAACTTTGCCCCTCAGTTTTCAGCATTTGACGGCGATGTTCGGAGCGACAATTTTAGTGCCGGTTCTGGTTGGGATTGATCCAGCGATTGCATTACTCATGAATGGAATAGGAACTCTGATTTACACATATTTTACCAGGGGGGGAATTCCTGCTTACCTGGGCTCCAGTTTTGCTTTTATTGCTCCGACTTTACTGATCGTTTCGGTATACGGGAGTTTTGCAAATGCACAGTCCGGATTTATCTTCTTTGGACTGTTTTTTATTTTTGTTTCATTTATCGTAAAGAATTATGGGATAAAGTGGATAAATATTGTTATGCCTCCTGCAATAATGGGGAGTGTTGTGGCAATTATCGGGCTTGAACTGGCACCGGTAGCAGCACAGCAGGCAGGTTTAGCCCCATTGCCAACTGAAACAGGAAAAATTGTTGAAGTCTTTTCAATTGATCCCCGGGTGGTAACCGTCTCGCTCTTTACCCTGGCTGTGGGGATAGTAGGATCTGTTGCATTCCGTGGATTCTTACAAATCATTCCTATATTATTTGCAGCAGTCTCGGGGTATTTTATGTCGCTGGCATTGGGAATGGTTAATACGGAAGCAATCAGCAATGCGGCATGGTTTACCCTCCCGAAATTCAGTACACCGGTTTTTGATATGAATGCAATTATCATAATTATCCCTGCCTGCCTCGTCGTACTCGCTGAACATATAAGTCATTTAATCGTAACAGCCAAAATCACTGATGCTGATCTGATGAAAGATCCCGGTCTTCACAGATCTTTGTTCGGCGACGGGGTTAGTAATGTTATTTCTGGATTCACGGGATCAACTCCGAACACAACATACGGCGAAAATATTGGGGTGATGGCAATTACCAGGGTATATTCTGTATGGGTAATCCGGGGAGCGGCTTTAATGGCAATTTTATTTTCAAGTGTTGGTAAAATTTCAGCAGTCATATCAACAATCCCAATTCCTGTAATGGGGGGAATTACCATGCTTTTATACGGGGTGATAGCTGTACAGGGATTCAGGATATTTGTGGATCAGAAAGTTGATTTCGGCAATAACAGGAATATGGTACTGGGAGCTGTGACATTTGTAATGGGTGTAAGCGGGGCAGGCGTAAACATTGGTTCTGTTCAATTGAAAGGGATGGCATTTGCCGCAGTAGCCGGGATGTTTTTATCCGTTTTATTTCATGTTCTGGGGAAATGGGGATGGATGAATGAAGATAATCTGGAAGGGAAATAATTTATGAATGGTTGTTTAGAAGTTTATTCAAACGGGTTAAGGTTTGAGAATCCATTTATTCTTGCTTCTGCACCGCCAACAGCCTCGGCTCAGCTGATAAAAAATGCATTTAAAAAGGGATGGGCAGGTGCTGTAACCAAGACCATCAGGGATGAGGATGTGCTTAATTCTAATGTATCCCCAAGGCTGAGCGCGATTAAGGACAGGAGATCAGTTATTGGCCTGGAAAATATAGAGATGATATCGGATAAACCGATAGGCTACTGGCTTGAGGCGATAGCTGATATCAAGAAAGAATTCCCGGGGAAAATATTGATAGGAAGTATTATGGGGGCTCAGGGAACTGAGTCCTGGAAGAAAATAGCCCGCAGGGTTATGGAGGCGGGAGCTGATGCTCTGGAATTGAATTTCAGTTGTCCAAACGGGGTAACTGCCCAGGGCCTGGGGCTGGCGATTGGACAGAATACAAAAGCAATTGAGGTAATCACAAAAGCAGTAAAAGAGGTTTGCAGAATTCCGGTGATTGTCAAATTAACTCCAAACGTAACCAGCATTGCCGGGGCGGCAAGAGGAGCCGTAAAAGGGGGAGCTGACGGAATTTGTGCAATAAACACGATCTCGGTCCTTTCGGGAATAGATATTGAAACGATGACACCTTTGCCGGATGTTGACGGATATTCGACTTATGGTGGTCTCTCGGGGAGGTGTATTAAGCCGATTGGTCTGCGTTGTGTGGCGGAGATAGCAAATGAGACAGTAGTCCCTATATATGAGGCAGGAGGGATTTCCTGCTGGGAGGATGCCGTTGAATATATGGCTGTCGGGGCAAGGATTGTACAAATCTGCACTGAGGTTATGCTATCCGGAAGCTTGATTATAGATGGACTGAAAAGAGGGCTTGCCGGGTATCTGGAGAGAAAAGGATTTGCCTCAGTCGGGGAGATTTGCGGAGTTGCCTTAAATAAGCTTATAACTCATCAGGCACTTAATCGGGGTTATATTGTTCACCCGCAAATTGATTATTCCAAATGCGGTAAATGTGAAAATTGTGTTGAGATATGCAGTGAGTCAGGGAATGGTGCATTATATGTGGGGGAAGAGGGGGTGATAGCTGATAACAAAAAATGTATTGGATGTTCGCTTTGCAGTTTTATATGTCCAAACGGAGCGATTTCAATGATACCAACGAAGCTGGGGATTACTGCAAATATGCAGGCGAATTTTTAATTAAGGGGTTTGTGGCTTCTATAATGGCGTTTTTTTCCGGGTCTTATTCTTTCATAAGCATCCTGAATAACCACCTCGCGGTAAAGAAGATCGTAGTCATCCTTGGGAACGGATTTGTAAACACGCATTCCCACGTTATCATAGAGACGATTAGCCGCTTTTTCATTAGGGT
Organism: Ignavibacteriales bacterium; assembly: GCA_012517155.1. GTDB lineage: Bacteria > Bacteroidota > Ignavibacteria > Ignavibacteriales > Ignavibacteriaceae > JAAYVN01. Next base: position 1,770 of record JAAYVN010000011.1, on the reverse strand, counting down.
GAGTGGATGTATAGAGTCTCCCGAATGTTCTTCCGGTTTGGCGTGCTTCAAAAGTGAGTTTCCACATGAATAACATTTTGATTTTCATGTCGGATTTTGTGTTTGGAGCCCTTGCAGCCATCCATCCTCCCCAGACAATATCGGGTTCACCGATGTGATAATTCATTCCAACAAAACCGGCAATTTTGCCGTCAAGTATCCCGACCCAATAGCGCGGTTTTTGAATACCGAGTTTTTGAAGTTCCTTTTTATACCGGGTAGGATGAATTGAGGCGTTTAGTTCAAGCTTAATAAGTTCGATGTCATCATTTGGGAATGCAACTGCGGCTATATCGAGGCATTCGTCAAGATGCTCTTCGGAAAGAGGAAGAACTTCTCCTGGGAGGTCAACGTTTATAAGTGTTTCATCGAAGTCTTCAAAAAAGCGGATTATTATGTTCACCTCGCTATTAGGGATGTCAGTTTCAAGGCGTTCTTTAATTCTGCCGGAAAAATCGAGGCAATCACCAACATTACGGACAGGATCGAAGCCTAACGAAATATCTATAAAGATTTTGCTGCCGGATTTTCTGGAGCGAAAGTCATAGAACCTTTCATAAGAATCTTCAAACTCTGCAAGTCTTTTAAGTATTTTGAGTTGTAAATCTTCATCCAGGGTATGATCAAGCAAGTCATTCAGCGAGTTCCGGATTAAACCAATAAAGGATTTGGCGGTAATGAAAATAAGGATAATAGCGGCTGCAGGATCGATCTTATGAGCCCATGTGTATTCCCGGAAAATAAGCCCGAGGGATAAAGAGAGAATAACGATTAAATTTCCAAAAGCGTTGATACGGTTAACCCGCCACTGTGCTTCCATTATAGGAGATACTGCAGTTTTGGATTGTTTGAGGGAGTGGGACCATAGTGAGAGGTTAATAAAAAATCCAATGGTCTGAATAATCATTCCAATAATAACAAAAGTGGTTTCCAGCTGGACGGTATCCACAACCCTTACGATAGCTTTATATGATAAAAAAATGATGCCACTTAGCATCAGGACAGAGGTAAAGAGGGCGCTGAGGCTTTCGAACTTTCCGAGTCCGAAATCGAAATTTCCCCTCTCATTTTTTATACATCTTTTTAGTATAATAAGGGAAATGGAAGATGAGGTTATGGTAAATGTGTAGTCAAAAATATCAGTTGCCAAAGCGAGTGAGTTAGAGAGAATGGCGATTATTATAACCGGAAGAGCTGTAATAACGTCTATTAGAAGGTTAACGGTAACTATCTCTTTTTGCTTGAGCAAATTACTTTGAGCAACTGGTTTTTTCATTATTTGAGAGCCTGATACGGAAAATAAAAATTAAGATAGCCAAAGCTGTTTCAATATTAATAATTTTAAAAAAGAATTTTTAAAATATAGTTAGAAAAGTGGAAATGAAAAAAAGGGACTTAAGTTATTAGGTGTGATTAAATCGTTTGTTACGTTTAATACGTGAAAAGGGTTTGAGTATTTTCCACCACAGCAGAGTATAAATTTACATGTGAATTGCCGTAGGTCCCGGGTTGAAGGTTGGAATCCGATGCAGTCGGAGGAAAACGGAATCCGCCTACACAGGGTGTTGCAGTGAATGAAGAATATTTTACTCAGGCATAAATTTCTAAAATTTTTAAGCTGCAAGGGAGTATTCTAAGCGAAAATCAGCTCTTAAACGCTATCCGCCGCGCAGGGTGTTGCAGTGAAGACATTTTCAGAGTTAGTTCTTAACAAAATAAGGTTAAACTTAT
>JAAYVN010000083.1 GCA_012517155.1 Ignavibacteriales bacterium | reverse complement strand
CAGGTAAGTGTCATTATAATTCCCGACTATTATATCATCTTTGCCGTCACGGTTCATATCAGCTTTCTCAATATTATAGCCGTAACCAACTCCAATAGTACGCCAGTGATGATTGAAATAATATATATGATTTTGGCTCTGCGCATTCACATACTCAGCAAAAAACAACCGGATAAATAATATTATAATTATTAGTATTTTCATAGGATTATCATTGTTTTAGTTGTTCGATTGGTTTAGATATAATTATCAAATGGAGAGATATGGAATTCAGAGATGTCACATAATACTTTCCTCCCAAATAAATTCTGGAATTGAAAAGAATTTGTTGCATAAGGCATTTCACCATAATAATGAAAAATCAGAAGTAATTGTACAAAATATTAATTTCAAATGCAATAACAAAATAATTAAGAAGATTATCTGACCACACCGGGAGTAGTTTCGTTCGTAACGTCCGTAACGTTTATAACGGGGAAGGAAATAAATATAATTGTTAATGGTAAATTGTTAATGGTAAATTGAATGGGTTGAGCGGGATAGTACAAGGCGGAGAAGGAATAGATTGGGAATCAGAAGTTTTTTATTTCTTTTTTGAGGAGTTTGTAGTTTGGGGAGTGTTTGGAGACTTCGGTCCAGAAGGCTTTGGAATGATCGAAGTGGCGAAGATGACAGAGTTCGTGTATGATTATGTAATTAATTAATTCTCTTCTGAATTTCATCATGCGGAAGTTGAGGTTTATGTTTCCTTTGCGGGAGCAGCTTCCCCAGCGGGAGGACTGACCGCGGACGGTAATTCTGTTTGGAGTGAAACCGAATTCCGAGGCAATTTCGCGGGTGATGAGGGGGAGGAGTTTTTTTCCTTCAATTTTGTATATGAGGTCGAAGAGTTTGGAATAATTGATTCTTGCGGGTTCGGGATGAGAGATTTCAAGGGAGTCTTCTGTAAATTTGTATGAGCTGTGACCTTTAGGAGTGACGGTTGTTTTGATTGAAAACTGTTTGCCGAGGAAGAGAAAGTGGCTATGAATATCGCGAGGGTGATTTGCGGATTTTAATTTCTTTTCGACCCAGTCGATATTTTTCTTCAGAAATTTTTCGGCATCGGCATAAGAAGCGAAACGGGGGAGAACGAGTTCCAAACCTTTATCGGGAATGAAGCGGATCTGAAGATAACGAGCTTTGGCGCTTATTCTGACGGGACATTTGTGGATCCGGTCACCGACGGTAAGTTCGAAATGCATTAAACCTTTTTGAAGAGAGTTTTGTCTTTAGTATCACGGATTGCAACGCCAAGATTCAGAAGTTCATCTCTTATCTGATCTGCGAGTGTGAAGTTTTTTTCTTTCTTTGCAGTGGCGCGAATTGAGAGGAGGAGTTCTATTAACTTATCCTCGATACCGGAAGAGGCGGGAACTTCTTTTTCGAAGGAGGTTATGCCAAAGACTCCAATGGCTGTCTTCTCCAGAAATTCTTTGGTTTTCAGATAAAATCCGGAGTTGAGGGAAGGGGATTCGGTAATTTTCCTGTTTACTTCCTTAATGAAGTCGAAGAGGACTGCAATTGCCTTGGGGGAGTTGAAGTCGTCATCCATTGTGGATTCGAAGGCTGAATAGAAAGTGGGGAAGTCAAAGTCCGTCATTGGTGCGGCCTGAGAGGGGGCTGAGAGCTCAGAGTTTATTTTGTCAACGAGGTTAGTGAATTTTTCGAGTCCTTTTTGTGCAGCCTGAATTGCTTCTTCGGAGAAGTTGAGGGGGCTGGCGTAGTGAGTCTGGAAGAGGAACATACGAATTGCCTCGGCAGGATATTTTGCAAGTATATCGCGTGCGGTGAAGAAATTGCCGAGGGATTTGGACATTTTTTCTTCATTTATGTTAAGGAAGCCGAAGTGCATCCAGTAGTTAACGAAGGGTTTACCTGTGGCGGCTTCGCTTTGTGCGATTTCGTTTTCGTGATGAGGGAAGATGAGGTCGCTACCGCCTGCGTGGATGTCGAAAGTATCGCCGAGGTGTTTGCAACTCATGGCAGAGCATTCGATATGCCAGCCCGGGCGTCCTTTGCCCCAGGGGCTATTCCAGGATGGTTCGTCTTCCTTAGCTTTTTTCCAGAGTGCGAAATCGAGTGGGTTGAGTTTTTCGTTATTGATTTCGATGCGGGCACCGACTTCGAGTTCGTCGGTCTTCTTGCCGCTAAGTTTTCCATAGTCTTTGAATCTGGCAACGTTGTAGAACACATTACCGTCAATATTGTAGGCAAAACCATTGTCAATAAGATTTGAGATAAGGGTGATAATTTCCGAAATGTGTCCGGTTGCTTTGGGATAGAGTGTAGCCGGTTTGACTTTTAATTTTTCAATGTCTTCGAAGAAAGCCTGAGTGAAGGTGTCGGCGACTTGAGAGAAAGAACGGTTTTCCTTTTTTGATTTGTGGATTATTTTGTCGTCTACATCAGTAAGGTTCATAACGAATTTCACGTTATAGCCTTTATATTCAAGGTAACGGCGGATCATATCGGAGATGAGGAATGAGCGGGCGTTGCCAATATGGAAGTAGTCGTAAACCGTGGGGCCGCAGACGTACATGCTGACGTGCGGGGGATTAATTGGTTTGAATTCTTCTTTTTTGCCTGATAGGGTGTTTTGGATAACCAACATTTTTTTCTTTATGTTAAAAATTAATGTGTAAAAATACGGAAAAGGGGGGAAAGAGACAAAACCTACCGAAAGCTTCTTCAGGAAGAGGATGACCAGTAAAAAGATAGATAAGTTGAAAGGTCAGAAAACAGACAGAGGGGAGGGAGGAAGGGATTGAGAGGGGTGAAATTATGATAATTTATGGTTGCCGGGAAAGGGTGGCTGGTAAAGTTAAGACCTTGTTTATACCTTATTTGTACCTTATTTATACCCTATTTATAGCCTGTTTTGAAGAATGGAGGGAGTCGGTTTCGGAGCCCGGACCAAAATCGAGTCGGGGGATGGATAATGGAAATGCTGAGGGGTTGGATATCGGGTTTCGGTGTCATAAATTGTCAAATAATTACCAGTATACGGAGAGATGAGAGGGAAAAGAAGCAGGGGGTTTAAATCTTTGAGAATCTGGAATTTTTAGTAATTTTGGATGTCAAATTTGAAAGTGGATTTATGAAAAAGTTAATTATGTTTTTTGTTATGGTCATCTTAACAGCTAGTGGATTCGCTCAGGAGAAACAGAAGCTGATGTGGTTTGATGCAACTGCGAATTTCAAGCGGTTTAGTTATATGGACTCGATTCTTTATTACCTGGATAAAGTGGAAATGCTTGGGTTTACGGATATTGTTGTTGATGTGAAACCAATTACGGGAGAGGTGTTGTATAAGAGCGAGATTGCTCCGGTGATGAAAGAATGGGATGGATTCACGCGTCCGGATTTTGATTTTTTAGGGACATTTATACGGGAGGGGCATAAACGGGGAATGCGGGTTCACGCTTCGTTAAATATTTTTGTCGGGGGGCATAATTATATGGACAGGGGAATTGTATATAGCGAGGAGGATAAAAAGGACTGGCAGTCAATAAATTATACAGATTCCGGAATGGTGGAGATAACAAAACTGAAGCATAAATATTCCGCGATGCTGAATCCTGTGAGCTATCTTGTGCGGTTTTATGAGTCCTCCATTGTTGAGGAAGTAGTGAGATTATATCCGGAACTTGACGGGGTTATACTTGACAGGATGAGGTTCGACGGAATTGAGGCGGATTTCAGTGATATTTCAAAGGATTCGTTTGACGCTTATCTCAGAAGCATCCATTGGAAAGAATTAAAGAATTATCCGGAGGATATATATAAGTGGGAGGGAAAGGGGGAAAAGCGGGAATTGAAGAGAGGGGAGTACTTTAAGGAGTGGCTTGAATGGCGGGCTTATATAATCAAGTTATTTCTAGAGGATGTGCGAATAGTGATAAAACAGACAAATCCAAAAATAAAGCTGGGGGTATATACAGGTGCATGGTATCCACTTTATTATGAGTTGGGGGTTAACTGGGCAAGCAGAAATTATGATCCTTCAGTAAAATATGACTGGGCTACGCAGGATTACAAGGTGCAAGGATATGCGGAGTTGCTGGATCTTTATACTACCGGATGTTACTTTTATGAAGTTACAAAAGAGGAAGTAGCTGAGTTGAACGATAAGCAGGTTAAGAGCGGAGAGGCGGGACTGGGGAAAATAAAAGAGCCGTGGTATTCGGTTGAAGGGTCGGCAGAAATTGCTAAGGAAGTGATAATGGGGGTGCTGCCGGTAATAGGGGGGTTATATGTTGAGCAATATTTCCCCAACGGAGAGCAATTTACGAAAGCGGTGAACATGTGTTTAAAGAGCACAGATGGACTGATGATATTTGACATTGTTCATTTGATAAACCACGGTTGGTGGGATTACCTTGAGAGGGGGATGAAGGAATTAAAATACAAAGAGTAAAAAAAAAGGAAATTTAATTTGCAGAATTAATGCGCATTAATTAACATTAACAATGTTAATTTTATTTAATTTTGTTAATGGAGCAAAAAGTGGACAAAAAAGAGATTCAAGAACAACGGGTAAGGGGATATTTTATTCAGGCAACGAAGGATATGTTAAAGGGAGAGGGGTTGAAGAGTCTGAGTGTGAGAAGCATTGCTGAAAGAGCGGGGTATTCTTATGCGACACTTTACAACTATTTTAAGGATGTTCAGACACTGGTTTTTGAGTGCGTAAAGGATTTTCAGGATGAATGTGTGGACTTTGTGTTAGCAGAAATCAAGGATGATGTAAGGGGGTTACCTGCAATTGAGCAAATAGCGAAGGGGTATATTAAATATTTTGTTCAGTACCCGGGAATTTTCGAATTATTTTTTGTTGAGCGGGTCAATCAGATGTCGAACAACAGCAACACGCTTGAGATGATCTATAATTTTCTGGACAGGCTTACCTCAAGTGAGTGGGAATACTGCAAAACGAAAAAAATACTGAAGAAAGAGGTTGCTGAGAGTAAGCGGAATGAACTGAGGTACGCAGTTATGGGATTATTGTTGTTTTATAATAACAGGCGCCAACCGGCAAGTTATCAGGAATTTACGGCAATGTGTGACGCAGTGATAAGGGGAATTCTGAGACAGTAAGCAAATAATGCAAGTCAGAGTTCCGGTTTACCCAAAGGGACAATGGGACATTGAACAAGAATAATCTGACAGGGGAGATACAGATTATTTTTCGAGTTTTTTGCCTTCTTCCCAGTATTTATCGAGTTCTTCCAGAGAGGATTCGGTAATGCTTTTATTCATTTCCGAATATTTTTGTTCAATGTAATTAAACCTGCGCTGGAATTTTGAATTAGCTTTTGAGAGAGCCTCTTCGGGATTGATTTTAATAAAACGAGCATAATTAACGAGGGCGAACAAGAGATCACCCATTTCCTCCATTACCTTTTCAGGTGATTCTTTTTTTTCTGCAGTATGCAGTTCGTTCATTTCCTCAACGACTTTTTGCCAAACCGGGGCTTTATCATTCCAATCAAATCCAACTTTCGAAGCCTTTTCCTGAAGTCGGAAAGCACGATAAAGAGCGGGAAGGGATTTTGGGACCCCTTCCAGAACGGACTTTCGTCCCTCAGAAAGTTTTATATGTTCCCAATTTTTCTTAACATCATCGGGGTTATCTATTTTGGTTTCCCCAAAGACGTGAGGGTGGCGCCGGATAAGCTTTTCCTGAATTGAGGCGATAACTTCGGAAAGATTGAATTTACCGTCCTGTTCTGCGATAACAGAGTGAAAAACGACGTGTAGAAGGAGATCTCCCAGTTCAATTTTCAGTTCTTCAAAATCCTTATTATCAATAGCTTCAACTACTTCGTGTGCCTCCTCAATAGTAGCGGCTTTAATAGAGTCGTTAGTCTGAGCTCTATCCCAGGGACATTCTTTGCGTAATCTTTTTACAATATCAACAAATTCATTAAATTTAAACTCGTACATTTTTTATTTCCTAAGAAATGAAGGAATAATACCCCAGTAAAAAGGGATAAAAATTTTTAATTATGGTATTTAACTTAAACAAAAAAACAAATAAAGAAAAGGATTAATAATGACAGAAGAAAAATTGCTTGAATTAGGAATAAAACTTCCGCAAGTTGCAAAACCACTGGCAGCTTATACACCGGCTTTAAAAGTAGGCAATCTTGTTATGACCTCAGGGCAAGTACCCGTAGTAGATGGAGCAATAATGTACAAAGGTAAACTCGGGAAGGAGCTTAGTGAAGATGAAGGGAAAAAAGCGGCTGAAATTTGCGCACTGAATTGCCTTGCAGCGGTAAAGTCAGTTATTGAAGATCTGGATAAAATCAGCAGGGTAGTAAAACTTGTTGTATTTGTAGCAAGTGCGGAAGGATTTGTAAATCAGCCTGAAGTAGCGAACGGGGCATCCGAATTAATAGGTAAGATATTTGGAGAGGCCGGGAAGCATACAAGAAGTGCGGTGGGAGTAGCTGAACTACCCAAGGGAGCTGCGGTTGAAATAGAAATGATAGTTGAACTCAAAGGATAAAAAAAGCATTTTGAGAGAATGACGCCGGTAGCAAGTAAAAACAGAATTATATTCATAGACCTTATCAGAGCATTTGCAGTGCTGAACATGGTTCAGGGACACACAATAGATGTTCTGCTTGCGGCTGAATACAGGAGTTTTGACAACTGGTTATATGCTTTATGGCATACAAACAGGGGACTTACCGCTCCAATATTTTTATTTACTGCCGGCACTGTATTCACTTATCTTTTCAGATTGCAGAAAGTACCATTTGCGCAAAATCCGAGAGTAATGCGAGGATTAAAAAGATCGTTATTGCTTCTCTTTGTGGCCTATATCCTGAGATATCCGACGCCGACAATAGTATATTGGGGTTTCGTAACACAACAGCAACTCGATATATTTTTCACAGTGGATGTACTACACTTAATAAGTATAGGGCTAGCAAGCATTGTACTTTTAGCGTGGATTTCAGAAAAACTGGGAGGACGGGATAAGACAGTATTCCTTACATTTACGATTATGATAATAGTGGCTTATTACTTTACGGAAAAAGTAAACTGGCTGGAGTATATGCACAGGGGATTAGCGGGGTACTTGTCGAGAAGTGCAGGGAGTTTTTTCCCGATATTCCCGTTTTTAGCGTATCTGACTGCGGGGGCATTTCTGGGGAGTTTTCTTGCTGACAAGCCAAATGTTTTCAGACAAAAGAAATTCACAGTTTACTTAGCAGGAATTGGATCGGGATTAATAATTCTGGCACTGTTAATAGACATAGTGGAACAACAGCTTACCGGGACAAGCACCCTTTGGACAACGAGTCCTGCGCTAGTGGTACTGAGGCTGGGCATTGTGTTAATATTTAATGCGGTATTTACATACATATCCGCAAGACTTGAATCCATCCCAAGGATTTTAATACTATTAGGAAGGAACACATTGCTGATATACGTAGTGCATTTAATGATCCTATACGGAAGCACGTGGAATCCAGGGATAACGCTGCTATTCAAGCAAGCATTCGGACCTGTACTCACGATAGGGTGTGCATTTGTAATGATTGGATTGATGATGCTTCTGGTATGGCTGATCAACAAGTTTAACATTAAAAACAAAGCACTGGTGACATAAGAATTTGGAAAATAACAGAAAATCGAAGTTGACGAATAACCGGGCGTTAGAAGAAGAGAGGAAATTGGAACAGACACTCCGTCCCCACAGGTTCAGTGATTTTGTCGGGCAGTCGAAAATAACCGATAACCTGAAGGTATTTATTACCGCTGCAAAGAAACGTGGAGAGGCACTTGATCACGTGCTTTTAACAGGACCGCCAGGGCTTGGAAAGACGACTCTATCGTATATAATAGCAAACGAACTGGGAGTGAAAATCAAAGCGACTTCAGGACCAGTGCTGGAAAAGCCAGGGGATTTGGCGGGGCTGCTTACGAATCTGGAAGAGAAATCGGTTTTATTTATAGACGAGATTCACAGATTAAGTCCGGTAGTTGAAGAGTTCTTATATTCGGCAATGGAAGATTACAAGTTGGATATAATGATAGACAGCGGACCAAATGCGCGAAGTGTACAGATACAACTTCCGAAATACACTTTAATCGGTGCAACAACCAGAGCCGGAATGCTGACCTCTCCGTTAAGAGACAGATTCGGGATCAAATCCCGGCTTGATTACTACGATGCCGAACTGATAGATAAAATATTGTTAAGATCAGCAAAGATAATGGACATAGCTGTTGAGAAGGAGGCATCGATGGAAATTGCAAAGAGGTCGCGAGGAACACCGAGAATAGCAAACAGGCTTTTAAGAAGGACGAGGGACTTTGCCGACTTCGAGGATAAAAAATCCGTTACACTGGAGATTGCAAAAAAAGCACTGGACGCACTTGAGGTTGATGAGAGCGGTTTGGATGAGATGGATAAAGAAATAATAATGACGATCATAGAAAAATTCAACGGGGGCCCGGTTGGATTAAACTCCCTTGCAGTTGCCGTTAATGAGGATGCGGGGACAATTGAAGAAGTTTACGAACCATATCTTATACAGCAGGGATTTCTGCAAAGGACACCAAGGGGAAGAGAAGCAACAAAACTTGCTTATGAGAAATTCGGTAAGAGACCAAAAAAAGGAACGAATCCATTATTTGAAAGCTATGAAGATTAAAGTTGACAAAATACCAATAGGGGACGGAAGTCCGCTGGTGCTGATAGCAGGACCTTGTGTAGTTGAGGGGCGGGATATGATATTAAATACCGCTGAGAGGATTAAAGAGATAGCGGAGAGATGTAACTATCCATACATATTCAAATCAAGCTACAAGAAAGCAAACCGAACCAATGTAAGCTCTTTTACCACAATAGGGGAGAAAGAAGCGCTTGAGATTCTGAGAGAAGTAAAAGAAACGCTGCATGTTCCAATAATCACAGATGTACACACAGTTGAAGAGGTGGAAAGTGCAGCGGAATATGCCGACATATTGCAAATACCTGCTTTCCTTTGCCGGCAGACGGATTTATTGATTGCGGCGGGGAAAAGCGGAAGAGTTGTAAACATAAAGAAAGGGCAGTTTCTTGCACCGGAGGATATGAAACAGGTATCAGATAAAGTGGCATCAACCGGGAACAATCAGATTATGCTGACGGAAAGAGGGACCACATTTGGATATCACAATCTGGTGGTTGATATGCGTTCACTGGTGATCATGAGGGAGACCGGATATCCGGTTGTGATGGATGCAACTCATTCAGTGCAATTACCAAGTCAGGGAACAGTAAGCGGTGGGCAGCCGAAATTTATAAAACCACTGGCAAAAGCAGCGGTAGCTGTTGGAGTAGATGCGTTATTTCTTGAAGTGCATCCCGAGCCGTCAAAAGCGTTGAGTGATGCGGGGAGTCAGTTGAGTCTTGATGAACTCGAACCTCTGTTGCTGGAGATAAACAGGATTAAATAAAATTTAAGATAACGAAAAATATGGACATAAAAATAAAAGGGCGTCAAGTAGTTGAGATAGAGGCAAAAGCAGTTGCGGGTTTATCGCGGATGATAAACGATGAATTTGAAAAAGCAGTAAAGCTGATAATTGAGTGTAAGGGAAGGGTGGTATTGACAGGAATGGGGAAGTCAGGATTAATTGCCAGGAAGATAGTTGCGACTATGAATTCGACGGGGACGGCAGCAATATTTCTTCATCCGACAGATGCATTGCACGGTGATCTCGGGATGGTAAGGCGGGATGATGTAGTTATAATCCTTTCGAAGAGCGGAAACACCGAGGAGGTAATTAATCTTGTTCCGATGATCCAGCGGTTACACGTTCCGATAATAGGAATAATGTCCAACAGAAATTCAAAACTTGGAAGTGAAGCGGATATAGTGCTAGAAATGGGAATAACGGAGGAGGCTTGTCCACTTGATCTTGCGCCTACATCATCTACCACAGCGATGCTTGCTTTAGGAGATGCACTGGCGGTTTGTCTTTTAGAATTAAGATGTTTTACTCAGGAAGACTTTGCACAACTGCACCCGGGGGGGAGTTTAGGAAAAAGATTATCACTAAGAATAAAAGAGATAATGATAAAAGGGGATAAAGTACCGGTCGTGAGAGAAGAGACATCATTTAAGGAGACTATTTTCGAGATAACGTCGAAGAGACTAGGAATGACATGTGTTGTTGATGAAGAAAATAAACTGACGGGAATAATCACAGACGGAGATCTAAGGAGGTTGCTAGAGAAAAGTCAGGATCTGAACGGAATAAAAGCAGGCGAAATGATGACAAGTAAGCCAAAGACAATAAGTCCGGACCTCTTAGCCTCATTTGCGTTGCAGCAGATGGAGAGATTTAAGATAACCGCATTGGTAGTTGCGGAAGAAAAAAATATCAAGGGAGTAGTGCATTTACATGACCTGATAAATCTGGGTTTAGAGAGAAGATGAAGTATCTTTTCTTCCTGTTAATGATATTAGTATTCTTCGGGTGCACCCGGCAGAAAGTGAAACCGAATATCAACGAATCACTGAGAGTTCAGGAAATCCCATTACAAGAAAGCTGGAGCAGCACAATAATTTTTTCGGATTCGGGAAAAACAAAGGCGATAATGTGGGCTGGGCATGTAAGAATGTTCAAGGAAGAAACTATAATAGACAGCAATTTAAGAGTGGACTTTTACAATGATTTTGAAAAGAAGACTACCACCTTAACCTCGCTGCGGGGCAAAATGGATGAGGCAACCAGAAACCTATACGCTATCGGAAATGTGGTGGCAACCAACGACTCTGCGGGGATTGTTTTAAGGACAGAGGAACTTATGTGGAAAAATCAGGAAGAGAGAATCGTTAGTGATAAGTTTGTTAAAATAACTTCCCCCACAGAAGTGATTGAGGGATTCGGATTTGAGTCAGACAGGAATCTTAAGAATTACACAATATACAGGGTGACATATGTAACAAATAGGGATACCCTGAGATGAGAGGAAGGGCCATATTATTTATAATCTTGTTGCTGACGCTGAGTTTATGGGGGCAGGATACAACTAAGAGTATAACCGTAATAGGAAATGAACTTACCGGGAGGGTTGAGAACGGGGAATCGGTAAGAGAAGTAAGCGGTAATGTAATTCTTACGCAGGGGAACGTAATAATAACGTGTGACAGAGCCATACAGTATCTGGCAAGGAACGATGCAAAACTGATTGGGAACGTTGTAGTAACGCAGGACACACTAACAATTGAAACACCTGAGGGATTTTATTTCGGAAATATCAGAAAAGCATTTTCAGATAAAGGAGTTAAACTTAACGACAGTAAAGTAATTTTAACCGCCAACACCGGAGAATATCTGTTTAACGAAAACAAAGCCGATTTTCGGGAGCGGGTCAGATTGTACGATACTGTTTCGACCATGACGGCAGACAGGTTGATCTATTACAGATTTCTGGACCAAGCGACAGCCTATGGCAGAGTAAAAATTACCGATAAATCCAACAGCATAAATGCGGACAGTCTGACTCATTTCAGAATAAAGCAGGAGACATATGGTTACGGGGATGTGGTTATCGAAAACAAGGAGAACGGGACTAAGATATTCGGGAATTACATTGAAGATTACCGACTGCAGGATTTCAGTATAATAGATAAAAATCCCCGGTTAATACAAATAGACACAGTATATGGAGGGGGGCGAGATTCGGTGGTTTTTTCGGAAGAAGATTCTACAGTAATCAAGGAGAGGATTGCGCTAGCGCCGGACACATTGCAATCTATTGACACGTTAATAATCAAAGCCGAGGTAATGGAAGCTTTCCGTGATACAGTTAATTTATTTATTGCCAGGGATTCCGTGGAGATCATAAGAAAGAACTTCTCTTCGAGAAATGATCAGACGCTATATTTCCGCAACGAGGAAAAAATAATAACCAACAAAATGGGAGAGAAAAACAATCCACCGGTCATGTGGTATGATTACACCCAACTATCGGGGGACTCGTTGAGTATATATCTTAAGGGGAACAGGATCAACCGTGTGCTAGTCAGAACAAATGCGTTAATTGTTTCACAAAATGAACTGGCGCTGACAAGATATGACCAAATATCCGGAAGAGATATTAATATGCACTTTCGTGAGGGGGAGATCAGCAAGGTGGAAGTATTTGAGAACGTTTTAAGCCTTTACAACATGTATGAGGAGAATAAACCGAACGGGCTGATAAAAGCAAGTTCGAAAGAAGCAATAATTGAATTTGAAAGCAGGAAAGTAAGCACAGTACGACTTTACGGAGAACCGAAAAGTGATTATTATCCTGAAAATCTGATCAAGGGAAAAGAAAAAGAATTTGTCCTTCCGAAATTCAAAATTTATGAAGACAAACCGGTAAAAGAGAAGTTACTGGAAACAATTAGAAAATGATTATGCTGATATGAATGAAACAACATTAAGTTCAAAGGATCTGGTCAAGATATACAAAAAAAGAACGGTGGTGAATAAAGCTTCCGTTAAAGTAACAAAGGGGGAAATTGTAGGTTTGCTTGGACCAAACGGAGCAGGAAAGACGACCACATTTTATATGATGATGGGGATGATAAAACCGAATTCGGGAGAAGTATTTCTTGATGATCTAAACATCACCAATGTACCTATGTACAAAAGAGCAAGGATGGGGATCGGGTATTTACCGCAGGAGGCGTCCATATTCAGAAGACTATCTGTAGAGGACAATATTATGGCAGTGTTACAGATGATGAACCTGAACAGTAAAGAGAGAAAAGAGAAGATGGAGAAACTGCTGGAGGATCTGAGTGTTACGCATATCAGAAAGAGTTTGGGTTTTCAATTAAGCGGAGGAGAGAGAAGAAGAACAGAAATTGCGAGAGCATTGGCAACGGACCCGAGTTTTATACTGTTGGATGAGCCCTTTGCAGGTGTTGATCCGATAGCGGTAGAGGATATAATGAACATTGTATCAAATCTCAAGCACAGGGGAATAGGAGTTCTGATAACAGATCATAATGTGCATGAGACACTAAGTATTGTGGACAATGCATATATACTGATTAACGGGATAATTTTCAGATCAGGCAGTGCGGATTACCTTGCCGAAGATGAAGAGGTGAGAAAACTTTATCTCGGAGAGAAATTCAAATTAGACAGGTATTAAAGGAATTTTCCGTAACCGGGAAATGTTGTGTGGTTAACCGGGAATAACCGTACTTTACGAAAAGAATTTTCAAATCTAAACTAATTAGAAACTTAATATTTTCTGGAGTAAAAATGAAAGCAGTATTTTTAACAATCATATTGGGAATAGTAATGAATATTTATGCTCAACTGCCCCCCATAATAGACAGGGAGCTTTTTTTTGGTGATCCCGAAATATCGGGAGCCCAGATTTCACCTGACGGGAAATACATTTCCTTTCTTAAACCGTTAAATAATGTCAGAAACATCTGGGTAAAAGAAAGAAATCAGAAATTCGAAGAGGCAAAGCCTTTAACAGCAGATGATAAAAGACCAATAACGGGTTATTTCTGGTCAAGGGACAGCAGATACATCCTATATGTACAGGATAAAGGGGGGGACGAAAACTACAGAGTATATGCAATTGATCCGACGCAGAAGGGAGATCCAGTTCCCCCCGCGCTGGATTTGACACCAATGAATAACGTAAGAGCAATGATAATTGACGTTCCGCACAATAAACCGAATGAGATTATTATAGGACTAAATGACAGAAATCCTGAATTACACGATGTTTATAACATCAATCTAACCACCGGAGAGCGAAAATTAATAAGACAGAATGATGAAAACATAGCAGGCTGGATAACTGATCTGGAAGGGAAATTAAGACTTGGAATAAGAATGCTGCCGGATGGCGGAAGCGAAATCCTAAGCTTGGACAATGATAAAACCGAGCAGATTTTTTCAGTGAGCAGTGAGGAGGAAGCATATCCGATAAGGTTTATGCCAGACGGAAAAAAGTTTTACATGGTTTCCAACAAGGGAAATGCAGACAAGACTGAATTACTGCTTTTCGATTTATCCACAGGTAAAACTGAATTTATTGAAAAGGACCCGCTTGATGAGGTAGATTTCGGGAATGTATTGTTTTCCGAAATAACGAATGAAATATTAGCAACAACATATGAAGGGGACAGACTCAGGATCTATCCGAAGAACAAGGAAGTCGAAAAAGACCTAAATGTACTGAGGGAAAAGCTTCCCGAAGGGGAAATCAGCATCCGATCTGAGACTGCCGACGAGAGAGTATGGCTTGTTTCGGTTTCCAGGGATGTGGATCCCGGTTCAGTATATATCTATGACCGTAACTTAAAAGAAGCAGAACTTCTTTATAAATCGAGGCCAAATCTTCCTACGGAGCATCTTGCAAATATGAAAGCCGTGAGGTATGAAGCGCGTGACGGGCTTGTTATTCCGGCTTATTTGACACTGCCTAAAGGAATTGAGCACAAAAACCTGCCGGTAGTTATGTTTATTCACGGCGGTCCATGGGCAAGAGACTTTTGGGGTTACAATTCCTACGCACAGTTTCTAGCAAACCGGGGGTATGCGGTTCTACAACCCAACTTCAGAGGATCAACCGGATACGGGAAAAAGTTTCTGAATTCAGGAAATAAAACCTGGGGGAGAGGGGCAATGCAACACGATATAACAGATGGAGTAAACTGGCTGATAAAAGAGGGAATAGCAGATCCCAAGAGGATCTCCATTGCCGGGGGATCATATGGTGGATATGCAACACTTGCAGGACTTGCCTTCACGCCTGATCTATATGCATGCGGATTCAGCATTGTAGGTCCCTCAAGCATACTTACCCTCTTAAATTCAATTCCTCCCTACTGGGCACCGGTTAAGAAAATGTTTGACATACGCGTGGGGGATATGAATGACCTTAAAGAAAAAGAGATGTTAAAATTCCAATCACCGCTTTATTACGCAAATCAAATCAAAGCGCCCTTATATGTTGTTCAGGGAGCAAATGATCCCAGAGTAAAAAAGGCAGAATCGGATCAGATCGTGATTGCACTAAGAGAGCACAAACTGCCCGTTGAATATATGGTTGCTTCGGATGAGGGACACGGATTTGCGGGAGTAGAAAACCGGCTTGCGATGACGGTGGCAATGGAGCAATTTCTCGCCAAGCATCTTAAAGGAAGAGTACAGGTTGAGGTAAGGGAAGCTATTGCCAAAAAACTGAATGAAATAACAGTAGATATAAATAACGTGGAACTTGAAAAGAAGGAAGAGATCAAGGATGCCGAGTACATAACCTCCTTTAACGGCGGTAAAATAACTCCGGGCAAGAAGAGTTATTTATTTAAGATAAGTACCGGCGGTGCCAATATCGAAATGAAAATGCACAGGGATATAACAGCAACTGAGATTAATGGAAAGAAAGTTTTTGTTATTCTTGATGAATATACCGGAATGATGGCAGGAAAGGATTCATTAATTGTTGATGCGTCGACACTGCTTCCCATCGAGATGAAATTAAGAAAACCGATGGCTGTGGTAAACGTCAAGTTCGAAAACAATAAGGCTGAGGGTAATATGTCGATGGGACCACAAAATATGCCCATCAACGTAACCTATGAAAAGGCTTTTGTTTCAGAAGGTACAGGGATAGAATTAGCAGTGCGGTCTCTGGATTTAAGTCAGGGTGAAAGAGTTGAGATCGGGCAATTTGAACTTCGCGCACCAAAGATCAAATTACAAATTGCCGAGTTGAAAGGCATTGAAAAAATATCCACAGGGGGAAAAGATTTTGATGTGCGAAAAATAACCATCACCGAGAAGGAATCCGGTAATGAAGTGAATACATACTGGTTCGACAATTCAACCGGTGATCTGATCAAAATGGAAACAAAACTTCCAGCAAATATGGGGGGTGGGCTATTAATTATGGAAATCCTTCCTTAGAGGTTTAAAGTAAATGGGATTAAGCTGCACTAAGTATAGTGCAGCTTTTTTATTTTTGTAGGAGGCAAATTGCTTTTTTTGTAAATTTGTAATCAGTAAGTCAGTAAAACATCAATCATATAATGAAAAAAGAAATTAAATTTCTGTGTAACAATGAAATAAAAGAGATATCCGTAAAACCGGGAACTCCGCTGCTGGATGTAATCCGTAATGATCTAAGATTGACCGGTACAAAGGAAGGGTGTAAAGAGGGGGACTGTGGTGCCTGTACTGTAATAATTGGCGAATTGAACGGGGACGATATAATTTATAAGACTATTAACTCATGTCTTTTCCCGGTGGCAGAGATTGCAGGGAAGCATCTTGTAACGATTGAAGGAATTCAGAAAGAGCAGCTGACAAAAGTGCAAGAATTGTTTTTGGAAGAGGGGGCTTCACAATGTGGTTTTTGCACTCCCGGTTTTATAGTCTCAATTACCGGGCATTTGCTGAGCGGGGCTGAAGTTGAAACAAGTACGCTTACCGACTCGGTTGCAGGAAATATCTGTCGCTGTACCGGACATATTTCGATAAAGCGGGTGATTGAACGTTTTTCGGATTGGGCTGAAACAAAGATAAATGAGGATGAAAATCGAATTAACGAATTGATAAGACTTTCCCTTATTCCGGAGTATTTTGCGGGAGTAAAAGAGGAATTAATAAAGATGTCGTCCGGGGTAGTGGGAATAAGAAAACAAACTAAGGGAACTACAAAAGTTGCGGGGGGCACAGATATTTATGTGCAGCAATCGGAGGGGGTTACCGATTATGTTCTGGAGATATTAAATGAAAATATTCCGGAACAAAAAATCGAAATTGCAGATGGTTCTTTGAAGATAAGCGGATTAACCACAATGTCGGAAATAGAGAATTCCAAAATGATTAGCGAAACTTTTCCGGCTATCAAAGAATATTTAAAATATTTTGGATCCAGACAAATAAGAAACAGAGCAACCGCCGGCGGGAACATCAGAAATGCATCTCCTATCGGTGATTTCTCGAACATACTACTGGCGCTCGGTGCCAAACTGGAAATCACATCCTCCACCAAAACGCGGGAGATTGAACTGGAAAACTTTTTTATCTCGTACAAGACTGTGGATTGTGCGGAGGATGAGACAATAAACAAAATAATAATCCAGTTACCGGGACCAGACTTTAAGATGAATTTTGAGAAAGTAAGCAAAAGAGAGTATCTTGATATTGCATCCGTTAACTCGGCATTATTTGCAATAATGAATAACAATAAAATAAATAAAGTGAGGATTTCCGCAGGTGGAGTGGCACCAATTCCATTATACCTAAAACAAACATCGGCAGAATTAAAAAACAAAGAAATCAATCCTGAGACTATTAAGAAAGCAGCCTCAGTCGCAATGGAAGAGATCTCTCCAATCAGTGATGCTCGCGGCAGTAAGGAATATAAACGTCTGCTTCTGCGCCAGTTAATATATTTGCATTTTATAAAACTCTTTCCTAATGATATTAGAGCGGAGGAACTGATATGATAAATAATGACACAATAAATCATGTCAGAGGCATATCAATTTTTGCGGATGATTATCGCGAACCCTCCGGCACACTCCATGCGGCAGTATTCTATTCTTCAATTGCAGCAGGGGAAATTCAGAGAGTTGATTATGGTGAAGCAATAAAATCCGAAGGCGTAGTTCGTATACTTACTTATAAAGATATTCCGGGAGAGAATCAGATCGGCAGTATAATCAAGGATGAACCTTTGTTTGCTGAAAGATATGTTCATTATATCGGGCAACCAATTGCGCTAATAGTAGCAAAAAGCAGGCATCTGGCTATCAAGGCAAGAAAAAAAATAGAAATCAGATATATTCCGAGCGAAGTTATTACTGATCCGAGAGAGGCATTTAAAAAGGGAAGTTTGATAGCCCCACCGCGAGTCTTTGCGTGTGGAGATACAATAAAAGGATTCGAGGAAAGCGATGTCGTGATTGAGGGGAGGGTTGATTCCGGAGGACAAGAACATTTGTATATAGAAACACAAGGTGCGCTTGCAATCCCATTGGAAGGGGATAACCTGCGAGTTATTTCCTCGACACAGGGACCAACGGCGGTTCAAAGGGCAATAGCAAATGTCTTAGGAATAGGCATGCATAAAATTGAGGTTGAGGCAGTGCGTCTCGGAGGGGGATTCGGAGGCAAAGAAGATCAGGCAACAGTCTGGGGTGTTTTAAGTGCTTTAGCAGCTTATACTCTCAAAACCGCAGTTAAGGTTATTTTACCAAGAGGAGATGATGTTAAAATAACCGGGAAAAGACATCCCTACAGTTCTGATTATAAGATTGGATTGAGCAAAGATGGTATAATAAAATCATACGAGGTTACGTTTTATCAAAATTCCGGAGCTGCTGCGGATCTTAGCACAGCGGTTTTGGACAGGACTCTGTTTCATTCCACGAACAGTTATTTTATTCCAAACGTTAAAGCCACAGGTATCGCCTGTAAAACAAATCTGGTTCCCAATACAGCGTTCAGGGGATTCGGAGGACCTCAAGGAATGTTTGTTATTGAGTCTGCTATTTATAAAGCAGCTGAAAAATTAAAAATTCCACCACACGTAATCCAGGAAAAGAATTTAATAAGTGACGGGAAATCTTTCCCCTATGGGCAGATAATGATAAACTCTACAGCGGAGAAATGTTTTTCCGGACTTAAACAGATAGTAGATCTTGAGGCGATTAAATCGGAGACTGAAAAGTTTAATCAGCAGGAAGGATATAAAAGAAGAGGCTTTGCAATTATGCCAATCTGTTTTGGGATATCCTTCACCAACACGATGCTAAATCAGGCAGCTTCACTTGTAAACATTTATACTGATGGCACTGTTGCAGTTAGTACGGCAGCAGTTGAAATGGGTCAGGGAGTTTACATGAAAATAAGACAGGTGGTAGCCCGGATTTTTTCCATTGATATTTCCAAAGTTAAAACCGAAAGCACATCCACAAAAACTGTTGCGAATACATCTCCTACAGCGGCGAGTGTGGGATTCGACATGAATGGTAAAGCAACCGAAATAGCTTCATTGGAAATCAAAAAACGACTTACCACTTTCATCTGTGACTTATTCGAGGTGAAAGAGGAATCAGTGGATTTTAAGGATGAAAACATTCTTATCGGGAAAGAAATTAAAATGACCTGGAAGGAATTGATTTCCAAAGCATATGTAAACCGGGTTAGTCTCTGTGCGCAGGCTCATTATGCCACGCCCGGAATTAGTTTTGATCCGGGGATTAACAAGGGGAATCCCTTTGCCTATTATTCGTTTGGGAGTGCGATGATTGAAGCTGAAGTGGATTGCCTGAAGGGAACATATTCAGTAGAAAGCGTAAACATAATTCATGATTTTGGGGAAAGTCTGAATCCACTAATTGATATGGGACAGGCTGAAGGAGCTCTAATGCAAGGGATAGGATGGATGACAATGGAGGAAATTCTATTTAATGCGAAAGGGATCCTTTTAACCAATGCCCTTTCAACATACAAAGTTCCAGATATTAACTATACTCCGCGAAAAATTAACATCAAATTTTTAGAAAATTCTCCCAACATAAAAGGAGTTATGAATTCAAAAGCTATTGGAGAACCCCCCCTTATGTACGGAATAGCTGTTTACTTTGCCATTCTTAATGCTATCAAGAGTTTCAGAAACTGTGTGCCCGAGATAATAACTTCACCCCTTACTCCGGAGCGCGTGTTAAAGTACCTCTATCCATCGGAAATGATTTGATAAAAAAAATATTAAGATGGTATACAATCCCTAACATAGTAAGGGGGATGCTTATATACAGTGCGGGGGATACAGTGGCCTGTCTGATTGCGGGTAATTTCAGTATCAGCCGGTTTGCGGGAATGGTATTGGTTGGTGGAATTATTTATGCGGCGGAAATTCCGAATTACTTTAACTGGATTAATAAAAAAGTTGCTGATAATAAAAAGACAATTGACCAAATTAAAAGAACATTACTAGCGATAGTATATTTCAATCCCTTATGGATTGCCAGGCATCTGCTTTTTATCAATATTTTTACAGGTAATTATTCCAGTATAGAATTTGGTCTGCTTCACATAGGGCTTCTTTCATTCGCATTCAACATACCTGTATCGCTGACAGCAAATTGGGTAATTCAGAATTATATAAACGCAAAGTACCGGTTTATTGCAAGCGCAGGATTTTCTGCGTTGATGGCAATTTATTATTCATTAAGTGAGGTGATATTCAGATGAATAATGCTGAATTTTTTGAAAGGCTTCAAAAAGAATTAAGCATAAAAAAAAGAGGAGCTCTGCTGGTTGTCTGCAACTCCAGTGAATCCTCCCCAGGACGGGAGGGCTTCAAAATGGCCGTTTTTAGGGATGGATCAATGTTCGGGAGTATTGGCGGCGGAGTCATGGAATACAAAATTGTTAATACTCTTATAGAAAGACTGAATGCTGCCGGCGATTTCAATTATCTCAGAGAGTTTATCCATAAAAATATTGAAAGTGAAAAGCGCTCGGGGTTAATCTGCGAAGGTTCTCAGTTCGTCAGTATAAACAGCCTTGATGAAAAAGATCTTCCCGCCCTTCATGAAATCAACCGTTGCTTCTCAGATAGAAGAGTACGGGTATTATCCTTAAGTGACCATGGCCTGGAAATAAAGGATTTTAATGACTCTATTAAAATTGGTTTCAATATGCTGAGTGAAAATGATTTTAAGTACACTGAACCAATAAACATCAAAACGACTATATACATAGTGGGTGGTGGACATGTTGGCCTTGCTGTTTCGCGGCAAATGAAAATACTTGGCTGGCGGGTAGTGCTATTTGATGAGAGAAAGGATATTTCAACCGTAACTGAGAACATCTTTGCTGACGAGATACATCACTCTCCAGTTGAGGAAATCGGGCAATATATAGAGGGGGGTGATGAATCCTTTGTGGTTATTGTATCACATACTCAGCATTTGGATTTGGAGGCTACCATTATCGCCCTAGACCTGAATGTCCGATATGTGGGGGTAATGGGAAGCGGAAGCAAAATCGGGCAGCTTGTAAACTCAGCCAGGCAAAAGGGGGTTGCAGAAGATAAAATAAAAAAAATTGATGCTCCAATTGGGGTGGCAATAAACAGCAAGACACCTGAGGAAATAGCCGTAAGCATTGCGGCGAAAATAATTCAAATACGGAATATGAATTTTTGATATTATAAAAAAAGCCGGACATACCGGCTTTTTTGTTGGGAAATTGTAAATTACTTTAGAAGTATCAGTTTTTTAATCAGTTGCTTCATATCACCTGTTGCTGAAGTGTAAGAAATCTTATAAAAATAGACTCCGCTTGACAAACTGCTGGCATTGAAATCCACCTCATGATATCCGGAACCGAGATATGAATTGAGGATTGTCTGAACTTCCTCTCCAATAGTATTCATAAGCACTATCTTCACATCAGCAGGTTCCGGGATATGATACTTGATCCTCGTCTGTGAATTGAAAGGATTTGGATAATTCTGATAAACTTGAAAATCAGTAGCAACTTCCGTCATCTCTTCTCTGTGAGATGCAACAGCAAACAGATTCTTGAAAAATGTAAAGTTGCCGTCATACTCTCCAATAATTAAATCTTTCTTGCCATCACCATCGACATCTGCCACACCAATTCGGGCATTCTGCTTGACCTTAATACCGTTGAAAAGAGTTGTGTTCAGTGTCCAAACCGGAGATTTTTTTGACCCGGTATTTTCATAATAAGTTACATTACCACTTGACCGTCCAAACATAAGGTCAAAGTCTCCGTCATTATCAACATCAGCAAATGAAGGGCGACTATAACTTAGCAGAGTGATTCCAGCAATTACTGAATTATCTTCCGTGAAATTAAGGTTTCCGTTATTGATCATAAATTTTGTATTAGATCCGGTTTCCGCTCCGATCAATA
This sequence comes from Ignavibacteriales bacterium, assembly GCA_012517155.1. Lineage (GTDB taxonomy): Bacteria > Bacteroidota > Ignavibacteria > Ignavibacteriales > Ignavibacteriaceae > JAAYVN01. Next base: position 18,657 of record JAAYVN010000083.1, on the reverse strand, counting down.
AATCCTGATCTCCGTCATCATCAATATCACAGAAAGTAGGGGCGCTTTGCCACCCCACATCAATTCCCGAAAAGATGGTATTATTAAGAGCAAATCCGGTACCACTGTTTATAAACGGATAAACAATTCCGTCAAGTGCTCCAGACACAATGTCCAAGTCACCATCTCCATCAATATCAACGAATTCAGGAATACTATATGAACCCGGATCCAGATTTGAGAAATTAGTTGCTGTTTGTCTGAAATTAGGCTTTTGAAAAGTCCCGTCGTTTTTGAAATAAACGAACTTTCCATCCCAAGAACCGGAAAGCATATCAAAATCCCCATCCTTGTCGTAGTCGCATAGGAATGAAGTTGCCGATCCACCGCTCAGTTTAATAACCTTGAAGTGATTAGCATTATATTGAAATTGAGGAGTTGTTGGAGTTCCGGTATTCTGATAATAATATAAAAGTCCGGCATCAGATCCATAGATCAAATCCATATCCCCATCATTGTCATAATCACAGAATGTGGGATCTTTCCAATAACGCACCTGTTCAACACCTGCAAACAGGGAACCGTTTGACTGCCATACAGGAGCCTGGGGGGTACCATTATTCTGGAAGTATGCAAACGTTGAAAGATCTCTGCCTAACAGCATATCAAAATCACCGTCATTATTCAGATCAGCGAAAGCGGGATAGGAATTCAGTCCGATATCATTACTAATCGAGATGGTATTATCCAGTGTAAAAACAGGATCGACAGCGGTTCCAGTATTTCTAAATCCAAAAGTGCTTCCCGCATTCGGTCCTCCAAATAAAGATTCTCCGATTCCAGTGTACAAATCCATATCTCCGTCATTATCAATATCAACAAAAGCAGGGCGTGCATCAGTACCTATCTGCGGATTAACAGTAGCAAATATCAAAGTATCCTGATACCATACCGGTTCTGTCTTTGTTCCCCTGTTTATATATAGCAGGATACCGTTGTATCCTCCTATAACCAAATCCAGCAAACTATCCGCATTTATATCAACTATTGCGGGGTAGTCAGAATTAGTATATTGATATCCGTTTGCGTAGACTGCGCTTAGAAGAGAGGTATCCTTTTGATAAAACGGGGCAGCTTGAGTACCGATATTGCGGAAAAAGGCAACTCTCAGGTTTATATTGCCTAAAAAGAGATCAAAATCGTCATCATTATCAATATCCGCAAAAACCGGAGCGGAAAAACTTTCCACGGTTACACCATCTGGGGAAAATACAGAATCGACCTGCAACCAGTTTTGACTAAAACAAAATGAGCTACCCAGGAGCAGAAAAATTAAAATAAACTGTTTCATTTTTTGTTTTCCTCCTTAAGATTCGTACCCAGAAACTTCACGACAAATACTGCCTTGTTTTTTTCCAGTACAGGTTTTATTTCTCTTCTTAAAAGATCCATAATTTCGTCATAATCGCCAAATATTTGCGTACTCATCGGGTTTGTTTCGATAAGAAGGTTTTCATTTGATTTTCTTATATCTTCTAAAAATTTCTTTATTATTTCTTTATAACTCTCCTTTAGCGGGTAAAGGCTCATTTCAATAGATGCTTGCATTATACTTCCTTTTTTATATATTTATCCCTGCAAAACTATTAAATTATTGCGAGAAAAGCAAAGATTGGGGGGTTTACCTTATTTTCCTGTTAAATCTGAAAATCACAACCCGTACTTACATTAGCAAAACATTGTGTTCTTTGAATTTTAGGGATGACAATAGGTATATAAAACCTGACATTTTACACTTAAAGTCGGTATAAAGTACCTCTTCTTATCAGCAAATTTATATTTGGAGAAACGTCATAGTATATCCGGTTTTAATTTCAGGGGATATTTTGCTATATTTCTTAACCATGTTAGATTTTATAATTAAGTCAGCGAAGATTTGAAAAATTTAAACATTTTTATAATTGTACTATTTCTGGGACTAAATGGCTTTTCTGAAGCACAGCTTACTAAGGTGACCGGATTGGCGGAATATCCCTTCTGGTTATATCTTCCCCCCGATTCGGTTTTAAGTAATAATCCCCCGGTTTTGATTTTTCTTCATGGTCGAAGTCTCTCCGGAACCGACCTCAATAGAGTTAAAAGGTACGGAGTTATCGAAGCCATTGAGAATGGGCGAAGCCTTCCGGCAATAGTTGTTGCGCCACAGGTTCGCTCGGGGAACCACTGGGAACCTCAGAAAGTGCTGTCAGTGCTTAAATATGTTCAGGAAAAGTACCCGACGGATTCAAACCGCATATATGTTGTCGGAATGAGTCTCGGTGGCTCGGGGACTTTCCGCTTTGCCGGAGCATATCCGCATCTTGTAGCAGGAGCAGTTGCAATAGCAGGCAGGGGAAATGAGGTTGATCCATGCCGGCTCTCACAAGTGAACTTATGGGTTATACATGGAAAAAAGGACTACGACGTACCTCTTTTTAACTCTGAGAATATAGTGGAAAGAATAAAAAAATGCAATGGACACGGACAATTACTTTTTACAATATCCCCAGAACACAACCATAGTACCATAGCCAGGGTATTTCATAAGGATGATCTTTATGAATGGCTTTTCAAACAAAGGAAAAACGTTTCTTCAGAAAGGAAATAGATGAAATTACAACTAATAAAAGAAAAAATAGATCAGGCAGCAGGAATATTAAAGGAAAAAGAGATTGATCTATGGCTGATTTTTGTGAGGGAAACTTCAGTAACTCCGGATCCGGTAATGAATGTCGTAGTGGGCACGAATGCCACCTGGCAGTCAGCTTTCCTCATAAATAAGAATGGAGATACAACAGCAATAGTGGGTTCACTTGAAGTTCCTCACATGACTCTTGTGGGTACTTATAAAAATGTTGTCGGGTATCTTAAATCAGTTCGCGAACCTCTGCTGGACTATCTTATAAAACATAATCCCGGTAAGATTGCTATTAACTATTCTGTTGATTCTCCTCAGGCTGACGGGTTAACACACGGCTTATATCTGACATTGCTTGATATTGTTAAGGAAACTGAATTCAAGGCAAGACTGGTTTCCTCAGAAGAAATTATTGCAGCCCTTAGGGGACGAAAGTCTGAAACCGAAATATCAATTATGAAACAGGCAGTAAAAGAAACTCTGAAAATTTACGACGAAGTAACTGCTTTTATGAAACCCGGGCAAACCGAGAAACAAGTTGCAGCATTTATAAGTGGAAAAATTAAAGAGAGAGGCTTTGAACCGGCATGGGATGAAGAGCATTGTCCGGCTGTCTATTCGGGCCCGGAGACTGCAGGGGCTCACTCGGGACCAACTGACCGGATTATCGAAAAGGGGCATATTGTGAATATGGACTTTGGTGTTAAAATTAATGGTTATTGCTCCGACCTTCAGAGAACCTGGTACATTTTGCGCGATGGCGAAACTTCTGCACCCTCTGATGTTCAAAAAGGTTTTGATGTCTTAAAAGAAGCAATTCGTCTTGCAAAGGAAAAGGTTAAACCCGGCATAAAAGGGTGGGAAGTAGATAATGAGGCAAGAAGTTACATTGTGGCAAATGGTTATGCTGAATATCAGCATGCCCTGGGACATCAAGTCGGCAAAGCCGCTCATGACGGAGGTGTTGGATTCTATCCTCAATGGGAACGATATGGAAAAACCCCCTTCCAACCAATTGAGATCGGGCAGATTTTTACTATTGAACCTCGTCTTTACGTTGAAGGTAAAGGCGTAGTCACAATAGAGGACGAGATAATCGTAACTCCTGACGGAGCTGAATATATATCGTTCCCACAAACCGAATTACTACTAATCAAATAAAGGAAAAATTCAATGTTATTACGCTTATTAACGTTTTTGGTTCTTACTTCTGCCATTACTGCACAAAACTTCAAATTCGCAGTAATGTCCGATAGCCGCGGAAGATACAATGGAGTAAATGAACCGGTTCTTTCCGCTCTCACAAAGGACCTTGTCTTAAAGCATACAGATGTAAAGTTTCTTTTCTTCCCCGGTGACATGGTCGACGGAAATAAATATGTGCCTGAAAAGACTGTGAAGGAACTTGAGTATTGGAAGAAAGTTATGGAGCCGGTTTACAAAAGCAATATGCTTTTCCCCAAAATCTGGGTTACAGTCGGAAACCATGAAATTCAGCATAGAGATGACGAGAAAAATTTCGTTAAATCTTTTCCTAACACTTTTATGAATGGTCCTGATGACGAAAAAGGAACGACATATTATTTCGATCATGATAAAACCAGATTTGTTGTACTTAACACAAACCGCTGGTATTATGGCGATCCTGAAGATACTACAGATGATAGACGGGATTGGCATTACTTCAAACATCTCGACTGGCTTGAAAATGTGCTGAAGGAAGCGAGGGAGTCTGAAGAAATTAAACATATTTTTGTGATAGGGCATGATATGTTTTTCCCAACCGGCGGACATTTACGCGATGCTCTGCCTTTCATTGGAATGAACTATACCGGTGGGGAACTTGATTCTACACGTCAATGGTTTTTTAACCAGTGCCAAAGTATGTGGAGTCTTTTAGTCAAGTACAATGTGGTGGCTTACTTTGCCGGACACGAACACCTCTATTCGCGACAAACTGTTGATGGGGTTTATCAGATAATTACCGGAAGTGCCGGTGCTCCTATATATTATCACAACAGCAAATTTGGCGATAATCCGGAAAAAAAACGTCCCGGACAGGAACTCACATATGATGAAGCCTTGCCTTATTACAAATTACTTGGCTATAACTATGGACCGGAAGGAAATGCTCAGAAATCAAATGACTTTGTTGGTCTCAGGGCTTTTCACTACTCTGTAATTGAGGTAACCGGCGATAAGTTCTATGTTAAAACATATGGCCTGCCCGTTAAGGAAGGTACACAAAGTGAACCCGAATCCTTTGAAATTCGTCTTCTGGATGAGTTCGAAATTCAAGCAAAGAAGTAATTAGGAAAACCGCGTTATTTTCTTTAAATAACGCGGCTTCAAATTTTTCAAGAAAGAACTACTTCATTAAAACCATTTTGATGGTTTTGGCATGCTCACCAGCAACGATTTTGCAGAAATATATCCCGCTCGGCAGATCTGCAGCAATGAAAGGAATTTCGAAGTTTCCGGCTTCGTGATAATCATCTGCTAAAACAGAAACTTCCCTACCCAATGCATCAAAGATTTTAATAGATACCTTCTCCGCCATTGGTAAACTGAATGATATTTTTGTTGACGGATTGAAAGGATTAGGGTAATTCTGCTTAACTGCAAATATAACGGGAATTTCAAGACTAACTTCCACAATACTACTGTATTCAAAACCTCCGGAAAAATCAACTTGTTTTAATCTGTAGTATAGCAAACCACTTGGTGGAGTATTATCGGTAAAGTTATAGGAACTCGATATTACTGAATTTCCGTTGCCTGATATTCTGCCTATTGAAGTGAACTTTACTTTATCGCTGCTTCTCTCTACCTCAAAATAATTATTATTCTTTTCGGTAGCCGTAGTCCACGATAATCCTACTTTGCTGCCCGAAATTGAGGCTGTAAATGAAGTCAACTCGACAGGGATGAAAATATGGCTGTCACCTTCCCAGCAATCCACCTGGTAATTAGTGCCTGATCCTCCTGAATTGCCGCCACCGAAAAATACCTTGTTAAATCCGGTAAGAAATATACCTACTGCAAGTCCTCTTTCGGCAGGAGTGTTCCCATCATTTCCCCAGGTATTCGTTTGAGGATTGTAGTAGTAAATATTTGTTGATGCCGGATAAGTTGAATAACCGCCGCCGGATCCAAGCAAATAGATAAACCTTCCGTCTGTAGTCGTTGACCACTTTGCAAAGTTAATTGCTTCAGGTATTGGTGCAATTGTGCTCCACCCTTTGGTGGCGGGATCATAAACCTGACACACCTGCGGATCGACTCCCGAGGGTACCAATCCGCCAATTATATATATCTTGCCATCTATTCCTACCATTCCGGGGTATCTTTTGGGGTGAGGTGATCCCGTCAAAGATTCCCATGTTCCAGCTGATATTTCATATCTCGCAAGATAGGAGGAAGTCGGTGTATTGTAATCCGCGTTATACGCATAAATATATCTTGACCCGTCATATGCTATGGCATTTTGAGCATTCATGATATTTGAGGGTCCTGCGGTTAGTGTTGTCCAGGTACCTAGCCCGTTTGATGTGGGTGTGAATTTCTCAAAAACATTTACGGAACCTGAACCCGAAAGCTTGTAGATTTCTCCGTTGGCAACGCAAGATGCTGCATTATACCCGGGAGAACCTGGTGGGGTTGATTGTACCCACGTTCTTGTTGGAAGATGCATCGCAATTGCCAGACTTGTAGCACCTTGGCTTGAGAATATATAAAGGTACTCACCAACAACACCGTTTACTGTTCTCCCGAAAGCGGTGGAGGCTGGTTGAAGTGGAGCCCACTGAGCGCTATCAGTATGCAGTTCATTTGGTGGTCTTATTTCAGTAGCTTTACCGTGCTCTTCTAATTCGGCTTGCGTAATTACATCCAGTTGGGCAAATATAAGAGAGGAGAAAAACAACAAATACAAAAGGGAAACTATTTTTTTCATAGCCATCCTAAAATTTGTTTATTATAAAAGAAACTTACAAAAAAATGTTTAAAAACAAAAGCAAATTCTTGCTTTTTTACTGAATTGTAAATACCCTGCGAAATCCGTAAGTTTACACTTCATTATTTTAGATTTTATGGAAAAAATTAGAAATTTTTGCATTATTGCACACATTGACCATGGTAAATCAACTCTGGCGGATAGGCTTCTCGAGAGAACCGGTGCTATAACCAAACGCGAGGCCAAAGCTCAAATTCTGGACGATATGGATCTGGAAAGAGAAAGAGGTATAACCATTAAATCCCACGCTATTCAAATGGGCTATAAAGCGAAGGATAATAATCTATATACTCTGAATCTAATTGATACCCCTGGTCACGTGGACTTTTCTTATGAGGTCTCCCGGTCTCTCGCTGCTTGTGAGGGGGCTCTGCTTGTTGTGGATGCTGCTCAGGGAGTAGAAGCTCAAACCATCAGTAATCTTTACCTGGCAATCGAAGCCGGACTTGAAATTATCCCGGTGGTTAATAAAATAGATCTTCCCTCTGCCGAAGTGGACCGTATTAAGCATCAGATTATTGATCTTATTGGCTGTAAGGATGAGGATATTGTCCTCGCAAGTGCAAAAGCAAATATCGGAATTGATGAACTGCTTGAGAGAATTGTTGAAAAAATCCCTCCCCCGGTTGGAGAAGAAAACAAACCCCTTCAGGCATTGATATTTGACTCGGTATTTGATCCATACCGGGGAGCAATTGCCTACATCAGAATTGTGAATGGATCTATTAAAGAAAAAGATAAACTCCGGTTTTTTGCGCATGATAAAACATATGAAGCTGAAGAAATTGGAATACTTGGATTAAAAAAAATCAGAACCGGCTCCCTTACTGCCGGAAATGTCGGTTATCTGATTTCCGGAATAAAAGATGTCCATGATACAAAAGTCGGAGATACTATTACCCTTGTTAAAGGAGGGGCTGGTGAACCGCTTCATGGATACAAGGAAGTCAAGCCTATGGTTTATAGCGGGTTGTATCCAACTGATTCCGAGGAATTCGAAAACTTACGAGATGCTCTGGAAAAGTTTAGATTAAATGATTCTGCCCTCTCTTACGAACCCGAAACCTCTGCCGCGCTTGGCTTTGGATTCAGATGCGGTTTCCTGGGCTTGTTGCATATGGAAATAGTACAGGAACGCCTCTATCGCGAATTCAAACAGTCTATAATCACAACCCTTCCGAATGTTGAGTATATTGCTTATAAACGTAATGGTGAGAAGGTGATAGTCGATAATCCGGCTATGATGCCTAATGTCGGCGATCTTGACTATATTGAAGAGCCCTACGTTAAAGCACAAATCGTAACTCCTGCTGAGTATGTCGGTAATATAATGAAACTCGCTATGGATAAGCGGGGAATTTATATTAATACAACATATCTCGATCCCACCCGTGCGGATTTACAGTATGAGTTTCCCCTCTCTGAGATCATATTTGATTTCTACGATAAACTGAAATCAACTACTCGGGGTTATGCTTCTCTCGATTACGAGTTCATTGAATATAAAGAATCCGACCTTGTTAAACTGGATATACTGCTGAACAGTGAACCCGTAGATGCTTTGTCTATGATTTCCCACAGAACAAAATCCTACGACTGGGGAAGAAAAATGTGTACAAAACTCAAAGACCTGATTCCAAGGCAGATGTTCGAGGTATCCATCCAGGCAGCAATCGGGACAAAAGTTATCTCAAAATCTGTTGTAAAAGCACTTCGAAAAAATGTTTTGGCAAAGTGCTATGGAGGTGATATCTCCCGAAAAAGAAAGCTTCTTGAAAAACAAAAAGAAGGGAAAAAAAGAATGAAACAAGTGGGTAACGTTGAAATCCCCCAGGAAGCATTCCTGGCAGTTTTACAGATTGAAGATTAACCGGACTGGGATCATGTGGAAAAAACTGACCGGAATTTTATCTGGAGTATCACATGATAACAAACGGACTAAAAAGCTCAAATACTATCTAAAAGTTATCTTTATTGCTGTTGTCCTTGCCGTTGTGTTAAAAATGTTTTTTGTGGAGGCGTTTAAAGTTCCAACTTCCTCAATGGAAAATACTCTTCTGATTGGTGATTATATTATAGTGAATAAACTTGTATTCGGTATCCGAACTCCTGACAGGATTCCTTTAACTTCAGTGATCCTCCCTTCTTATAAACTTATTCCATTTTTTTCTCCTGTTAGAAGGGATGTGGTTGTTTTCTATTATCCTTATAAGAAAGTCGATTTGAAAGAGGAAAATAATTTAATCTATGTTAAGCGTGTTATAGGCATCCCGGGGGATACAGTGAAAATTGTGAATAAGGTTGTTTATGTTAACGGAGAATCTTTCGAAGAATCTCAAAATGTTAAGTTTAACAGTTCAAGAATCAGGATTCCTGGAAATGGAAATGAACGAATCTATCCTCGGGGAAAAGATTGGAATGAGGACTTTTACGGACCGCTGATCGTGCCAAAAGAAGGAATGAAAGTTAAACTGACTTTTGAAAATGTCGGAGAGTGGCGGGAACTTATTGAAAAGGAAACAGGCGATAACTCTGTGATTGTTGAGGAAGCCGGAATTAAAATAAATAACACAAGGACAGATAATTATGTTTTTGAACAAAATTACTATTTTGTAATGGGCGATAACAGGGATAATAGTATGGATAGCCGCTTCTGGGGTTTGGTTCCGGAAAATCTGATTATCGGCAGGGCTGAATTTATATATCTCTCTGTTGAGAGTGGCTCGGCTTATGAAGAACCGGGCTTTTTCCCTTCATTCAGATTTGACAGAATGCCGTCAGTAATAAAATAGTGTGCCTTTAATGAACTATAAAATTCCAATACTGTTTTTTATTTTTGTTGCGGTTTCATTTCCTCAGGAAAAATACTTTGTTTTTTTTAAGGATAAAGGAATTATAACCCCCGGACTTCTTCAAAAAACTCTAGACAATTTTGGGGAGCAGACTATCGAAAGACGCAGGAAAGCTCTTGGTATCAGCGAAATGGTAACTTTTGAAGATATTCCGGTTAATAGTATTTATATTAATCTGATTAAAGAGACCGGAGTCACAATTATTAATAAACTGCATTGGCTGAATGCATTTTCAGCATACTTGGATGATGAGCAGATAACCCGTATTTCAGCATTCCCCTTTGTGGAAAGAGTACAACGCGTAAAAAAGTTAAAAGGGAAGTTTCCGGACACTCAGGTATTGTCACAGCTTTATAAACAATATAACTCTTCTCTCTTTGATTTGGATTATGGTCAATCCTTAGGCCAATTGCTCCTTTCGGATATTCCTATTGTGCACTCTATTGGTATCACAGGGAAAAATGTTCGTATTGGTCTTTTGGATACTGGATTTGATTGGAAAAGACATGAATCTTTGATTAATTCTACCGTTCTTGCTGAATATGATTTCGTTTTTAAAGACTCGGTCACTTCAAATCAGCAGGGGGATGTTGCAAGTCAGCATGATCACGGTACGGCGGTACTTTCTGTAATTGGTGCTTACAAACCTGGCAAGTTAATCGGAGCTGCCTTTAACTCTTCCTTTATTCTTGCAAAGACAGAGGATGTCAGAAGCGAACTTCACATTGAGGAGGATAATTTTGTTGCTGCCCTTGAGTGGATGGAGAGTTTGGGAGTTGATGTTATCTCTGCATCTCTGGGTTATAATGAATTCGACTCCGGAGGTTCTTATACTTATGCCGATATGAATGGAAAAACAACTATTGTAACGAAAGCCTCCGAAATTGCATTTAACAAAGGAATAGTGATGATTAACTCAGCGGGTAACGAGGGGAATAAACCTTGGAAGTATATAACCGCGCCGGCAGATGGTTTTAATGTAATTGCAGTGGGATCCGTTAATAATCAAAATAAAGTATCCGGGTTTAGCTCACTGGGTCCCACAAGCGATGGTAGAATAAAACCGGAAATCCTTGCGCTTGGAGAAAATGTTTATGTCGCTCAGGCATCAACGGTTAATTCTTATTACTATAACGGAGGTACATCCTTCTCGGCTCCTGTTGCAGCAGGAGTTGCGGCGCTGTTGCTTTCGGCTCACCCATATCTTAGTAATACGGAAGTTCGGCAAATCTTACTGGCGACGGGAGATAACTCCACATCTCCGAATAATTCAAGGGGATACGGACTTTCTTCTGCACTAAAAGCAATCTCCTTTCCGGTGGTCAAACAAATCGATTTTCGTAACAATATTTACAAGTATATATTCGCTCCACTCAAAGATTCTGTTAAATTATTCTTCTCAATCTCTGGATATGAGTTTACAGTCGAGAACACTTACATACGCGATTCTGCTAAATTTACGTTCTCGATTCCGGCACAGGATTACGGAAATAACTTCTTTTTTTATTTTACCTACAGAGACTCTTCGAATAATGTTATTAGGGATCCGATTTCAGAAAATACCTTTTACCGGTACTATAACGAAAAAACAACTATTGAGGGAAATCGCATTGAAGGAAGTAAGGAATTTAATCTGCTTCAGAACTACCCGAACCCTTTTAATCCGGGTATAAGCGCCACTACTTTTGAAATTGCTTCTCTTGGTTCGGGATATGCTTCTCTTGAGCTTTTTAATGTTCTGGGCGAGAGGGTTAAAACTCTCTACAAAGGGTATTTATTCCCCGGGCTTTTACAGTTTAAATGGGACGGGAAAAATGAATCTGGAAAGTCTCTTTCCCCTGGCGTTTATATAGCTTTAATGAGTGTAAGAGGCGAAATGTATAATAAAAAAGTCATTTTAATGAAATAACCCGGAGATTGCAATGGATAAGATTTTGTATGAAGAACAAATCAAGTACCTAAATACTTTTAAAAAGAAAACTGGCAATCTTATCGGGGAAATGGAAAGTTTAGCAAAAGAAAAAAGAATCCCCGTTTTAGATGGACACTCAGTCGAATTTCTGGAGCTTCTTATTAAAATAATTAAACCCAGGAGAGTTCTTGAAATCGGGACGGCAATTGGATACTCAACTATTAGAATGGCAGCGGCTCTTCCTAAAAAGGGAGTCATCCACACTGTAGAAATTAGTAGAGATAATATCCCTTTAGCTTTAGAAAACTTTGCTAAATCCGGAATGAATAAAAAAATCAAACTTTTTGAGGGAGACGCATTCAATATCCTTCCCGGCTTAAACAAAAAATATGACTTGATATTTCTTGATGCTGATAAAAAAGATTATGTCAAATTTCTGCCTCATATTCTTAGACTGCTTAAGAAAAATGGAATTCTTTTTGTGGATAACTTACTTTGGCATGGACAGGCTGCTTTGGAAAACCCCGCTAAGGGATTTAAACGCTCGGCTAAACAGGTTCGGGAGTTTAACGAACTTTTTATGACCCACAAAAAACTCGATTCATTGATATTGAGTATTGGTGATGGAATTGGATTGGCAATAAAGAAAAGTAAAAGAGGTAAATAATGCGAATTGATCAGGCAAGAGTTAAAGCCTCGGAATTAGTTGAAAAGATAACCGTCTTTTCAGACACCAGATTAGTTGACAAATCTGCTTTGAAAGAAATAATTGCGGTTATGTTCGAATGTGGGAATGAGCCGCAACTGAAAGAATTGACTTTTACTGCCAAGTATATTTTGGGTGTTTTAAGAGGTGTAGATAAACTTGCCGGTAATCCGGAGGTCAATAACTTGCAGTTTCTTAAAAACGAACTGGCGGACCAAATTAAGAAGTTTGCGTCGTTGCTTCAAAACTATTTGTCCCTCGCCACTGAAAAGGAAATTCTTCTTGAGAGATACTTTGGAAAGCATGAAAACGCTTTTGCAAATATTCAGATGCTGATTTCGGATCTTGAATGGGTTAAAATGTTCTTTAATGATGGAAATAGTGTGGAATAGAAGTGAGTTATCTTTGAATTTTACACGATTTCTGGCTAAATTTGAAACTTTATTTGTAAAACTACATACTAAATGAATAGGAAAAGTAATATATGAGCGACAAAAAGAATAATGACGTTTTAGAAAAAATTGTGTCGTTGGCTAAAAGAAGAGGCTTTGTGTTTCAATCCAGCGAAATTTATGGTGGTCTTAATGGATGCTGGGATTACGGTCCGCTTGGTGTTGAACTGCTGAAAAATATTAAGGAAGAGTGGTGGAAGTTCATGACATACCGCGATGATGTGGAAGGTTTGGACGCCTCCATCTTGATGCATCCAAGGGTTTGGGAAGCTTCTGGCCATGTGGAGAATTTTACTGATCCTATGATTGACTGTAAGCAGTGTAAAAGCCGTTTCCGTCTTGATGTGCTCGCTGATGGTATTGCTCCTAAAAAGAAGTTTAAGTATCTTGAGGAAGTTAAATCTGATCCGTCTTTCAGCTCTGCGAATTTTAATGATGTTGCTCCTAAAGATGAAGAGAAAGTCAACGAACTTTTCGACTCGCTTCTCGATAATAAGGAGACAAGCAATAAACTTCTTGCGGTTATGAATTGTCCGCAGTGTGGGAATAAAGCCACATTTACTGAAGCACGACAATTTAACTTAATGTTCAAAACATTCATAGGTCCTGTGGAGGATTCAGGAGCCGTTGTTTTCATGCGCCCTGAAACAGCTCAGGGTATTTTTGTTAACTTCCTGAATGTTCAATCATCCTCTCGGCAGAAGCTTCCGTTTGGTATTGCCCAGATCGGAAAAGCTTTTCGCAATGAGATTAACACCAAATACTTCCTTTTTAGAACAAGAGAATTCGAACAAATGGAGATGCAGTTCTTCGTTAAACCGGCGGATGATAAAAACTGGTATGACTATTGGAAAAATGCAAGAATGGAATGGTTCTTTAATCTCGGCATGAATAAGGATAAACTTAGATATCATGACCATCCGCAAAATAAGCTTGCTCATTACGCTAAAGAAGCTACCGATATCGAATACCTGTTCCCGTTTGGCTGGGGGGAAATTGAAGGAATACATAACCGCACAAACTTTGACCTTGCCAGACATGAGGAATATTCGGGAAAATCATTGAAGTATTATGATGAAGAGAGTAAGGAGAAATTCACCCCCTTCATAATTGAAACTTCTGCGGGTGCAAGCCGATCCTTTATGGCTTTCCTTGTTGACTCATACAGAGAAGAAATGGTTAATAATGAGCAAAGAGTTGTCCTCGGCTTGAATCCTAAACTTGCTCCTGTTAAAGCAGCCGTCCTTCCATTGGTTAATAAGGATGGTATGCCTGAATTCTCCGAAAAACTTGTTGCAGAACTTCGTAAAAATCTGCGTGTATTTTATGATGACAAGGGAGCTGTTGGAAGAAGATATCGCAGACAGGATGAAATCGGAACTCCTTATTCTGTGACTATTGACACTCAAACCTTGCAGGATAATAGTGTGACAATACGCGAGAGGGATTCAATGGAACAGATAAGGATCGATGCATCTAAGGTAAAAAGCTATCTCTTGGATGCAACTTTATAGTTATTATTAATCAAATTTATGAAATTACTACTTATTTTTATCTCTTTGTTTTTTCTTACTTCAACCGGTAAGACTGTCGCTTCTGATTTTGACAGTCTTACCTCTAAAGGAATTAAGGAAATCTATAACATCAAGTTTTCTGAGGCTGAAACTACTTTTAGGAAACTCATGGCAGACTATCCCGAATCTCCCGCAGGTAGATTCTTTCTGGCTATGATAGACTGGTGGAAAATATTAATTGATCTTGATTATGAGGGGTATGATGATATTTTCTATCAGAAACTTGAAGATGTGATTTTCCAGTGCGACCAGATCCTTGATAAAGATGATAAAAACGTTGATGCTCTCTTCTTTAAAGGCGGGGCAATTGGTTTTAGAGGCAGGCTAAGGGCGCTGCGGGAGAGTTGGCTCAAAGCTGCTGATGATGGCAGAACTGCCCTCCCCATTGTGCAGTACGCTTCTAAACTGGATCCCGGAAATAGGGATGTTGAACTCGGTTTCGGAATTTATGATTACTATGCCTCCGTTATTCCCGATAGATATCCGTTAATAAAACCGCTGATGATTTTTTTCCCCAAGGGAAATAAGGAAAAGGGGATTGGACATTTGATGAATACTGCTAACTATGGGAAATATGCGAATTTTGAAGCTCAATATTTTCTTATGACCCTCTATTATCAGTATGAAAATAATTTTACTAAGGCGGCAGAGTATTCACAGGAACTCTATGAGAAATTTCCCGACAACCCCATTTTCGAAAGATGGAGAGGGAGAATTGCGGTAAGGATGGGACAAACTTATATCGCTGATACGGTCTTTCAAAAAGTATATTTTAAGTGTGCTCAGAGATATGCCGGCTATTATGAAAAGTCTGAAAGAGAAGCGGTTTACTATCTTGGAGTGTTTGCCAAGGATAGTTATCAGCTTGATACAGCCAAATTTTATCTTCAGCGGACTCTTGAGCTATCCGAAAAAATTGATAAGAAGGAAACTTCGGGTTTTCTTGTCAACGCAGTTCTTTATCTCGGAATGATTAATGATGAACTCGGCAATAGGGAAAAAGCTCTTGAATATTACCACCGCGTGCTCGATTTAAGGGATTTCGCAAGTTCAAGGAAACAGGCAGAACAATATATTCAGAATCCGTATAAAAGGTTTTAGAAGGAAGTAGCTATTCCGATTCTGTGTATCGCCCCTATTTCTCCGAGCGATGAGTACGCATAATTGAATTGGTAACTTTTTATAGTCACTCCTACACCAAGGTTGAATCCTGCTAAGCCGGAGAAGTCATCGATTTTCAATTCTTTTCTCTTTTGGTTTTCGTATCCTAACCTGAGTGTTAAGACTTTGCTTATCTGAAATTCAGCTCCGGCTGTAAAGTATTTGAACCTTTCCGCAAAACCATCTGATTTCTCATTCAACCGGTGAAAGTCCAGATATCCTTTTAGAGGGAGGTGTTTGAGTTTATAAGATACGCCTAAAGTTATATCTAATGGCAGATCTTCTTTCGTTTCAATGTATGACGAAAGCTGGGTACCAAGGTGAAGTGCTGACAGGGCAATGCTGATGTTTTCTTCAGGAAAATAATACTGTAGTCCGAAGTCTAGTGCAATGGCGGAAGATGAATACTCGGATATGGCACTGTGTATAAATTTTATGTTTGCACCATAATTGAAGTTCTCATCAAATCTGTCTGCGTAACCAACTACCAGTGCTACTTCATTCACACTGTATTCCCCGGTTTTGTTTGCATATTCATCAGCTTTTGTGAAAGTTCCGTAATTGGCATATCGCACGGCTGCCCCGAAACGTCCAATGTTTTCAAATTCTTTCGACATCGAAAATGAGGCAAAATTTATATCCATCAGGTGCTTTGTAAAAGAAAAAGAGACCGGTGTAGCAGAAAGCTCTTTTATACCGGCAGGATTATAGAAAATAACATCCGGATCATCCTGATTTGCTGAAAAACTACCGCCAAGCGCTGCGGCACGTGGACTTAAATCCATTCTAAGAAACTCGAATGTGTTCTGGGCGCTTATATTTATTATTCCGCTTATTACAATTATTGCTGCAAAAACACTTTTTCTCATAAAGCCTATTAATTTTAAACTATTTGACAAATTTAACCTAAAAACAGAATTTAAACAAGGGGAAAAAGAGAGTTTATTCAAAGGATTATAGTTGTAATCCATTTCTGTCGGGTTTGGGCATCTCATACCCTCTCAAGGAAAGCTTAGTGTAAAATTGTCACATTTTATGTCATTTTTGTCAAAAACAAAAATATTCCGGGGGATCAATGGAGTCTTTTTGAATAACCTTCTCGTTCTGCTCGGCTTCTGGTCTTTTCCTGACTATCCTTCCGGCTTTCCCCAACTTTGACTATTTTGTCTCCTTGACTAAGTTAATAACCTGGTTTGCAAGGGAGTCTGCGAAAATTTTCGAATCATTCAATCCCGGCATTACAATATAGTTCTCTATTTTGTGCTCGTCGGCAATGTGACGGTATTCTATATCCAGCTCGAATAGGGTTTCCACATGGTCCGATACAAAACTTATGGGAATTATAAGCAGATGTTTTCTCCCCTCTGACGCAAGTTTTTCAATCATTGAATCAGTCGAAGGCTCAAGCCACTTCATTGGTCCCACTTTGCTTTGAAAACAGAGATGATGGGGAAGATCGTTATTCCTTAACTTCATTATTTCCTCAACACTTACCATTATCTCGCATAGATAGGGATCCCCCTTTTTTATATAACTTTTTGGGGTTCCATGTGCACTGAATACTAAATTAACTTCTCCCTTGATCTTCTCTGGAAATTTTTTTAGCCCTTCTTCTATTTTTTCATTTACTGCTTTTAAGTACAACTCGTCTTTGAAATATGAATTTACATAAACAAGTTTTGTTGTATCCCCCCGGTAAAACCGCTTCCATTCATTAAAGGATGACCCGGTTGTGGAAATCGAATAATGTGGATAAAGTGGAAGAAGTATTACTTTGTCGTATCCTCCGGATTCCACCTTTTTTACCGTCTCCTCCGTTAAAGGATGCCAGTACCTCATTGCCACGAATACATCGGCATTAACAGATTTTAAACGCAGCAAATCTTCCAGTCTTTTTCTTTGCAGTTCTGTCCAATCTCCAATAGGAGATTTCCCCCCGATCAACTTGTATTCTTCTATTACTTTTGGGGCACGCTTCCTGGAAATAAACTTTGCCAGTCGCTTTTGAAAAGGAAGTTTGAAAATATCCGGGTCATTGAATAAATTCTCTAAAAAAGGCTGTACTGCATCAACGCTGTCAGGTCCTCCAAGATTAAATAAAACTACTGCTGTTTTCATTTGCTTTCTTAATTTTCTATTAAGTAAAAAACAATCCCACCCGGGATTAAATTCAATTATTATGGGATTTATCTGTTTGCTATTTTATTATTAACTTGTAATTGTAAATTTACCAATTAATAATGGAAAAAGTATAAAAATGTTAACCGGAATCAGATTGTTTTTCGTTATCCTCATCTGTAGCTCAGCTATTATTCTTGCACAGAAGGCAATTAAAGTGATTGTAACTAGCGATGTGCACGGAAGAATCTTTCCGTACGATTTGACAAATAATATTGAAACAAATAACTCGCTGGCTACTGTAATGTCTTATGTCTCGGAACTTAGGAATAATGGAGATGCAATTGTTCTTTTAGATAACGGGGATATCCTGCAGGGTGATCCGGCAGTCTATTATTCAAATTATATAAATACTGGTATTCCTCACCTGGTTTCACAGGTTTTTAATTACATGGGTTACGATGCGGCAACCATCGGAAATCATGATATTGAAGCCGGACACCCGGTTTATGATAAGATTATAAGGGAACTCAAGATACCCTGGCTTGCTGCAAATGCAATGAAAAATGATAGTTCTGCCCCCTACTTTACTCCATATAAAATTATTGAAAAACTGGGAAAACGAATTGCCGTTATCGGTATGGTTACTCCCCTTATTCCCGACTGGTTACCGGAAAAGCTTTGGGCTGGTATTTATTTTGAAGATTTGATCGAATCTTCCCGTAAGTGGATTAAAATTGTCACAGAAAAAGAGAATCCTGATTATATCATTGGTCTTTTTCACTCAGGACTTGATTACAATTATGGTAATCAGAACGAAAACTCCTTCAAAAATGAAAATGCAGTTGAATTAGTTGCCGCTAATGTTCCTGGATTCGATGTGATATTCTCAGGTCACGATCATAAAGTGGCAAATAAAATGATTAACAAAACTCTTATTCTCGGTCCCGGTAGTCACGCTAATAATGTAGCTATCGCCACCATACTTCTCGGGGATTTTCAGAAAATCAACGGCGAAATCGTGAGTATGAAGAATTACATACCGGATGAGAAATTTTTAGCAAAGTTTAATGACTACTTTTCCGGCGCTGAAGAATTCGTCTCCAAGGAGATAGGTGTGCTTGAACATCCGGTATCAACAAGAAATTCTTATTTTGGTAATTCTGAGTTTGTTGATCTTTTACACCGTATTCAGCTCGATAATTCTGGTG
>JAAYVN010000082.1 GCA_012517155.1 Ignavibacteriales bacterium | reverse complement strand
GACGCTAATGTGCTAATTTATGAAAGAATAAGAGAAGAACTTAACATGGGTAAAACTCTTAAGGCAGCTGTCGACAGCGGATTCAGCAAAGCTTACTCCGCTATCATCGACTCGAATATTACAACGTTCTTTACGGGTGTTATTTTGTATCAGTTCGGTTCAGGTCCTGTTCAGGGATTTGCTCTGACTCTTATGATCGGTATTCTTACAAGCTTGTTCTCTGCTCTCGTTCTTGTTAGAATTCTTTTCAGCTTCATGATACATAAAAATTATTCCGTTTCTATCGGTTAATCAGAGTAAAGGAGAATATAAATGCGAATTTTTGAAAATTTAAATATTGACTGGCTTGGAAAAAGAAGATTTTTCTATATCTTATCTGCAGTTGTTTTTCTCGCCGGTTTGCTAAGTGTTATTTTTAAAGGTATTGGCTTCGGCATCGACTTCAAAGGCGGATCCGAAATCGTTTTTCAATTCGAAAAAACTGTGGAAATTAGTCAGGTTCGTGACGAGATATCTAAACTCGGTCTCGGAAATGTTGAAATTAAAACTTTCGGCGGTGAAACTGGTATCCTTGTTAGAACTGAACTTCAGGAAATCCCTGCTAACATTTATCCACGCGTTAAAAACGAAATAGAAAAAACCATCTATGCAAAATTGCCTGGGCTTCCTATGAAGTTGGCAGATTCTACGGTTGGCTCAGTTACTTATTCTTTTGAGAATGCCGACACTGCTTCCACAGTCGCAGATCTTCTTTTCTCTGCAGGTTTCCAGGCTGGCAGGGAAAGCGCAGAAGAGACAAACTCAAATGTTATGGTCCGCATCGGTATTGCAGATTGGATTAAAATCAACTTGAAAGATAAACATGTTGATAATCCCTTTAGCGTTCTTAGAGAAGATCGTGTTGGTCCTAAAGTGGGTAAAGAACTCCAGACAGATGCTTTACTTGCCGTCTTGCTCTCCTTGGTTGTGATTCTCATCTACCTCGGATTCCGATTCAAATTTATCTTTGGGCTCGGCGCGGTAATTGCTCTCTTCCATGACGTATTAATTACTTTTGGACTCTTCTCATTACTTTATGGCGTTATCCCCGGATTGAATTTGGATATAGACCTCACGATTGTTGCAGCTTTCCTTACTCTGGTCGGTTATTCAATCAATGATACGGTTATTGTATTTGATAGAGTAAGAGAAAATCTTAAGATCCATAAAAATGCAGATCTTCAGGATCAGATGAACAAAAGCATCAACAGGACAATGAGCCGTACAATCCTGACGGGTGGTACAACCCTCCTTACTGTTCTTGTACTTCTCTTATTTGGTGGAGAAGTATTGCGTGCTTTTGCTTTCACCCTCTTTTTTGGTATCATAATCGGTACTTACTCCTCCATTTTCGTGGCTAGTGCTTTGGTACTCGATTATGCAAGTTCAAGTAATAAGAAAATTGAGTTCTGATTTATCGGTAAATATGATTAATAAAAAACCAGTCTTAAGACTGGTTTTTTATTTTACTCTGACTATTAGCCCTGTTATATCGTCCGCTTGGATCACTCCGTTCCTGAAATCAAGTACTTCTTTATAAACCGTATTGAATATTTCTACTGAACTCTTTTTATTTTTTGCGAGTATTAAAGCTTTTAGCTTTTCTTCTGAGAATAGCTCGTTTTTACTATTCATCGTTTCGGTTATTCCGTCAGATACAAAAACAATAACATCATTCTGCTTGATGTCAATTTCAATCTGTTCTGTGTATAATTCGAATTTATCCCTCCTGCAAATTCCGAGGCCTATACCCTTGGGCTTATACTCCGATAGTTTTTCCCCGTTTGTCATATAAAGCGGTAGGTGTCCCGCTCTGCAGAACTTCATTGACATCTTGTCAAGATCAATAAACCCCAGATTGAGCGTAATGAAATTTTCTTTGTCTATTACATCAAGCATTTTATCATTGAGTTCTTTCAGCAGTTCTAACGGTTCTTTCTCTTTATTACACATAAACTCCAGTAGCGTTTGTAACTTTGTCATGTAAAATGAAGCAGACACTCCTTTGCCGGAAACATCTCCCAGTGCAATAAATAATTTCCGCTTCCCTATCGGTATCACATCATAATAGTCCCCTCCAACATGCTTGGCAGGTATCATTTTTCCGAAAATATCTAGTTCGGGAAATACCGGGATAGACTTGGGAAGTAAATTCTGCTGTATTTTGTATGCAAGTTCCATTTCCCTGTCGTAGGTTATTTTTTCTGCCTCTGCTAAGTATAATCTTGCATTCTCAATAGAAATCGCTGACTGTGCAGCAACCGCATATAGTAGTTCTAAATCCTTCCCCGCAAACTGTCTCCCTGAGTGCTTCAATCCAAACAGGAGCAGTCCCACAACCTCAGATTTTATTATCATCGGGATTATTGTAAATATCCCTTCATCTGTCAAATTCATACTCTCTTTGGGTATTGCCACATTAAAATTATGTTGTTCAATTGCAATATCATCTCCAGGTCTGAATTTGTTGTTTATAAATTTATTTATTTCATTTGAGTCAATATTTATATCACTCTTCTTGATACCCACACTGTTGGTCATAACCAGATTATTGTTTTCGGATCTTAGCATTATTCCGAATTTCTCAATTTTTAAAGTTTGAACAAAAGTGTGTTGAATTCTTTCAAGAATATTTTCGAGCCCCACAATATTCGCCAGTTCCCGGTTGAATTCAATCAATATCCTTTGCTGTGAAAATTCTTCTGGATAAAACTTCTTTGTTAAAAGATCCTGAAATCTGTCTTTTGTTGACTGGAAAATAAATGCAAACAATACAAATGATATCGCCACAACAAGGTTTTTGTAATCATCGGCTACCACCGTCCCCACACTGATCCCAAGCCCGTATATTGAAAGAAAATAAATCGCAGCTAGAAAAAGCGTCGCAGCTCCGTATATTATTGTGTTTTTAACAACAATACTAAAGTCCAGAAGATGGTACTTATAAATTGATACTCCAAATGCAATAGGGAATAAAACAATAAGGAATATTGGAAGATAAATTTCAGGTGAATTGAATATCGGTCCGGAAAATCTGGGCGCTAACCAGTTAGCATATATTGATGTTACGATTAGAAGTATATAGCTGATTAAGATTAAGAATACTTCCTTCCTTTTTTCCCGGCTCTTTATCCTGATAAAACTGATGATTAAAAATACAAGTCCGCCTACAATTCCAACTTGATAGTAAATCCCTACTATTGTTCTTGTAATCCCCATTGATATTTGATAGTACATCTTTTCGGAGTATTCATTGAAGAACACAAAACTGGAAATAATTACTAATACTAACGAAATATAAAAGAATAAAGGTCTGAACCATTTTGTTTTTTGTAAGGAACTTATCCTTGGAAATGTTGAGAAAAACATAATGAACCAGTATGGAAGGTAACTCACCATAACTATTCCCACTCCCTGTAGTAAAACATCCATTATCCCTAAATGTTCGTAATACCTGATTTGAACATATTGCGCAATGAAAGATTGAAATGAAAAACTCAACCCAATTAAGTAAAAGTAATTCTGTAGTGCCCCTTCCGGTTTCGACATCACAACAGTGAAACCAATCATTATCCAGAAAAGTGCTAATAACGAATTTGCCACATTCGCAAAATTGATGAACTTTTTAACTGTGATTGGAACTTTCTTGATTGTACCATCCTGGACTATTGTGTATTCAACAGTCTTCCCCGCTGGAAAGCTATTAAATACTTGTGCAGCTTCCATAGCTGTCCTGACTCGTTTCCCGTCTATTTCTAGTAATTGGTCCCCGTTCCTGATCCCGGCATTCTCTGCAACTCCCCCTTTCTTTACTTCACTGAAAATTATCGTCAGACTATCTTTACTGATTTTATGTGGAGTCCAGACACATTCGTCGTTTGAAATCGCTGTAATGTTAAAAGTACTGTAAAAAGAAAATATCAGTAAAAGTATAGAAATTATAAACGATACAATAATAAAGTACCGCTTGTAATAATCTATGCTCTTTGTAATTCTTTTTAACATTTGACTACTGTCTCACTTTGATTATTATCATGGTTATATCATCCGATTGTGTTGTTCCTTCTGTAAACTCTTTTATCTCTTTTGTTATCTGATCAAGTATTTCTTTCGCGCTTAAATGACATACCGATCGTAGTAAATTCTCCAGTCTCTCGTCTGTGAATTCCTTGTCATTTATATTCTTTGCCTCTGTTACTCCATCTGTGAAAAATACCAGCACATCGTCTCTTTGCAATTCTATCGTTTCTGTCTCATAAGGAAATACTGACTGCATCACTCCTAAAATTATCCCCCCTTTTGCCATGTATCTTACTTCACCTCCTCTTAAAAGAATAGGTGGATTGTGTCCTGCATTCACATACTTGAACTTCTTCTCTTTGTCGTTTAAGATTCCCCAAAAAAATGTTATGAATTTTCCGTCAGTCGTATTTTCAGCTATCAGGTCATTTATAATCGATGTTGCTTTGGCTAATTCAAGGTTCTGCCTGCAAATCGACTTTAAAAAGGCTTGCAAATTTGCCATCAGGAGTGAGGCTGGAACTCCTTTACCTGAAACATCCGCAATAGATACACAGTAGTTTTCATCATCTAATTTTATCACGTCATAATAATCCCCCCCCACTTGCTTTGATGATACTGACAAAGTTGCAATTTCAAAATTTTTCAGTTCAGGTAATCGCTGTGGAAGCAGCATCTTCTGTATATCTTTCGCTATCTCCAGTTCCTCTTCCATTTTTTGCTTTTCCAGCGCATCCTTAAAAAGTCGCTTGTTTTCAAGCGATGTAATCGCTATTCCGCTTAAGGATGTCACAAATTCCAGATCACTCTCCGAATATCCCTCTTTGCTCATTCTCTTACCCAGAAGTATTATTCCCCGTGTCTCATTCTGGATGGTCATTGGGAGCAATACCTCATAGTTGAATTCCTCCATCTCCGGAACTGCTCTTCCTATCTCCTCACCCCTTAATATTTTGTTGAACCTCCTGAGATCATATCCTTTTAATGAATCAGCTAATTTGGACTTTGGAATTGTTGAATCTAGTACCCTTAGTTTTCCTTCTTCTGATATTACTATTGAATATGCCGAGATCAGGAAATGACCTAACATTGTGTAAACTAACAGCTTACTTATTCTTGTCTCCTCATTTAATAAGCCAAATTCCTTCCCTATTTCAAAAAGTGAGTTCAATCTGTTAACTCGGTTGTCCAGATCCCTGTTCACTTTTTTTAATTCGAGGATGAAAAGAGAATTTTGTATTGCGGTCGCTGCAATATTGATTATCGTTCTAAGAAATTCTATCTCTTCCGCTGTATAAGCTTTTTTGTCTATACGCTCCCCTAGTACAAGTAAACCTAAATCTCTGTTTGAGAATCTTATCTTTTCTGCCACCCCTAAATTATTTTCTTTGAAAAAACTTGAACCAATAACCACTTTATCAATGTCATCACTACTCTTATGCTCTGGAAAATCTCTGATTGCTTCGGCAGAAATCCCCTTAAATTTTTTTACCTTGAATACATCTTCCTCGTATAATCCCACTATACATTTTGTCGCTAGAAATTTCCCCATACTGCTTAATAAAAGATTATTAAGCGTAAAATCCATATCCAGATTTGAATTTACAACTCTGCTGAATTCTACTAACGCAGTCAGATTTCTTTTTAATCTTACAACTTCTGTGCTTTCCATTTTAATTATAGTTCTTTTGCAAAACTAATCTGTTATAGTTATTTGGGATTGTTTGATATTCAACTTTATCCATTAAAGCTCTTATTAAATGTAATCCCAATCCGCCCACTCTTCGCTGCTTCATGTAAGTCGGCATATCAGGATCAGGTACCGTTTGAGGATCAAATCCTTCTCCAAAATCAGTTATTGTAACTACAACTTTCCCTTGTTTAACTTCAACTTTCAGGATTATATCCTGATCATTCCGGTGATGATATGCGTGCCTCATTATGTTTGTGCATGCTTCATCAACTGCAAGAACAAGCTTGTCTGTAATTTCAGAGGAAATTCTCTCATTCGATCCGATTTCACGGATAAAATCCCTTACTTTTGCCAGGTTCTCTGTCTTGCTCTTGACTTGCAATATGTATTTTTCTTTTGTTTCCACGGCAATGCTTATTTAAATTTAGTTACAGCCTCATCTACACTGTGTGTGATTTCATATAGTAGTGGGAATCCCAGCAAATCAAAAATGTTGAAAACATTTGGTTGCATCGCTGCAAGCTTAATGTCTCCTTCATTTGAACGGACAGTCTCTATGAATGCCATAAATACCCCTAGTCCGGCACTGCTTATGTACTTTAGTCCGTCAAAATCCACAACTATTTTATACTTGTTTCGTGTAATCAGATCATTGATCGCCCCCTCTAACTGAGGTGCTGTATGCGCATCTATATAACCGTTGACCTCTAATACACTCACATTGCCAATTTCTCTGGTGTTTGTTGAGAATTCAGCCATTTATTTATTCTCCGTTTTTTGTTTCCATTTAATAATTACTAATGTTATATCATCATGCTGAGTATTATGTTCCGAAAATGTTGTCACTTCCTTTATTATTGCTGATGATAAAGATTCTGCAGTTTCTCTGTTATTGTTTTGTATAACTTCTTTTAACTTTTGTATCCCAAAATCTTCGCTTTCTGAATTTTTTGCTTCTGTTATTCCGTCAGTATATAAAATTATTGCGTCATCCTGCTCAAGCTTGATGCACTTCTCCTCTAATGTTGTCTCAAAAATATCACTATATGTCAATCCCAGTCCGCAACCGGCAGGAATATATTCTTCTATACCGCTAATGCTGCTAATCATTAATGACGGATGTCCGGCTCTGCAAAACACAACCTCCCCGCTTCGTTTCGAGATATAACCATATATACTGCTTATAAATGATTTCTTGTCCAGTGACCTTTCTAGTATCTTGTTTACATTCGTTAGAGTTTGCTTCGGTCGTGATTCCGGTTTTGCCATCGCTTCAAAAACCCCCCTTATCTCAGCCATTATAAAGGCCGCTGAAACTCCCTTGCCGGAAACATCCGCAATCACAAACCCCAGTTTATCTTCATCCAGTTCAAAAAAATCATAGTAGTCTCCGCCTACTTCAAATGCTGGTATGAACACTGCCGATATCTCCAATTCTTTACTTTCAGGAAGCTTCTGCGGCAAAAGTTTTAACTGCATTTCTCTTGCAACGAGTAATTCCTGTTCAAGTCTCTCCTTTTCTATAGATTCTGCCAGTAGCCTTGAATTCTCTATCGCAATGGAAGCATAATCCGTAAAGGTCTGTAATAGATTTTTTTCTTCTTCGTCGTAAGGTATATTCTCCTTCCGGCTCACAAACAATATACCGCTTGTACTGTTATGCCCCTTAAATTTTGTTACAGAAACTTCACAGACTTTCTCATTCATTTCCTTACTTAATAGCAAATTATCAAAACTGTAGGAAACTACCTGATTTTGCTTTATTCCTTCAGGCTTTTTCTTGTACTCCGTGTATATTCTGTTCGCATTCGTTAAACTTATATTTTTGAGTGCACTTACATTCTCCTCTGAATCCCCTTCCATCACTATAAAAGCATGATCCGAATTGCTTACATTTAACGCCTGTTCCGTTATTGTTTCAAGCATATCCTTAAAATCAAGCACTCTGTTGATCATCTTGGAAAAGTACTGTAATGCAGATACTTCTGTCGCTTTTCTATCGTATGCTTCTGCTGTTGGAAGATGAAATAAGGTGGTGAAAAATAGAAATCCGAAATAAATTAAACCATAAATTGATAATAATAAATTAAAATGATTTAATGTTTTCGAAAAATGACTTATGGTCGAATATACAATCCCGTTTCCTGTTGAGTTTGCAATATAAAACGAGAACAACAATATCATTCCTACGGTCAGTCCTAAAAGTTGTCTTTTTTCCTTCTTATTCAAAAATGCTATCCAGGAAATCCTTGCTGAATTTATTGTTATTAAGATAATTGTGTTTGCGGTAAGTGCTAACTTTATGAACTGTAAATTCTCATATTCGTCAAGTACTGTTGAGAATGAAGATAAGAGCAGGAAAATTATCAGTGCTGTATAATAAGAATTGAGATTTCTTCGTTGCTTTAAGAAAAATAACTCCCTGAAAACCAGAAATGAATATGCTAATACAAATATTATGAAAGTATTGATTATAAATCCAAATAATATTGCCCCGCTGTCATTATTTTTCAGAAATTCGATTAATCCTTTATTGTCCTCTCCCTTAAAGAATGTTCCGGATATGTTTAACAATAGTAGCGATATTGCTAATAAAATGAGTATACTAAAAACCAGTGCAATAGGACTGTTTCTTTTCCTGAATACTAATTCATGAATTACAAGCACTAAATAATAAAATACTAAAACTACTATTGCATCATTAATAACTAGTAATATCAGCGAACCCGAAGTATTGAACAATACTTTGTACACAAAAAGTACAAGCAATCCTGTTAAAAGTATCTGGATTCTTGACTTCTTCATTATATTTCTTAATAATTCCAACATTTGTCTTCAAAAATAAGTATTTTTTTAAATATTCTATCTTCTGCTAATCTTCCCTAATACCTAATCAAAAATACCCATTTCCCTTCAAATTTTTTCAACTTCTGTGATAAGTGGTTATTATTTTGGATAAGCGCGCTTAATTGAGGCTCAATGCAAAAAAAAAGGGACGGCTAAATCCGTCCCATTCTCTAATCTGTTTTCTCCTCCTATATCTCCACTGGCGATTTCGGCTGGTCACTCTTTCTCTTCTTCTGGAGTTCTTTCTGTAAGTTATCCATCTCCTTTCTTAGATTCTCCATTTGTTCCCTGAATGCCTCCATCTCCTGATTTAATTGTTTCGGTAACTCAATGCGGAGTGAGTCATTGAAATAAAACTTGAGCGAACTTCTGAGTTCATCTTCAAATTTTTGGGCATCGAAATCCGGACCGAATCCTTCCTTCTTCAGTTTTTCCTTTAGCTTTTTTGAGTTGTCTCTTACTGAATCTCCCCAGTCTTTCCAGGAATCCTTGTTTTTCTTAAATATTGAATCCATCTTTAATCCCATATTAAAGTCCTTTAGGTGTATCAATGCATCATCAAGCACGATATTCAGACTATCCATAAAATCATCCCCTAACAACTTATCCGGAATCTCTACTTTAAACCTGTTCGAATCAACATCTATCTTGAAGGTTTTTCCATTCAGATACTCTGGTGGAATTACTCTTACATCGATTTTAAATTTCCTTAATTTCTTAAGTTCTTCTTTATTTACCTTCATCTGCCTTTTAAACTCTTCTATCTCTTTTTTCATTTTTTGCTTGTCTATTTCTAATCCATGATAGAATACAGAATCCGGTGTGATAAAACAATATATATTTTTATTCCCATCCTCTGCCCCTCTTATCACCTGTTCTGAATAGTTTCTTATCACATCAGGCTTAATCTCCACAGGAAAAATTCTCGCAGCAGCCAATTTATTTGTGTTTGCAGCGAAAGAAAGCAGATCTGCTTTTAATGCATTTTGATAATGCCAGATTTGCGGATTTACTACCACCACACTTTTATCATTTACTAACACACTTGACCCGATATCATCCGAATAACTTTCCAGAATGGAATCTACCTGTACTTTCTGCTTCGTATTTAGATTTAGAGATTTCACAAAAAGTTCAAGGTTTATCGCTGTCGGAAAGGCGCTTGCATATTTCACTTCAATAATCTGATTCCCATCCTCATCTCTTGATAATTCAAGCATCTGGTCCTTTTCTTTGTCAATCGGGAACATCTTATTAAAAGCAAAGTTGAAGATATCCGCGTTTGTGATCTCATCCGAAAATATTATCGGTCTCAGGTTGTCTGTATAGAGTTCCATCAGTTCATCTTTCTGCTCCGATAAAAAATTCGTAAATACTTGCGGGTTTGTCTTGAATACCACCATAAACCCGATTGCTAATACCGCGAAGGCTATCACTGGTTTTTTCTTAAAAAAACCGAATTTAGATGGTTTGTTGTTTCTTATTCTCTCTACTAATCTCTGTTCAAAGTAGTAGTCCTCTGGCAATGGTCTTATTCCGCTAACTCGGTCTTTTACCATCCTGTAGTCCCTGAATCTACTCTTTAATTTTTCAGATGTCTTTAGGTTTTCTTCTACTCTCGCTCTTTCTGTTGAACTTAATTCATCATCCAGATAAGCCGATACATTCTCAAATTCTTTGTAAAGACTCCTCATAACAATTCCTCCTTATAAGGCTCTAAAATTTTTCTTAAACCTTCTCTTGCCCTGAAAATTCTCGACTTTACTGTTCCTACCTCGGTTCCCAGTATTTCGGCAATCTCTTGGTAACTGAATCCTTCAAAATCCTTCATAACCATAGGTGCGCGAAGTTTTTCAGGCAATTTTCCTATTCCTTTCCTTACTAATTCCTGAATATCAAATTCATCTTTAATATCTGTTGGAACCGGAAAATCTTCATCTTCATTCGAAAAACCAACGAAAAGGTTCTTTATTTTCTCTCTCCGCATATGATCTCTGCATTTATTAAGTGTTATTTTATGCAGCCAGGTCGTGAATTGAGATTCAAACTTGAATTTATTTAGATTCCTGTATACCGCTATAAATACATTTTGGGAAATGTCATCTATATATTCTCCGTTTCCTAGCATCAGGTAAATTAAATTTCTTACCTTCTCCCGGTGTCTTGAGATCAGCACCTTGAAAGCAAATTCATCTCCGTTGTTAAATTTCTTAATCAACGCAAAATCATCGTCAAGCATTAAAATGTTTTGAGTCTTCAAATATTACCTCGGTTTTGTTATTTGGACGGTTTTTACCCGAAAATGTTCCGGTTTTAACTACCGCTTGAATAATATAAAATCCGTTTGTCTAATATAATAACCTTTTCTGCATTACTTCTTACTACCCCCTCAAAACTGCCCTTTTTTTTATTTATACCATTACTATTCTTATTGTTTTACTCCTTCCGATTTTGCTAAAAATTCTTTTTATGTTTTATGAAATCTGTTATATTTAATTTCATTATTTGAAATTTTTTCGGATGATTCATACTCCTCCTGTTCTTATGAATTATTCATCCAATGATTTTAATTTGTTTAATCAATAACTTTTATGGAGTTCTAAATGAAAATAAAAATAGTTGAGAGATACGAAGCCGTTATCCTTGAACTTAAGGGAAACGTTATGGGAGGTCCTGAAGCAATTGAATTTAGCGATTCTCTCAAAAAACTCATCTCCGAAGGTAAAAAGAATCTTATTCTTGATCTTTCGGAAGTCAAATTTATGAACAGTTCCGGGCTCGGTATGATGATCAGTGGTCTGACTACTGTTAAAAAAGAGGGTGGAATGCTTAAACTCGCTTGTGTTGCTGAGAAAATTCAAAGTCTTCTTATGATTACTAAACTTATTACAATCTTTGAAACCTACGACACAATTGAAGAAGCCATAAAATCATTTACGAAATAGTCTAAACAACTTTTCTTTCGGGGTATTATCATTTGTCTGGTAATACCCCGCTGTTTTTCTTTTTCAGTTTTTAGGAATTAATCCCCTTTGGGATAATTCCTAATTTGTTTTTAGGTATTGCCTGTCAGATGCATTTCTTTTCATCTCAGGTCGTTTAATTAATAATTTGTGGAGTTTTTATGAGTGTAACCATTCTTGTCGGAAGTCAGTGGGGAGATGAAGGCAAAGGGAAAATTGTTGATCTCCTTAGCTCGAATTACCAGGTCGTTGCTAGGTACCAGGGCGGCGCAAATGCTGGCCATACCGTCGAATTCGACGATAAAAAATATATACTCCATCTTATCCCCTCTGGCATTCTTCGCCCGGATGTCGTCTGCGCAATCGGCAATGGCGTGGTTATTGACCCTGTTGCACTTATGAACGAAATAGAACTCCTCTCCAAAAGCAATATCGATGTTCACGGAAGACTCTTTATTAGCCAGAATGCTCACCTTATTATGCCTTATCATAAACTCCTCGATTCTCTCTCTGAGTCTACTGGTAAAAAAATTGGAACAACCGGTCGTGGAATTGGCCCTTCTTATATCGACAAAGTCTCTCGGAAAGGGATTAGGATTGTTGACTTACTGGATCGAAAAGTCTTTGAAGCAAAACTACGCGCAAATATTGAAGAAAAAAATATTATTCTTAAAAAAGTTTACGACCATTCTGAATTGAATGTGAATGAAATTGTGGAACAATATCTGGAATTCGACCGGAAAATAGATCCCTTTATTAAAGATATTCCCCTCCTTTTAGCTCAAGCAGTAAAAGATGGTAAATCCATCCTCCTCGAGGGAGCTCAGGGTGCTCTCCTTGATGTTGACCATGGCACCTACCCCTTTGTAACTTCCTCCAATCCTACTGTAGGCGGTGCTTGCACTGGAACCGGATTACCACCAAATAAAATTACCGACATCATGGGCATTGTTAAAGCATATACTACTCGTGTAGGTGAAGGTCCTTTCCCTACTGAACTTCTCGATGAGGATGGTGAAAAATTACGAAAAATCGGGTCTGAGTTTGGTGCCACAACCGGAAGACCTCGTAGATGTGGCTGGTTCGATGCTTTTCTTCTCAACTATTCCGCTTTGATTAATGGATACAATTCGGTTGCCATTACTAAACTCGATGTCTTGGATGAATTTGATAAAATCAAAGTCTGCGTGGCTTATGAAATTAATGGAAAAAGATTTAAATCCTTCCCTACCGACGTCGAACGCCTTTCCCTCGTTACACCTGTTTATGTTACTCTTGACGGTTGGAATTGCTCTACTAAAAATATTACTTCTTATAATGACCTCCCCTCAAAAACAAAAGATTTCCTCTCTTTCATTTCCCGGGAAATCGATACTCCGGTTTCTATTGTTTCGGTTGGACCCAAAAGACATCAGACTTTCTTTGTTAATTAATCGTAATAAAGCAATGAAAAATTATAGTTATCTTTATCTCTCGCTTCTTATTTTTGCCCTTTTCACTCCGGCAGTTCCGGATAATGAAGTTGAATTCAAAATTAATATCATTTATCCTCTGGCAAATGAAGTCCTTTTAATAAATGGAAAAAATATTTTCATCCTAGGTAATATCAATCTTCAGAATGCTTCCCTGAAAGTTAATAATACAGATGCTATTATTGAGGAAGATGGCGCATTTATCTCTTATTCCCCGGTTATCTTATTCGAGGAAAATGGTTCTGCTAAAGGCAAATT
The DNA here is from genome assembly GCA_012517155.1 of Ignavibacteriales bacterium. GTDB lineage: Bacteria > Bacteroidota > Ignavibacteria > Ignavibacteriales > Ignavibacteriaceae > JAAYVN01. Next base: position 6,334 of record JAAYVN010000082.1, on the reverse strand, counting down.
TGTTTTTGAGGCTTCAGTTGATAATAAGTCCTATACGCTGGAAAAGATTTATAAAGTCAAAATACAGTATCCTGACCTTTCTCCGGACTCACTCACTCTCGATTTCGATTATCCTATTTCACCATCAAAAAATATCTCCCTTCAAATTGGTGACATGATTGACCTTGAACTTCGTGCTTCCCCCCGATCACTCGTTTCATTTTCTATTGATGGATTGAATGGGACTTTCCCTATGCTTGAGTCTTCCCTTAAAAAAGATTATATTCTGGGAGATGCCATTTTTGGTGATGGTTTCAAAGGTCTGAATCGCGAAATCTCAGGTATTTACCGCTCATCTATCCGGATTACCAAACCTCTTAAAGATGCTCAGATAACCTTCACTCTTCAGAAATCAGGTTTCCCTGAAATTAAAAAAACTGCTTCAGGCAAAATAACTACTTTCGACTCCTCTCTTCCTATTGTTGCTCGGACAATTGATGAACCGAATAAAATAATCGCAAGATACGGTCCTGATGCAGGTTACTTTCTCTTTCTTGACGGTGATATTAATCTCGAAATCGTCCAGAAAATCGGCGATAACTACCGGGTTAAACTTGGTTCTTCCAACTCTCTCTTTATTAATCAAAATTCCGTTTCCATTCTCCCTCAGGGCACTCCCTCTCCCCATGCGGATATTCAGGTAATTAGGGTTTCAGAAACAGAAAAGAATGCACTGGTTGAATTTGGTTTCTCTGATCGTGTCCCTTATAAAATAATTCAGCATTCTTCACCTCAAATGTTGGAAGTTCTCTTCTACAACGTAACTTCTTCTATTGACTATATTAATTATTTCCGTTCATCTGATTTCGTTCGCGAAGTTACTTGGCATCAACCTTCCGATCGTGTTCTTCAGATTAAAATATTCCTGACTCAAAAGACACACTGGGGCTATACTCCCGTTTATTCTAACTCAACTTTCTCCCTGAAAATTAATAAACCTGCTAAACGTAACTCATCTTTTCTGTTCTGGAGTAATCAACTTAAGGGTCGTAGAATCGTTCTTGATCCTGGACACACTAATGATCTGGGTGCAGTTGGACCTCGGGGAATTAAAGAAAAAGATATTAACCTCTCCATCGCTCGTAAACTTCGTACCTTGCTTCAGGATGCAGGTGCTAATGTATTTCTTACTCACGATGGTTCGGATCTCCCCCTGCGCCAGAGAAAAACTCGGGTTAATTCTTTCTCACCCGAAATCTCCGTTAGTCTTCATAATAATGCACTACCTCAGGGCGTGAATCCTTTAATTCATAACGGCACTTCTGCATACTATTATTATCCTCAGGGCAAACCCCTGGCTGAACTGATTTATAAGCACTTGATCAACGATCTGCAAATTCGTGACTTCGGCTTTTATTGGGATAATCTCTACATGTGCCGCATTCCCGAATCTGTTTCCGTCCTCGTGGAACCGTTGTTTATGTCTCTTCCCGAACAGGAACGCCTCCTCTCCGATGACGATTTTCAAAATAAAATTGTGAAATCTTTATTCAACGCGATTGAACAGTTCTACGAGGAGTACTCCGAATGAAAATGTCCGGCGGCCCCGCATCTGTTAATATAAAAGTTTTTTTACTCATTATTGCCCTTGCTATCGGTGCCGGAACTCTCCTCTATACTAACTCTCTTGTTTCAAAACTTCAGCAAAGAGAACGGGAAGTCGCACAGCTTTTCGCTAATGGACTTGAGTATGTCGCTAACGCCTCTGAGGAAACTTCCGATCTTACTTTCCTTTTCGAAAATATTATTAAACCTATTGATTTTCCGATGATTCTTACTGACGCCCATAACAATGTCAATCTTGAAAACAAAACCGACATTCGGAACGTGCGTTTTGATTCAACCCTTTCTGATTCTGCTCTCCGCGTTTTCCTTGGCTCTAAAATCATCGAGATGGACGAAACAAACTCCCCGATTAATGTCAAGTACGTTTTCGGTGTGGATACATTAATCCTTACAAAAATCCATTACGGAGATTCCGAACTTATTTATCAGCTCAAATACTATCCCTACCTTCTGATAATTATCGGCGCTTTGTTCATAATTATCGGATACATTGGATTCAGCCAAATCAAACGGAGTGAACAAAGTAATATCTGGGTTGGAATGGCTAAGGAAACTGCCCACCAGTTCGGCACTCCCCTCTCAAGTCTTCTTGGATGGATTGAAATCCTTCGGCTTAACTATAATGACCCGGATAAGGTTCTCGATGCTGCCGATGAAATCACTAATGACGTTGAGAAACTTAATCGGATTACTTACAGGTTTTCCAAAATCGGTTCTAAACCTGAACTTAAACCTGTTAATCTTCACTCAACTCTTACTATAGTCTTGGAGTACTTTACTCGAAGAATACCACAAACAGGCAAAAAAGTTGACCTCAATCTCTCAGGCAATAAGGATTTAATGGCTAATATCAATCTTGAACTCTTCGACTGGGTGATTGAGAACCTTATAAAAAATGCCCTCGATGCTATAGATAATAACAATGGCAAAATTGATATCGTCTTCAGGGAAAATAAAAAATTTGTTGAAATTGAAGTCACTGATAATGGCAAGGGAATTGAACGGAATCGAAAAAAGGATATATTCCGCCCTGGTTATAGCACTAAGCGTCGCGGTTGGGGACTTGGATTAAGCTTGTCTAAACGAATTATCGAAGAATACCACAAAGGTAAAATATTTGTTAAATCCAGTCTCCCTGAACAAGGTACTGTCTTCCTTATCCGGCTTAAAAAATAAAAACTACTGGATTTCAAACACTAATTTTTCCCCCTCTTTTGATTATCTACGCTTTTGGCAGTCGCTCCAGATACGAATAATTACTGAGCACAGCAAAACTGTTTTTACTGCTTAGCTCCTCAAGATTGTAACAATTCATATAACTCATTGCCGATTTTAAACCATCCGAAATACTGTTAACCACATTCTTAACCGCCCCCTTATATCCTATCATAGTTTCCTCCCCCTCAATAAATTCATTCTTCATCTTCACTGCATAGGATGCAGAACCTCTGTACTTTTTATACAACTGACCGGTATACTTGATTACCTCTCCCGGTGTCTCCTTCGTACCGGCAAGCATCCTCCCCAGCATAACCGCATCCGAACCCAGCGCCATCGCCTTCGCAACATCCCCCGCACTCTTAATACCACCATCAGCAATAATTTTTATCTTTAGTTTTTTCTCATCCCTTGTGAAAAGTACATCTAAAATTGAAGATACTTGCCCTATCCCGATTCCCGTCTGTATCGAGGTCGAGCAAACACTGCCTGAACCAATTCCTACCCTTACCGCATCAGCTCCCGCATCCTCCAATTGATGCAGCGTTGCCCCGCTCGCTATGTTCCCAACAATTAACGGAATATTATACTTCTTCTTTACACTTTCTGTTTTTTTCAGTACCTCGTGATTATTCGCATTTGCTGTATCTATGCAAAGTATAAATCCCTTCTCCACAAGTTTATCAATTAAATCATCCTCCGTCGTCAAACCAATTGATACCGCTTTAATCCCCCCGGATACCCGTCCTCTCAACACTTCTTCCAAAGAAGAATCGAATCTGTTCAGAATCCCTAAACATCCAAGATTACTTAATTCCTGTGCCATCTCAATCCCTGTTACAGAATCCATCGGACTCGAAACTACCGGTACAGATAATTTAATCCCCAGAAACTCACTGTTCGTCGATGCCTCACTCCTCGATTTTATCCTGCTTACCTCAGTAGGCACTAAACTTATATCATCATATGTCAAAGATTGACTATAATTATTTAATTCTTCTTTTGTATATATTTTCATTTCCTTCTCCGTTCAACCAAAAAATTAAAAAACCGGTTTTAAATATAACTCCACCCCTTTAATTAACCATTATTTCTTCCTCATATTTTTGTATATTTCATATTATTATTAATAATATTTCTGGAACATGATTAACTTAGATATCGTACGAACCTACTATCCCTATCTTCAAACCGGCAAAATTTACTTCAATCATGCCGCTATTAGTCCCTTTTCCTCCCTCATAATTAAGAGAATTAATGATTACCTCCTCGAGCGTAGCCTCACCCACATAGAGGATTATGACAATACGGAAAAAACCATACTGAGTGCCAAGTCCAAAATAGGAAAAATGATTAACACCCTCCCCGACCGTATTGCCTTCCTCGACAATACCTCTAATGGCTTAAACATTATAGCTCAGGGAATTAAATGGGAGCATGGCGATAGAATAATCCTGAACGATATCGAATTCCCCTCAAATGTCTATCCCTTCTTGAACCTTCGGGCACAAGGGGTGGAAATAGATTTTGTTAAATCTCGCAATGGTATTGTCCGCTCTGAGGATATCATATCTGCTATTAAACCAACCACTAAACTCATTTCAATCAGCTCCGTCCAGTTCCTCAGCGGCTATCGTGCTGACCTTGAAATGATTGGCGAAATTTGCAAAAAAAATAACATCATCTTCTCGGTGGACGCCATTCAGGAACTCGGCGCACTTCGCCTCGATGTTCAGAAATGCAATATTGATTTCCTCGCATGCGGAACCCAAAAATGGCTTATGGGCTTGCAGGGTCTTGCTTTTGTTTATATCTCCGAAATTCTCCAGGACTCCCTCTCCCACAAATTCGTCGGTTGGACTTCTGTCGAAAACCCTTGGACTCTTCTGAATTACGACTTGGTTCTCAAGAAATCAGCTGATGCTTTTCAAAACGGCACAATCAGCATAATCGGGGTTCACGGCCTCGATGAAGCACTCGGTCTCTTCCTGAGTTTAGGTCTGGACAATATAGAATCCCAAATCCTTAACAACACAACCTATTTAATGACTAAACTTCGGGAAAAAGGAATTGAACCTGTGCTCCATAACTGCACTCCAGATAACCTCTCCGGTATCGTCACCATAAAACCCCAAAACCCAAAGAAAGTATTTGATAATCTCAGCAACCGGAATATTATTTGTTCCCTTCGCGAAGGTATGATACGCTTCTCTCCGCATTATTACAACACAACCTGGGAAATCGATACTGTTGTAGAGTCTGTATCGGAATAACAACCCTCGTAATCATTTTCCCTCTTCCCGAATTCATTTTTTCAAGATTTACTCCTTGCTATTTAAAGTTATTTTACTATTTTTGTTTATTACTTCTTCTCTCAAATTATTAATCATTTATTTGGAGGATTATTATGTTCTCAATTATACTTTCTTATCTGCAGGAGTTCGAATATGGCACCTCTTTCGAAGGTGCTGAAGAAGGCATTTTTGCTGCAATGGGCATAATGCTCGTCGTATATCTCGCCGTAGCAATATTTATGATCATCACCATGTGGAAAATATTTGCTAAAGCTAACAAACCCGGTTGGGCTGCTATTATTCCAATTTACAATATGATTGTCCTTCTCGAAGTAGTTGGAAGACCTTTATGGTGGATTCTGCTTATGCTTATTCCATGCGTTAACATCGTAATTGGAGTTATTCTTTGCTTTGACTTGGCAAAATCTTTTGGTAAGGATGCTGCATTCGGTATCGGCATTCTTCTTTTAGGAATAATTTTCCTCCCGATTATCGCCTTCAGCAGCAACATACAGTACGTTGGACCTGCAGCTGCCCCGCAAACTCCTCAGTATCCGCAGCCTCCATACCAACAACCTCCACAGGGATAATTCTATAAACAGGGATAAGTTTTCAGCGGTTACATTTTTAATATTTGTAACCGCTTCGTTTTTTATCATTTTCTTCATTGACCCCTTTCAATACGACCTTTTTCTCCCTTGTTGGTTTCACTCTCTTACAGGTCTGGACTGCCCTGGTTGTGGGGGTATTAGAGGAACTCACCTCTTTTTACACGGCCATTTCCTTCTTGCCATCAAATCTAATATCCTGTTAATAATTGCAATACCTTTGGTCATCTACTTAACACTCTACAATACCCTTGTTTTATTCTCAAAACACCGGATTCCCAAAATTCCCACCCCAAACTGGCTGATTTACACTGGAATATTCATCATTCTGCTCCACACCCTCCTTCGGAACCTGTAATCATTAAGATAAATAAATCCCTTTTCACCTATTATCACCCCCTTTCACCCCTCTTCCTTCGATGTGAATACGTAGTGAATACGTACTGAATACGTACTGAATACGTACTGAATACGTGGTGAATACGTGGTGAATACGTACTGAATACGTACTGAATTCGATTCGAACTCATCATAATCTTTTGATAACTATAAATAGAATATTTTCCCTTTTCTTCAACCCTGCTACTTTTTACCCCTCTTTTTTATCAT
>JAAYVN010000010.1 GCA_012517155.1 Ignavibacteriales bacterium | reverse complement strand
TATTTTGTCCCCGGTAACGAACTTCTTTATTGCAGATGCGTATTTATCTTTTGTTGTTAGTCCGGGGTTTCCCTCAGTTCTCTGAATATTGCTTTCCGGGTCTATCGTTACATCTTCTTCCTGCTTGACCTTACTACTTCCCCCAACCGGATTATAATCTAAAGCCGGATCGTAGTCGAATGAACTTGTGCTATCCTTATAAAAATGACTCTTTTCCGGTGGATATTCCCCCCACCAGCAGTTCTCTCCAATTATATAGCTCCCACCCATTGCGAATACTTCGTTCTCTGCTCCCTTATATCCTACCACTGCGTTATATCCGTAGAATTCTGATGCCTCGGATCCTAATAACGGTGATGAATCATAACTGTATAAACCATTGTCATTTTCTAATATATTATTTAATCCCACATCATACAGATTACACAGCAATGGGCCGGAGTTATCTTCACAATAGATCCCGGTTGAGTTCCGGGTTATTATGTTTCCCTGGATCAGCGGAAATGAGTTGGACAAACTTATCCCGTTTTCTGCATTCTTGTGAATATTATTATTATCAATTCTCATTCCTTCACTCTCGTTAACCATATACCCGCTGTCGGTTACATATATTCCGTCCACACAATCTGTTATTTCATTATCGGAAATATGCGCTTCCACGGAATCCGCCTTTATTCCATAGTAACCATTTTGTATTAAACAATAGCTTATCGTGTCTATACTTCCCGGATTAAGTTGAACACTGTTCAGGCTTGTAGCATCAGGGCTCTGGAAGTCTATTGTAATAAGACTATCGTTATAGTTCTTTCCTTTGGCTATAAGTGAGCCATTCACTATCAGTTTGGCTCCGTTATAGAAATTCAATGTCGAGCCCGGTCTTAAGTCCAATTTGCCACCTGAGTTTACCATAATATTCTTATAACAGTTATACGTTCCCACGACCGTTAAGGTTTTTCCCGAATTTATTGTCAGGTCGTTTTCGGTGAGTGTTTCTGAGGTTAGTGTCTCGTTGCTGTCGATTTCTCCCCCGTACTTTACTGTTGGAGCCAAACTGTAAAGCATCCCGTCTCCCGGTAAAATTGTGTCATTGTGAATACCACGATTATTTGCATCTTTAACGATCGTCGTCGCCGAGCTGTCAACATAGTTCTTTAGTGTCCAGTTGTTATAATTGTTTAATGATTTAAAACCGATCTCTATATTATTTATTTCACTATAATGCCTGTTAACCAGATAAAAATAATCTTTAGCATCATTGGGGGTAGTGCCGGTAAAAAATCCAACATCCAATGAACATTTCGCAGTTGAGTTATCTTGTGTCTTTATGTATAAGACTTTTCCGCTATTAACTGTATAAGATCCGCTGTTTTTCGCATCTATTCCTGTTATCTGACCTGATTGATATAGATTTTTCAAGGTTTTCCCGAGTAATCCTTTTAACCGGGGAGACAGTGTATCCCTTGTTGTTTTCCACAGACCGGAATAAACCGATGTGCTTAAATTATATAATGAAGTCAAATCCGGATTCTCGTCTGAATGGAAATAATTGTTTAATGCCAATAACTTTGCTCCGTACATAAGACCCATATTGGCCATATAGAGAAACTGCGGAATTGTTGGGGATCTTAATAATATCGAATCCCATTTCCCTGTCTGAAGCATTAATCCGAATGGTTTTGTATATCCGTTGATTGAATCATATTTGGCGAATTGCTCTATATTGACTATGAAGTGGGCAATATTTGCCCAGTTACATGTGTCTAACGAACGATAGGGAGGACTCGTTATACCCTGGTTTAGAGACTGATAAGGTGATTCCATTATATAGTTCTGTAATGTGGGATAAAATGCTCCTCCCGTCCTCTCTAATAATGCTTTATGTACTTTAATATTATTACCTACGGCACCATTGAATATACCCGCATGAGTTATATACAGCCTCCTTTTTCCGTTCGAGGCTGCATTCATCAGAGAGTCTATCTTTTTTATTACCGCAAAATTATCAAATGATCCGGGCTCGTCTACTGCATACCAGCTTATTACTGTGCTGTCATAACTTCCGTTAGTATATATATATCCGCTGCTATCTGGTTTTATGTTTTCTGTTATGTACTTGATATTATTATTAAAATTTGTGGTTGTCATTAACGATTTCCCCCTATCCAAGTCATAATTTACGATTTTGCAGACATATAGATTGACGTATTGATAACCGGAAAATTTTATCTGAATTTCTGTTCTCAACTGATAGTCTCTTGTTGCTTCCGTATTGCCAATGAAAACTTCTTTTTCGGTTGTTTGAGTATTTATCCAGGTGTAAGAACTATCAAATGAAAAATCACTCCATTCATCGTACTCTCTGAAATTTTCCATCAAAAGCGTTTTTTCCTCTACCGGGATAAAGTCACCTCCTCCCTCACCCCTGTAACCCACCCTTAGTGTGCAAACAACAGTTTTATTATCCTCCACCGGGACAAGAGTATCCTGCTGATAATATGGGTCCCTCCCTATTTTTAATTTAAAGTCACAATTATACTCTATCGTTCTATAACCCGGATCACCAAGTAAAAATTTGCTTTGCTGCGGATAACCCCTGAAAAATGACTTCCGGGTGAATTGAGGAGTAAACCATTCACCGGGTCCGTAGATAATCTCTCCCATCCCTGCATTGGTTTTTGTTTTTACTGTATCTCCACTTATTTCAATTTTGCTTAGGTCATTTCCAAACTGATATTTCCCTTCAATACTATCGTCTACTACACCCCATTCATTATACATTCCTTCCGAATACTGGCATATAAGGTCATTTGTTAATGTCCCAGTTGTATATGGAATAAGCTTAAGATTTGGGGCTCCGTTTTTTATGTGATCGTACAACGCAGGCGTTAAGTCTGATACTACCAGTGCATCTGCCCCCATTGAGTCTATCATTTTATAGTCATAGCTTAGGTACCCTCCCCAGTTTATGACTGCTAATGGAATATGCTCTGCTTTCTGAAAATAATTGTTGTTTTGCGTGTTGGATATCCGAATAAGCAAACATATAATAACAACTGTTAACCGAATCATTATAACTCCAATTAATGTTTTGACTTTATAATTAACTCTATTGTTTAGTGACGGCTTTTAATAAGATTTTGTTTCAGTTTATAAAGTAATATTTGTTTTCTTACAATCTATTAAACTCAAACTGTAAAACAAATTCCTGTTTGTTAATATAAGAATAATTTTAGGATTTCTTACAAAATGTCTTTCGCCTGAAACGGGGGAAAGTCGAAGGTTGGAAATATTGATTTTGTTTACGTAAGCGGGACAGGTGAGGTTTTGAGTTGTTGAAGGGTTTACCCGGGGGACGGAAAACAGAAGACGGAGGACAGAAGTTATAAGGGGAAAATTTAAGGCAAGTTAAAGGCAAGGCAGAGGCAAGTTATAGGGGCTTTATGTATAAAATGTCAAAATTGTGTATATTTTGTCAAAGTGCGAAAATGGGCTAAAAACAGCGTTTTTCTTTTAAGGATGAAGGTTCGGAAGGGGGGCAGAAGGGAAGGGAGAAAAGAGGCTGAATCCGGACGGTTCCAGAATCTAAGGGGGGAAGACTGAGGGCAGAATCCCCCCGCAGGGTGTTGCAGAACCAGAAAATACTTAAAGATAGGGGGAAAATATTGAGTACAATATTTTTAAAAGCATAAATTTAGGCGAGTTTTTAAGGTTTAACATCCCGATATATCGGGATAAACGGCGATCACAGAGTCCGACTTCGTCGGAAACACCCTCTTAGACCACAGAGAAAATTCAAATGGTCTTCATTGCAACAGCCTGCATGGCAGAATAAACCAATAAACTTATTGAGTCCATGGCGAAATCCCGAACTATCCTATGTTAATTATTGGGCGGGATCAGCTACTTAACCAGCATCATTTTTATCGTATTTACAAAATCACCTGCGATGATACGGCAAAGATAGACTCCACTTGACAGTTTGCTGCCGTCAAATATTTCTTCATATTCCCCAGCTTCCTGTTCCTCATTCACAAGTTTTGCAATCTCTCTGCCAAGAAGGTCATATACTCCTAAATTGACTTTGCTCTTTGCGAGCAAATTGTATCTGATCACCGAATTGGGATTAAAGGGATTAGGATAATTCTGGTGGAGCCTGAAAGACCGCGATTGGAACAGATCCGGTTTGATATCAGTCAGGGTGGAGTCACCCGAGAGTATTCTTATACCGTCGGCAATTACGACTTTACCAGTTTCGGCGAAGTTTGATACAACAATCTTATCCATCTCAGTCCCGTTAAACACAAAGGTACCAATTTTATTCCACATAGTTCCGTTAATGCTCTGATTAAGGCGGAGGGTATCCGCACCATTTTTATGGTAAACATAAAAGGGAGTGTTTGACGCACGATTTGAAGCGGCTGTCCACCAAGCAAAGATATCATATGTCCCCATTTTAGGAAGATTCAGTTGGTAAGTCACCGTGGCAGATCCGTCGCCGCTATTAGAATAAATTGCAGGGGAAGAGCCCCAAAATCCGCTGATGTTAGAGTTCTGCCAGTTTCCCGTGACAGTGCAGCCGGACTCTTCGGTATCAATTTTTTTATTATAAAAGACCGGCGGTAAAAGAGGAATTGAATCGGATTTGACTATTGCAAGCATAGTAGGAATGGGACGCTGATAAGTGCCCCCTTCGGGTTTATTTATCAAAGAATTCCCCACACCTAACTGAGAAGAGCCTCCGCCATCCAGATTCATTGCCTCAACACAACCAAGACTGACCATGACCTGGGCGAGCTCCGTTAGACTCAGACCCTCACTAATCCCCGGTTGCCTTCCATCCGCCACCAGCATTATTATGTGATTACCGGAAGTAAAACCAACTGCTGTCCGCGGATCGCCATTAGCAAGTCCAACACCCGAACCCCAGAAGACCTCTTCGGTGTAAGTGATATTTACCTGTGAGTTTTTTACCAGCGTGGGTCCGCCTCCAATACCGGCAAGCAGTTCAAAGTAAGGTTTGCCCGTGGTTGGACTTGGACTGGGAGCAGGAGTTCCCTGAGCATTTTGCGTGGGGGCGTTATATCTATAAATATCCACAGGACGATTACCAAAATGATATATCCAGTCAATAGTGACTTCGCGTGTGTCGTTAAATCCGAAAAAGCTTCGGGTTAGGAGATAAGTTTTGCCCTCCCTTACAACGCTTTGAATATTCTTTGCATGAAGCACTCCCGGAGTAACGAGTGCCGAATAGGATGTATTGCCAGCAGGATCAAAGAAGCCGCCGTTAATACCACCAATAGCTGAGAATCTTTGGATAAAAGGAATCAGCCCCTCTTTGCCGATGGGAGTGAGATATGGTTTTATTGCTACATTTGGAGAATTAAAATCAACGTCAAAATACCAAACCTTAAGTTTAGGATTTTCGCGTGTGCCGGCGAAGAGTTTTACTCCGGTTGGAAGAGCATACTGCTGGGTAATATCGCTCCAGTTGATTGGTTGAGCAGACAGTATTAAAGAAAGAAAGAAAATCAATACATTTATTCTTTTAAGCATTTATTTACAACCTTGTAAAAATTACATTCTTTCGAGTATCACCGATGATACCCGATACTAATTTCCAGTTATTTCATTGAGAGATTGTTTCAACTTTTCGAGTTTAATTTCCCAATCACTTTGTTTTTGTCTTTCCCTGGCAACGATATCAGGAGGTGCGTTTGCCACAAAATTCTGATTGGAAAGTTTTTTTCCTACTCCTTCCAGCGAATTCCCGATTTTTTCTATTTCCTTAAGGATCCTGCTTTTCTCGAGTTCATAGTCAATCAATCCTTCCAGAGATACAAATATTTCACAATCCTTAATTACGGCTGAAGCGGAGGCGGAAAACTTTTCAAGAACCGGGGCAACTTCAATAGTGTTTGCTTTCACCAGTTTTTTAACATAGTCAATTCTTTTTCCAATATCCTTCGAAGTCTTTAGTCTGATATCAAGCTGTCTGGAAGGGGGGATATTCATTTCGCCACGGATGTTTCTTATGGAGGTAATGATATCCATTATAAATTGCATTTCTTCTTCTGCTTCCTCGTTAATTCTTTCCAGTTCAACAGAGGGGAAGGGATCGGTGGAAATTGATGAGTTTTGATCCCTGTCGCCAGCAAGATGCCAAAGTTCTTCCGAAATAAAAGGCATGAAGGGGTGAACCAACTTAAGGAGTCGTTCAAAAATATTCAGAGCGCGGGTAAGTACAGCACTTTTAACCTCATCGCTTCCTGAATAGAGTCGGTTTTTTATCAGTTCTATGTACCAATCACAGAAATCATTCCATACAAGCGAGTAAATGATTTTTATAGCATTGTTGATTTCAAATTTATCCATCGAGTTGATGAACTGTTTCAGCGAAGTATTAAACCGTGATTCGATCCAGCTATCAACAAAGTCAAGGTGGAGATTTTCGGCAGTTTGATCTATTTTAACAGTCCCGGCATTCATCAAGAGAAATCTCCCCGCATTCCAGATTTTGTTGGCGAAGTTTCTACCTATTTCACACTTATCCTCGCTGAAAAGGACGTCCTGTCCAAGGGGAGCAAGGTAGATAACGGTGAAACGGAGTGCGTCTGCCCCGTAGTCCTCTATCACTTTAAGAGGATCGGGAGAATTGCCGAGAGACTTGCTCATTTTTCTTCCCTGAATATCCCTGATGATACTTGTGAAATAGACATCCCTGAACGGAATAGCCTTTTCAAAATGAAGACCTGCCATAATCATTCTTGCAACCCAGAAAAAGATAATATCGGGAGCGGTAATAAGAACGCTGGTGGGATGATAATAATTTTTCTCCTCTTTTGTTCTAAAGACTCCGTGTGCCCAAAGCCAGCTTGAAGCCCATGTATCAAGTACATCCGCATCCTGGTAAAGATTTTTAGACCCGCAATGAGGACAAGTTTCAACGGGTTCAACGGAAACAATGGGATTTTTACAAAGTCTGGTTGTTTTGTCATCACAATACCAAACGGGTATGCGGTGTCCCCACCATAGTTGTCTGCTAATGCACCAATCTCTGATATTCCCCATCCAGTGTTCATAAGTTTTTGTCCAGTGGGCGGGGTGGAAATTAATTTTCCCTTCGAGCACCACATCCAGAGCCGGTTTAGCCAGTTCGTCCATTTTCATAAACCACTGTTCCGAAAGGTAAGGCTCGATTGGAACTCCACCGCGGTCTGAATAACCGACATTATTCTGGTAGTCCTCTATTTTGTCCATCAAAGTGGCAGCTTCAAGATCCGCAACCACCTGTTTGCGTGCTTCATATCTGTCAAGATTTCTGTATGATTCCGGAACATTATCATTTGTAACCGCGTCGGGTCTGAAAATATTTATCATCTCGAGATTGTGGCGCCGGCCCATATCGTAATCATTAAAATCGTGAGCGGGGGTAACTTTAACCACGCCGGTACCAAATTCTTTATCAACATAATGATCTGCAATAACAGGAATTTCCCTGTTGGCAAGGGGAAGAATTACTTTCATTCCAATATATTTTTTATAGCGTTCGTCGTGAGGATTAACTGCAACGGCAGTGTCCCCCAGCATTGTTTCCGGACGGGTAGTTGCAACCACAAGGTATTTATCCGAATCCTTCAGGGGATAGCGCAAATACCAGAGTTTTCCGTTCGAGGCTTTATAAATCACCTCCTCATCTGAGATAGCGGACTTGCTAGCGGGATCCCAATTAACCAAGCGGTATCCCTTATATATTTTCCCCTCCTGATACAAATTAACAAAAGCGGAGATAACCTCGCGGTAATAGTCGTCATCCAGAGTAAAGCGTTCACGTTCCCAGTCACAGCTAACACCGAGTTTCTTTAGTTGTTGAATAATAATTCCGCCGTATTTGTCTTTCCAATCGCGGCAATATTTAAGGAATTCGTCCCTTCCGATAGCATGTTTGTCAATTCCATTTTCCTTAAGGTGTTTCATGACCTTGGTTTCGGTGGCTATTGAAGCGTGATCGGTGCCAGGTACCCAGCAGGCATTAAAGCCCTGCATTCGCTTCATCCGGATAAGTATATCCTGAAGGGCATTATTAAGAATATGCCCCATTGTAAGACTGCCGGTAATATTAGGCGGGGGAATTACTATGGTGAAGGGTTCTTTACTCTTATCAACTTCTGAATGGAAAATATTATTATCCAGCCATATTTTATACCATTTATCCTCGATTAATGAGGGATTATACGCTTTTGGAATTTCTGACATTTCGGTGATTTCTCTAAAAATTATAAAATAACATACAAAAATACGGAATTATCAGGAAATATATATCTCAATGGTTACTTTGAGATTTACATTTATAAAGTTTTTTGAACTAAAGCCCGGCAGGGTAAAGGAGTCTGACAATCAAAAGTGCTGCAAGCAATCCGGCAAGATCAGAGATCAATCCGGCAGGAAGGGCGTGCCTTGTATTTTTAACATTTACTGCCCCAAAGTAAACCGCAAGGACAAAAAAAGTGGTTTCTGTACTGCCATACATAGTGGATACAAGAATTCCAATAAAGGAATCGGGACCATGGACTGCAATAATCTCCGCCATAATTCCAAGCGAGCCACTGCCTGAAAGGGGTCTCATCAGAGCCATGGGAAGGGCTTCGGCCGGCATACCGATAAGATCCGTAACCGGAGCAAGAATTTGAACAAGCCAATTCATTGCCCCGCCACTCCTGAAAATCCCGATTGCCATTAGTATAGCCACGAGATAAGGAATAATCATAACCGCGACATTGAATCCCTCTTTAGCCCCTTCAATAAAAGTTTCGTACACTTTTACTTTTTTCCAGAAACCAAGTGCCACAAACCCGACGATCATTGAAGGAATTGCCAGAGTTGAGATAATTTCGATACCCGTCCGGAGAAAATCAAAACTCATAAACGAAAAAAGGGAGCCTAACAACCGGAAAAATCCTATAAGATACAAAACCAGAAAAGAGGCTATTGCGGCTACCGGGATGATGATTTTTTTTACGCGCAGTTTGTTTTTTATTTCATTTCCGGGTGTTTCTTTATTGCCGGAAAATTTTTCAAACACCTTTACCGCTATAATCCCCACCATCGTTGCAATAAAAGAACCGAACATTGTAGTTCCGATAATGATTGCCGGTTTGGGACTTCCGGCTGCTGCGCGAAGTGCGATAGCAGTAGTGGGCATAAGCGCAAAGGAGGCAGTATTAAGGACAAGAAAAGTACACATTGCGTTTGTTGCAACCCCCTTATCAGGATTAAGAGAATTTAAGTCCTCCATCGCTTTAATCCCCAAGGGTGTGGCTGCATTGCCCAGACCGAGTATTGTTGCGGCAAGATTCATAACAATCGAGCCGATAGCCGGATGATCATGAGGGACATCCGGAAAAAGAAACCTGGTTACTGGTCTGAGTAACCGAGCAAACGAATTGATCACTCCGCTCTCTTCCGCAATTTTCATAATTCCCAACCACATTGCCATAATACCAATAAGTCCTATAGCAATAGTAACCGCAGTATCCGCATATCCAAGAGCACTATTTGTAACTTCTTTCATTTTATAATAATTCACCTCTTCGAAAACAACATTTATCCCAGTTATTCCACCGGGCACATATGAAAGTTTTGCGACAATATCATTATCCTCTCCCGTTGATTTCGCAATTTCCTTAATAACAAGAGGAGCATTCTCCGGGATTAGCAAAACTGCTGAAGTCCATTGATTCGGCAAATATTTTGTTTTAACAGAGAACCTGATGTCCCCGGTAATCGAATCGCCGTATGTTTTGTTATAAAATTGTGCGGACATTACGGCTTGAAAGCTGAGCAGATCGCCGGATTTGATTGCCGGTTGGTTGGGAAAGAATGCAATCAGTTCAACGGATTTTCCATTACGGTGTCGGTCGCTGAACTTATTTGCCACATCAGTAGAGATGGCAGCTGCAAGACCGAGGAATATCAGAAAAGTCCAGATATAATTAAGCACTAAGCCCGCCCAAAGAGGTATTGAGAATTAAATTATTCATAAACGTAAATTAAAAAAAACCATGCAAACGGGCAAATGATTCTCGTTTGCTAATTTCATGTTTTCCCCTATTGTGTTAAATTTGTGGTGATATTAATTTATTTTCCGGAAATCATGAATAATTTATTAGATAAAATACGCGACCATGAAAGAAACTGGTTTGATACACTTGTAGTTTGGGTTATAATCCTTTCTTCGGTTGTCATTGGATTTGAAACGGACACCGAACTTCATACCCGATATTTCTCTTTCTTCCACTTCTTTGAACTTACTGTTATACTCTTTTTCTCCCTGGAAGTAATCATAAGTATTTATGCTCATTCACCTAAACCTTTTAATTATTTCAAGAGCGGATGGAATTTATTTGATTTTTTTATCATAGTTGCCAGCATTATCCCCTTTGTTCTTCAATCAAACGATAATACTGCGAACGCCGTTCTGATCCTTCGTATTTTCAGACTTGCGCGTGTGTTTCGGATTTTCACGATTTTCAGTCGTTTTCCATCACTCAAAGTCCTTGTTGAAACACTTATCGACAGTCTCCCATCAATGGCTTATGTTTCTATTCTAATGCTAATTCTTTTTTATGTTTATGGTGTTGTGGGAGTTATTCTATTCAGTTCGAATGATCCTATTCACTTCGGCAATCTTCAGACCTCGTTCCTGACGCTGTTTCAGGTTGTTACGGGGGAAGACTGGCCAGAGCTACTAAAGATTCAGATGTACGGAAGCGACCTGTTCGGATATTATAATTTACCCGGGATTCAACGGGTATCGAATCCACAGCCGGTAATAGCGGTTATTTATTTTGTTACCTTTATTTTAGTGGGTGCAATGGTTATTCTAAACCTCTTTATCGGAATTATTGTTAACAGGATGAATATAGTGGCTCAGAATAATCAAGCACGACAGAATAAAAATTCTGACCAGGAGTTATTTAATTCCATTGAGGCAAAGCTTTCAGAGGTTAATATTTTGCTGGATATGCTTAGAAATAAGGAGTCAGGAAAAACGGATTGACAGGATAGTTTATGCATTATCACAATTCAAAAGTTTCCTCAAACCGAAATCTTGCCATTGCTATTCTGCTTAATTCGTTTATTTCGATTGCAGAGTTTCTTGCCGGTATTTTAATTAACAGTCTTGCGCTTATTTCCGATGCTCTTCATAATATAAGCGATGTGTTTGCGCTTATACTAAGTTATATAGCATCCAGGATTATGGGTTGGGATTCGAACCACAAAAAGACTTTTGGTTATCTACGAATTGAAATTCTTGTGGCTTTAGTAAATTCAGTTTCGCTTGTGGTTGTAGGGGGATATATAATTTATGAGGCAATCGACCGAATTTCAACCCCCTCCCCTCTTCCGGGTCTCTGGATAATGATTATTGCCGGGATTGGGTTTGTTGTGAATTTTATTTCTTCTCTATTGCTCAAGCATGATGCTCATAAGGATTTGAACATTAAAAGCGCATATTTGCACCTTGTTACGGATGCCTTGAATTCCCTTGCGGTTATTGTTGCGGGGGGACTAATTTACTTTTTCGAGTGGTTCTTTCTCGATCCCCTTATTTCAATTGCCATTGGCTCGTTCGTTATCAAGTCTGCCTGGGATATTATTCTGGAAACGGTTAATATACTTACGGAAGGTACTCCTAAAGGAATCAATGTGAATGATGTTGTGAATGAAATCAAATCAATCAATGGGGTTTGTAGTGTTCATCACCTGCATATATGGAGTCTTTCTTCCAGGTTTCGTGCGCTCAGTGCCCACATTGTTGTGGATGATGGTTTGATTAGTGACAAGCATAGTATTGTTATGGAAATCGGGCTCCGGCTTGAGAAACGCTTTGGAATTAATCACCCCACTATTCAACTTGAGACCAGTATCTGCTCCGATCAGAAGGTTATTGTGAATTTGAATGAGGATAAGAGGAGCATCTAAAACCTTTTATATTGGAATATATTAAGTTTTTTTATTGGTTTTTCTCTTTGTTTCAATTATTTTTAGATGTTTATATTAAGATTTATTGGTTTTGATTATTTACAGTAAAAAAATATAAGATTTATGAGAACGTTTGTACTCCTGTTGTTTTTTTTCAATCTCCTCATCGCCTCATCGCCGGGGAGTTCCGGTGAACTCCGCAAGGTTTCATTTATTTCCCATTGGCTTCCACAAGCTCAATTTTCCGGTTATTATATGGCTATGGAAAAAGGCATATATAAGAAATACGGTATTGACCTTGAATTCATACACGGAGGACCGAATAAACCCTCATCTGAAGTGATTAAAAAAGGAGAAGCGGATATCGCCTCGCTTTGGCTAACAAACGCAATCCAGTTGAAAGCCGCGGGGGTAAAGATTATTAATATTGCCCAAATGATCAATAAATCCGCACTTATGCTTGTGGCTAAAAAATCTTCCGGTATCCGAGAGCCAAAGGATATGGACGGACTTAAGGTGAGTCTTTGGGGGGGGGATTTTGTACTTCAACCTAATGCTTTCTTTAAAAAGTATGGCCTGAACGTCAAGGTCGTTCCGCAGGCAAGTTCAATCAATCTATTCCTGATGGATGGTGTACAGATTACATGCGCAATGTGGTATAACGAATTCCATTCGATTATTAACAGCGGATACAATGAGGATGAACTAGTCGCTTTCTTTTTTGCCGATTATGGTTTGAATTTTCCCGAAGAGGGGCTTTATGTTTCGGAGGACTTCTTTAACAAAAATAAAGATCTGTGCGATTCATTTGTGAAGGCAACTCTCGAGGGATGGCTATACGCTTTTAATAATATGAACGAAACTATTGCTGTGGTTCAAAAACATATGCGCAAGGCAAAGGTGCCTTATAATTTTGCCCACCAGCGATGGATGCTTAACCGGTTTAAGGATCTAATGCTCGGCAAAAACAAGCAGATAAATACTATACTCAGTGAAAAGGATTATAATTTTGTAGGAGACGTACTGCGGGAAAACGGACTTATTAAAGACACTCCTCCTTATACTTCTTTTTACAAAAATCCGGAGGGGAAACAGCCATGAAGAATCCATTAAGGAACCGGGGACTTGCTTTCAGAATGGCAATTCTGATTTTCTTGTCAATTACGCTTGTACTCGCCGTTATTTATACCTATATGTATAATTCTTCTGCAACCATCATAAAGAAAAACATCACAGCAAATGCGGAGAATCTAACACGTCAAACAGTAAGCCAAATTGAAGCCGTGCTTTTATCAGTTCAAAAGATCCCCTCAAATCTTGCCGAGGTTATAATGCATCACGATCTCAGTATTGAAGAAGCAATGCAACTGATGCAGGTTATGGTAAAAAACAATTCCGAGGTTTTTGGGATGGCTTTAGCTTTTGAACCTTACTATGTTAAAAAGGATTCTTTCTATTTCTCACCTTATTTCTATAAGTCCGGTGATGATGTAAAGCTGATGTACCTGGGGAATGCAGAATATAATTATTTTATCATGGACTGGTATCAGATAACCAAGGAATTGGGAGCCCCTTATTGGACAGAACCTTATTTTGATGAAGGGGGGGGCAATATTCTGATGGCAACTTATTCCTGTCCTGTTTTTACGGAGAGAAACGGAGCGAAAACCTTTATTGGTGTGCTTACTGCGGATATATCCCTGGAATGGCTGCACGAAATTGTCTCATCTATTAAAATCTATAAAACGGGTTACGCATACCTGATTTCCAAAACCGGGAAAATTGTTACCCATCCGATTAAATCCATGATAATGAACGAGTCTATTTTCAGTCTTGCCGAAGAGAATAACTTTGCGGTTCTGCGAGAAGTGGGAAGACAGATGATTCGAGGGAAAGAGAGTTTTGCCGAGGTTGAGTACACCAATGTTGCAACGGGCAAAAAGAGCTGGCTTTCCTATGCTCCAATCAAAGTTAACGGATGGTCGCTTGGCGTTGTTTATCCGGTTGATGAAATGATGGCAGACGTTAATAATCTCTTTATGAATGTATTTCTTTTTGGTCTTTCCGGTACTTTGGTTATTCTGTTAATTATAGTGCTCATTTCTAAATCAATAACTAAACCGCTTGCCGGTTTGACTAATGCTGCAGTTGATTTGACGATGGGTAATTTCGAAGCGCATATTCCGCCCGTTAAGTATAAAGACGAGATTGCCACTCTGTCCGGTGCTTTTAGGAATATGAGGGACCGGCTTTCCAAAACAATCAACGATCTCCGAGTTACTTCAGAAAATCTGAAGGAATCCAATATTAAACTGGAAGAATATAGCCAGAACCTGGAGGACAAGGTTGAGGAGAGAACGGTTGAACTTAAAGAAAAAAATGAAGAACTTGATAAGTCGTTCAACAATATTAAAACCTTAAGCGAACTGGGAAGAAAAATTACTTCCACGCTTAAAATATCTGACATCAGGGAAATTGTTTACTCCGCAGTTAATTCCCTGTTAGATGCATCGGTATTTATTATTATGATAAATAATGAAAAGGAAGAGCGCCTTGACTGTATTCTCTCGATGGAGAAATCCCAAAGTCTGGATCTTTTTTCTGTATCGATGAAAGAGAAAAACCGCTTCCCTGTTTGGTGCGCACGACATAAGAAACCAGTTTTTATGAATGATGTTGACATCGAGTTTATTAAATACGTTCCCTTCAGAGCTGCTCCGAAAGCAGGCGAGTATATATCTTCTTTAATATATCTCCCGTTGGTAGTTGAGGACAGATTGATCGGGGTTATTTCAGCTCAAAGTTTTAAGAAAAATGCATATAGCCGGCAAGATTTTGATATTTTCAGCAACCTTGCGAACTATGTTGCAATTGCGATCTCGAATGCGGCTTCGTATGAAGAAATCCGCAAAGCTAACAAAGAACTTAAGGATACGCAGGCTCAACTTATTCAAGCTGAAAAGATGGCATCTCTTGGACAGCTTACTGCAGGTATTGCCCATGAAATTAAAAATCCGCTTAATTTTATTAACAACTTTGCCGACCTGAGCGTGGGGCTTACTGATGAGATAAAAGAGGAAATCGAAAAACAGGTCCAGCGTTTTAAAAAGGAAGACTATGAATATCTAATTGAAATAGTCGGTGATCTTAATCAAAATTGTAAGAAAATTAATGAACACGGACGCAGAGCAGACAGCATTGTTAAGGGTATGCTACTTCACTCACGAGGGAAATCGGGTGAAATGCAAAAGACTGATATCAACGCCTTGCTTGCGGAATATGTAAGTCTAGCTTATCACGGTATGCGAGCTCAAGATACAAGCTTTAATATCAAACTTGAATCTGATTACGACAACTCGCTTGCCCCTATAAATGTTGTTCCGCAGAACATAAGCCGGGTGTTTCTTAATACCGTTAACAACGCCTGTTATTCTACACATGAAAAGAAAAAAGAAAGAGGCGATTCCTTTGATCCGGTTGTTAAGGTTTCCACCAAAGATCTTGGCAATAAAGCAGAAATACGAATCCGTGATAACGGGAAAGGTATCTCAAAAGAAAACCTTGATAAAATTTTTAACCCATTCTTTACTACGAAACCCACAGGCAAGGGTACCGGACTGGGGCTTTCTCTGAGTTTCGATATTGTTGTACAGGAGCACCGCGGAGAGCTAAGGGTTGAATCTACAGAGGGGGAATTCGCCGAGTTTATAATTACAATTCCTAAAAATCTTTAAGGATGGTAAAATGAAGGTACTTGTTGTTGATGACGAAATTGATATTGTCTCGCTGTTTAAACAAAAGTTTAAAAAGGAGATAAACGCCGAACAGGCTGAATTTTACTTTGTCCATTCGGCAGAGGAAGCCATTGAATATATCAAGGGTCTTCACCGTCCAGAGCTCGTTCTGATTCTTTCTGACATTAATATGCCCGGCATGAACGGTCTTGAGCTGCTTAAAATTCTGAAAGCCGAGATCCCCCGGCTTACTGTTTTTATGATAACCGCTTATGACGATGAAAACAAACATCGCCTGGCAATGGAATACGGTGCTGACAAGTATCTTACCAAACCAATTGACTTTGAGGAACTTAAAGCAGCAATGCATGAGTTTAATAATGCTAACAACAATTTAATGATGGAGTAGAAATGCCCGAAAAAATTATGGTCGTGGATGATGAACCCGATCTGGAATCTTTGATAAAACAAAAATTCAGAAGACAGATAAGAGCCGGAGAGTATGATTTTGTATTTGCACGCAATGGACTGGAAGCCCTTGCCAAGCTGCTTGAACATCCGGATATTTCTCTTGTCCTTAGCGATATTAACATGCCGGAAATGGATGGGCTTACTCTCCTTTCAAAAATTAATGAGCTGAAAAAACCGACCATTAAAACGGTTATGGTTTCAGCCTATGGCGATATGGACAATATAAGAACCGCAATGAACCGCGGGGCATTTGACTTCCTTACCAAACCAGTCGACTTTAACGACATGGAGATGACGATTAATAAAACAATCGAGCAACTGTCCATATTAAAACAGGCGCTTAAAGAACATGACCTGCTGCTCTCCATTCAACACGATCTTAGCGTGGCAAGAAATATCCAGCTTGCAATTCTTCCGAAAACATTTCCTCCTTTTCCGGATATAAAGGAGTTTGACATCTACGCAAGTATGAATGCGGCCAAGGAAGTGGGGGGTGATTTCTATGATTTCTTTATGATTGACAAAGATCGGCTGGGTTTTGTTATCGGCGATGTTTCCGGAAAAGGTGTGCCGGCGGCTATCTTCATGGCCGTGAGCCGCACTCTCATCCGCGCCACTGCTCTTAAAGGGATTGGAGCAGGTGAATGTATGTCGTACGTTAATAACCTGCTTTGTAATGAGAGTGTTTCGTCAATGTTCGTTACGGTTTTTTATGCAATCCTGAATATCCGAACCGGGGTTGTGGAATACAGCAATGCGGGACACAATCCCCCTTACCTAATGAGGACCAATGGTGAAATCAGTGAAATAGAAAAAACCGGCGGCATTGTTCTTGGCGCGCTTGAAGATTATGAGTTTAAAAGCAATTCGGTGAAACTTGAACCCGGGGAATCTATTTTTATGTTTACGGATGGGGTAACCGAAGCGTTTAATGCCGCAGATGATCTCTATTCCGAGGAAAGACTTGTTGAACTATTGAAACAACTTTGCGGCAAGGATCTAAAAGATGTTGTTGATGCTGTGAATAAAGATGTGGAATTTTATTCAACTGGTGTTCCCCAGTCGGATGATATTACTATTCTTTCCATTAAATATCGGAACCCCGAATGACACAAGTTGCATCGCTTCAGATCACTAATGATCTGAAGGAAATTGCAAGGGTGATTTCCATCATCGAAGAGTGCTCTTCGAATATCCCTCTCTCCTTTGATGTGGAGAATGCGATTGAACTTTCTCTGGATGAACTTCTTACTAATATCATTTCTTATGGATATAACGATAATGATTCTCATCTGATCACGGTTGATTTGTGGCTTGAGGGGGAGGATGATTCCAAGTTTGTTATTATAAGATTAGTTGATGATGGAGTTAAATTTAATCCCCTCGAGAAAAAGGAGGTTGATCTTGATCTCCCTCTGGAGGAAAAACAAATCGGTGGTCTCGGGATACATCTGGTTAAAAAACTTATGGATGAACTTCACTACGAGCGCCGTGAAGATAAGAACGTCCTTACTCTAAAAAAGAAATTAAAAACTATAAAGGAAAGCTAAATGGAAATAAATGCGAATAAAAGGGGGGAAATAACTTTTCTCTCTCTTAAAGGGAAACTTGATTCGGTCACTTCGCCCAACCTTGAGGACAAGTTGCTTAGGTTAATAGACGATGATAATTATAATTTTATAATCGATTGTGCGGAACTTGATTATATAAGCAGTGCGGGTCTTCGTGTTCTTCTGGTCGGAGCAAAAAAGGTGAAAGCAAAGGATGGAAAAATAAAACTTGCTAACCTGAAAAGACATATTAAGGAAGTGTTTGAAATTGCCGGGTTTACAGCGATCTTTGAATTATACGATACCACAGAAGCGGCTGAAGCTTCCTTTGGTTCTTAACAGTCCCTTATTCCGGTTTTAGGATAACCCCAAGATTTTCCCTCCCGTTTATTTTTACCGTAAGCGGGGAGGAGAATCGCAAATGCTTTGTGTACTCAAGTTCTTCATAAGCGGTTTGTTTATTCAACCAATCCCAATCTAATGTGCCCGATTTTGCAAGACTATTAACGGTAAAATATCCCACTCTGAACGATGTTATGTTCTGAAAAAAATGAGAACCCTGCGAAGGTGAAACTATGAAGTCCTTGAAGCCGGATTCAACAATTACCCCTGCCCCGCTAATCTGATCCCAAGTAACGGGAATTCCAAGCCATGGATCAAAACTTCCCCATCGCCCTACTCCCATTAATATATATGGCTTCTTCTCGTTTACAAGTTTTGCGTTTAGCCTACTGACTTCTGCGGCTACTTCCTTGCTTTTACTTCGGTCATATTTATTTATATCCACAAAAACAACATCAGTAATATCCTTCCTAGCCCCGTTCCCAAGTACCTGATTGCTTGAACATACAACTTCCTCGGGTTCATAATCGCTTATACTTATCGATTCGCTTTCCAGTCCTATAACTAGCGGCCTCATTTGTAATATTGCAAATTGTTTGGGTTCCTTGTGTGGCACATTCATGTTTACCGCAAATTCCATTTCGATATGCGTACCCATTCCCCAGCTTCCCAGATCGAGCAGCATATCAAGCACCTCGGGAAGCGGAAAGACTTTCTGCTTTAATATCGGCGCAAAAGTAACAACCCTTCTGCCCTCGCGTGATAATCCGTCGTAAACCGCATCGTTTTCTGATGAATATGTTGAACCACTGTAAAAAAGTGTCCCATCCTTTTCTGCCTTGTCCAAAGGATATGACTTTATTAACGTGTCGGGTGTGAGGTGCTTATTTAAATCATACGATTCATCCGGGTCTAATGCATAAAACTCTTGCTGAGCATTTTTGATTGTTTCTTTGGTTGAGAAGAATTGCAGTAAATGTTTTGGATACTTCGGACAAAAACGAACTGTATTCCCCCCTTCAACAACTATCTTCCCCAGTCCAAGTGCTACATGGACTATCCCATCAGATGACTTTTGCGGAGAAACCGGATAAAAATTATAAGATTTAGCCACTCCTGAGAAGTCGGGGTAAAAACTTCTGCCATGATATGCCCCTATTAATCGCTGTATTATTACCGCCATCTTCTCTTCTTCAAGCCGATAATTAGTAGCTTTCATATAATCTTTTGCACTTCGAAAGAAAGTTGAAGCATACACGCACTTGATAGTATTTAGAAGTTCCTGCAATCGAATTTCTATATTTTCATTGCTGTTCGGGATCATATATGTCTGATACACTCCCGCAAACGGTTGAAACTGTGAATCTTCCAGTAAACTTGATGATCTGACGGCAAGCGGAATATGGTTTATTTCCAGAAATTCTTTAAGTTTGGCAATTATCTCGATAGGGAAATATTCCGCTTCAAGAAATCTTCTGATTATCTTTTCATCATCCGGTTCGTTCATTGCGAAGTTGAAAAGATTATTGTCCTCCATAAATTGATCAAAGACATCCGTAGCCACCACAACCGCTGATGGAACGAATATTTCCACTCCGGGAATTTTATCTCTGATGTCGAAGTTTGCAAGCAGGTGATTGGTGAATCCAAGACCCCGGGCTTTTCCCCCAAGCGTCCCCCCTCCAATCCGAGCAAAACTGTTATTGGCGTCAAACGACTCTTTTATGAAATCTGTAACAACTCCTCTTTGACGAAGCAGTTTGTACTCTCTGAGCGAATTTATTAACAGATTTCTCAATTCTTTTACCGAATTGAAGTCGGATACTTTTCTTGGTCTTAACTTGTGCGCAAGCCAGAATTCTGTTCTTGCTTTAAGCCATCTTGAAAAATCATTTCTTTCCGAATGATAAAGTATGCTTTCCTCGGGCACCCTTTGAAGTTCGTCTTCCAGCTGATTTAAATTACTTGCAATACCTACAACATTCCCATCAGAAAGCTGGAATATGAAGTCTCCGAAACCGAATTTAGAAAGCATAAAATCTCTCAACTCGTGCAGTAATCTTGGCGATCCTTTCAGGACAAATGATCCTCCTAACTCTTTCGCCTTATTTGCATAGACAGCCTGACTCGATTGAAGCAAAATTGGAATATCGGTCACTTCTTGTTTCACCGCCGCTGCAAATTTTAATCCCGCCTCGGGGTCCTTTACTTTGTTCCTGCTAAAATTTACATCGGTAATGATTCCCAAAATGTAATCCTTATACTTTTCAAAGCAGTCCCATGCCTCTTCGTAGTTTGTGCAAAGTAAAATCTTTGGTCTGGCTCTCATTCGCAGATATCTGTGAGTAAGGTTCACCCCCTCGGATATCAAACGCTGTGATTGCTTGAGAATCTCAGTATAGACAAGCGGTAAATATGATGAATAGAATTTAACATTATCCTCAACTAAAATTATTGATTGTACGCCAGCTACTTTAGTATCATGTTCAACGTTTAATTTATCTTCGAGATACTTAACCATACCTATAAGCAACTTGTAATCACCCTGCCAAATAAATATTCTGTCAAAAATTGATGTGTCGTAGTTGGTTACAATTTCTTTGCGTTCCAGATTGTCGTATGCCAATAGAATTATCGGTGTGTTTATCCCCGTTTCTCTTATCATTTGGGCAAATTTAAGAACGTGCATGTCCTCTATGTGAAGAGTGGTTATTATCAGGTCAAAACTTCTTTCCCCGGCAAGCAGTTCAAGTGCATCGTATGCGGTGGTTACGGCAGTAATCTCCGGAGCATGACTCAGATTTAACACCTGATATTCCTCACGGATCAATTCATACAACCTCCCGTCTTCCTCAAACAGATAGTTGTCGTACATACTCGATACAAGAAGAATATCCCTCACTTTGTATTGCATCAGTTTTTGGAACTTGTTTATTCGTTTTCCAAACTGATCTTCTTTTTTTAATAATTCCTTTTTATCCATAAATATTATGGTTATTCATTACTTTAGAAATATCATTTTTTTTACGGAGGTAAAACTGTCTGCCGTTAGTTTTAAATAATATATGCCTGTTGCCAGCCCGGAAGCATCAAATAACAATTCATGTCTGCCGTCTTCCTGCTCTCCTTCGAACAAAACCGCCACCTCTTTTCCAAGTATATCGTAGACTTTTAACGATATTACTGCTTTACCTGGTATCTGATAACCGACAATGGTCGATGAATTGAAGGGATTTGGGTAGTTCTGGTATAGCACACATTCACTTGGTGCAGGGGTTACATCGTCTGTGTTGGTAAGTGGTGATGAAAACGCCGCCATAGTTCCAAGAACCCACTTTGTTACTTTAGTTACCAGCGGCATGTTTAATGTGTGAAATGAGTCGCTGGTTGTATGATAAAACGGATTGGCTATATAATAATTATTGCTGTTCCAGGGGGGGGCGTTTTCAATCAGCAGAATTGCCTTGTATCCCTCATCCCAAAAGGACGCATGATCACTGTAGGTTGCATTTACAAATGGCGGAGAGTTAAGTATTAATCCCGTGTTAAAAAGTGTGTTTGCTTCATAAAACTTCTGTGCAAAATATTGCGAGGTTGTGTTGGATACTATAGCCTGATAGTCATGATTTTCATTAAATCCTATCATGTCTACCGACACCATTCCTTGTATTTGCTGGTTATTCAACTTGCATTTCTTTGCATAACTGATACTGCCGTGATGCGCCCCGGAATATGCAGGACCCGATTCCTCTGCGCCAAATGCAACAAATTTTACTGTGTATGCATTGTTGAAACCGTTTGCCGGATCTGATAGTATTCTTGCAATCTCGAATAACGCCGCAACCCCTGTCGCATTATCATCTGCTCCCGGCACCTTCATAGTATTCCACTGAGACTGCCAAACCTGACTCCCCATTCTACTTCCTGAGCAGTCATAGTGCGCTCCAATTATGAATATCTTATCAGGATTGTATTTCCCCTGTATCGTTGCCTCAAAGTTGAACATTGGCTTTGTATTGTATGGAGCAACCGCACTGGTTATAAAAAATGTGTCTGTGGTTACGGAACTGAGATGTGGCATTTCCTGAAATGTTTTAAGTATATAGTTTGCGGCAGAATCATTTCCCGGTGTAAAATTAACTCTGCTAGTGTGTCCGCCTGCATTTTCAAGAACTTTTATGTGCTTAACAAGACTGTCTGTGGACACCGAATCGATCATTCGCATGATTTTTTGATATGTGGAGTCCTGCGGATAGACCTTCTGCCATCCGATTATTAGCAAAAGGAAAAAGAGAAGACGCAGGATACCGGACGCTTTAGCTTTGTTAAGTTTGTGGTGTGTTTTCATTTCTCTCCCAAAGGATAAATAATAAGCAAAAACTCGTCGGAATCTTATACCCCGGTTTGATTCCGTATTTAATAATTACCCTGGTAAACCCCGATTGTATTACCATCGGGATCACTTATAAGGGCGTAATAGCCATATACTGGAATTATTGTTTTTGCCCTTTGCACTGTCCCCTTTTGCTTTTTAACCACTTTTAATGTCGCGTCAATATCTTCAACGCTTATGTGAAAAATCGTGCAGTTCCCTTTGTCTACCGCATCAACCTTTCTTAATCCGACTGTCATTCCCCTGTGACTATTGTGTAAATAGTATCCGTTTCCGAACGGTTTTAGTTCCCACCCGAAAACAGCGTTATAGAATTTAACGCTTTTATCAAAATTTGTTACCGGTATTTCTACGTGCCCGATTACCTGATTAGACATTGCCATCTCCGATTATTTGTTGAATATAAATTATAAATATTATTATTTTGTCTCTATATTTTCGATCCTGTTATTTTCTCTGTCATGTTTGTTGTAATCTAATTCTGAACCCAGAAGACTGTGCGGAATCAGAAAAATCACCAAAGTAACTACGGCAGCTATACCCACGAACAATCTCTCTTTTTTTTCCCTTATTACCGCGATCAATGCAAACAACCAGAAAACAAACGCAATCAATGTTTTGTTGTCCGTAAGATCATACCCGAACGGGAAACCCGTCCACAGAGCTCCAAATGCATACAACTGTGTTAATGGTCCGAATATAAGCCCGCCGATAACCAGGGTCACAAAAGTGACCGCCGTTTTGTTCTTTAATCTGCTGTTCTTTCTAAAAGCCTCAAATCCAGTGCGCAAAGAAAAGAGCATTGCGAGAAAAATAGTTATAATATGGGGAATAAGTATCCATGCTGGAACATCCCCCTTGAAACGTATCACTATCGATTCACCATTGTTAAGAGCTAACTCTTTATTGTTGTAAGTTAGTCTGACTCTGTACTCAAGTTTGCCTGCGGATGGTTGTTTCGGAAGAACTCCGGTAAGATTACCCGCCACATATTCCATTTTAACAACATTCCAGTCGTCGTTTGTCTTGAATCTCTTCCAACTTAGTATTCCTTCAAGAGTCGGATTATTGGTTGGAATTGTTACTAAATAATCGGATGAAGTGGAGTGACTTCTTTCCAGTTTATACGTAAAACTGGTTGTCCCTAGTGTTTTACTCTCCTCAATAGGATATGTGGGTCCTGTCAGTCTTTGATAATATGCAGAAGCTACTGTTAAGATAATGGCAAGGATCCAGAGAAAAACCGTTTTCCACATCTTACTTGCCTGCCTCCAACCTGTAAGAATGGGTTACAACCGCAGCTTTCTCAAGCATCTTTGTTACGCTGCAATATTTATTTTGTGAGAGATCAATTGCTCTTTCTATATCTGCCACGGGTAAATCTTTTCCGTAAAGAACATACTCTACATGGATCTTAGTAAATACCTGAGGATGCTCCTCCTGTGTATCTGCGGTAATGTTAATTTCAAAATCTTCCAGCGGAACCCGTTTCTTTTTAAGAATACTTACCACGTCACTACCTGTACAGCCCCCAAGGCCAAGGAGTAGTAATTCTTTTGGACGCACTCCGGCATTGCTTCCGCCGAGTTCTTCCGGCCCGTCCATTGTTATCCAATGATTTGAGTCTGTCTTCCCCGCAAAACTGATTCCCTTAATTTGCTTTACATAAGCTTTTTTTGTTGCCATCTCTTTTGCCTTTATATTTAATAAAAAATATTTATGTTTTCTTTGGTCTGTAAAGATGTGTGCAGTGACCGAAAAACACTTCCGCCGCCTCCATCAATGTTTCGCTCAATGTTGGATGCGGATGAATAGTGAGTTTTAAATCTGTAAGATTGGCCCCCATTTCGATAGCTAATGTTCCTTCTGCTATCAATTCTCCTGCTCCGGGTCCGCAAATCCCAACCCCTAAAATTCTTTCGGTATCCGGCTCAACTATTATTTTTGTAACTCCATCGCTTCTGTCCAGAGTTGTCGCCCTTCCGCTTGCCGCCCATGGGAATTTCGCCACTTCGTATTTTATCCCTTTCTGCTTTGCTTGATTTTCTGTCATCCCCGCCCAGGCAATCTCCGGATCCGTAAACACTACTGCCGGAATGGCTTTGGGTTCAAACGCAACCTTGTGTCCTGCGATTGACTCAACGGCTACCCTTCCTTCATGCGAGGCTTTGTGCGCAAGCATCGGTTCTCCCACAATATCACCGATCGCATATATGTTCGGATCACTTGTCTTTAAGGTTTCATCTGCCACAATCCAACCCCGTTCATTTATCATGACTTTAGTATTCTCAAGCCCAAGTCCTCGGGTTTCCGGTTTTCTTCCGATAGACATTAGTACATAATCGTAAATTATTTCCTCCGTTGACCCATTCTTGGATTCTATCTTGACTGCAAGCCCGTCTTCCACTTCTTTAATTTCTATCACTTTGGATTGCAACATTATTCTTTCAAACGAACCTTGCAACTTCTTCTGAAGGAACATCACCATATCCCTGTCCGCCCCCGGAAGAAGTCCGTCCAGCACCTCAACAACCGATACTTTCGTTCCAAGTGCCGCATATACAGAACCAAGTTCCAGTCCTATATAACCTCCCCCGACAACCAGCAACGACTTTGGTATTGCAGGCAAATCCAAAGCGGATGTTGAATTAAGCAATCTTGGACTGTTAACTACAAGAGAGGGAATAGTTGCTATCACTGATCCGGTAGCTATAATTGCCTTGTCAAATTTTATCTCTTCTTTTGTGCCATCTGCTTTCTCTACCATGATTGAGGCTGAATTAACAAAAGAAGCACGGCCTTGTATAAAATTTATTTTTCTCTGCTTTGATAACACTCCAAGCCCGCCTGTTAATTTCCCGACAACTTTATTCTTAAAGTCTCTAAGTTTATCTAAATCGATTTTGGGTTCGCCAAATTCAATCCCCCATTCTTTTGCTTCCTTTACCTCGTTCAATAATTTGGCTATATGCAACAATGCCTTCGAAGGAATGCAGCCTCTGTAAAGACATACTCCCCCCGGATTTTTTTCTGCGTCAACAAGCGTAACATTCATTCCCAAATCAGCCGCAAAAAATGCTGCTGCATATCCACCGGGTCCTGCACCTATAACTACTAAATTTATTTTATCCATTTTGTTTTTTCTTAATTGTTATTTGTCTCTATCCTTCTATCAAGACCTTCATGGGGTTTTGTAGCGCCTCAATAATCCACCTTAAAAATCTTATACCGTCTGCACCGTCTATTATTCGGTGATCATACGAAAGCGATAAAGGCAGCATTAATCTGGTTTCAAACTTGCCGTTAATATAAACCTGCTCGTAAGAACTTCGGGAGACTCCGAGTATTGCCACTTCAGGTGAATTGACTATTGGCGTAAATCCGTTGCCGCCAATTCCTCCGAGATTGGTAATCGTTATGCACCCTCCCTGCAAGTCATCAAGTGAAACTTTTCTGTTTCTCGCTTTCTCCGCTATTGTGGTTAACTCCTGAGAGATCTCGAAAATGTTAAGTTTGTCAGTATTCTTAATCACCGGTACCATCAAACCATGCTCTGTGTCAACTGCTATTCCAACGTTATAATAATTCTTGTAAATAATTTCTTTCTTCTCCATATCAATACTGGAGTTGAATTGCGGAAAGACTTTAAGCGCTGATGTTATTATCTTAACCAGCATCGCGGTTACGGTCAATTTGGATTTTTTAATTTCAAAGTAAGCCGAATATTGTTTCCTCCACTCCTCAAGATCTGTCACATCCGCCTTATCAAATTGTGTGACGTGTGGAATTATCTGCCAGGCATAACTCAGATGATCAGCCGTTTTAATTCTGATATTGCTCATTGGTTTAACATCAACATTTCCAAACTTCGTGAAGTCCGGCAATGGCAGGTACCCCATTCCAACTCTTCCCCCCGCAAGAACTTCCGATCCACCTAACTGTGCAGATCTTGTTGCCTTGTGCAGTTTCTTGGAGTATGCCTTAACGTCATCTAAAGATATCCTCCCTCCAGGCCCGCTTCCCGGCACCCGGTTGATATCAACACCAATTTCTCTTGCAAGTCTTCTCACCGAAGGGGCTGCTGGTGCTGCGTTCTTTGATATTGGCGGTTGCGAGTCAGCAATTACTATCGGTTTGTTTTCTGCAACTGGCTGAACCGGTTTCTCTACTTTTTTTGTTTCTTCAAGAGGTATACTAGGCCGCTTCGGTATCTCGGTCTTAGTTGTGGTTTTTCCTGTCCCTTCAACTTGGAGTATTACACTCCCGACTTTCGCTTTTTCACCCTCTTTTACAAATATCTCTGTAACTTTACCGGTTACCGTGCTGGGGACTTCTATCGTTGCTTTGTCAGTTTCAATTTCCAGAACACTTTGTTCTTTTTCAATAAAGTCTCCCACATTAACCAGAAGTTTTAGAATATCAGCTGCCGAAATATTTTCTCCAAGTTCCGGCAGTATGAAATCTACCCTTCCTGACGCAGCTTCCTTCTCTTGAGTTAAATCTTCTTTATTCTCTTCTGTTTGTTTTTGTGGTTCCGTCGCCAGCGGAGTAATTACCGTGGTAGCAGTCTCTGAATTGCTTCCGGACTCTTCCACTTTTATCAACACAGCCCCCACCTCTGCTTTGTCTCCCTCATTAATCAACACCTCAACAATTTTACCGCTTACAGTACTCGGAACTTCTATAGTTGCTTTGTCCGTCTCTATCTCTAAAACCGTCTGATCTAATTCAATATAGTCGCCGGATTTTACATTAACTTTCAAAACAGATGCTGAGGTGATATTTTCGCCTAGCTCAGGTAATTTAAATTCTTTCATTTTTTTCCTCTTTCCCGGATTATGATACCATCGGATTAAGTTTGTTCGGGTTTATGTCAAGATCCTTGAAAGCTTTATTAAGGACAGTTGCTTTTATTTTTCCTTCCTTAAATAACGCAAATAAGGTTGTTATAACAACATGCTTTGCATCGACTTCGAAGAAGTCTCTTAGCTCTCTTCGTGCCTCGCTCCTTCCGAATCCATCGGTCCCAAGTGTATAAAGTTTCTTCGGTAGCCATTTTGAAATTGAGTCTGGAATTGTTTTTACGTAATCACTAGCCGCCACTATCACGCCATCGTTGTCTATTATGCCGGCCACATAAGGAATCACCTCTTCTTTTTCCGGATTCAGTAAATTCTGTCTCTCTGCTTCCAAAGCTTCTCTTCTCAATTCCTTGTAGCTCGTTACACTGTAAATGTTACTTGCCACACTGTAATTCTCATTAAGTATTTCTGCCGCTTTTATTACCTCATTCAGAATAGTTCCGCTTCCAAGTAAATTAGCTCTCAACTTTGCATTGATTTTTCCGACTGTCTTGAATTTGTACATCCCCTTAAGAATGCCTTCCTTCACTTGTTTCGAAGAAAGTCCGGTGTCCTGCGGTAACGTTGGCATCGGATAGTTCTCGTTCATAACCGTAATATAGTAAAATATGTTTTCCTGCTCTTCGTACATCCGCCTTATACCATCCCTGATAATTACTGCCAGTTCATAAGCAAATGCTGGATCATACGTCACAAGCGTTGGAACCGGATAAGCCAGCAAGTGACTGTTTCCGTCCTGATGCTGCAAGCCTTCCCCGGCAAGTGTTGTTCTTCCCGCCGTTCCTCCAATCAGGAATCCTTTAGTTCTCATATCTGCTGCCGCCCAGACCAAGTCGCCGATTCTTTGCAGTCCAAACATAGAGTAGTAGATAAAGAACGGTATCATATTGATGCCGTGCGTTGAATATGCTGTCCCCGCCGCAATGAAACTCGACATTGATCCCGCCTCGGTTATTCCTTCCTCCAGGATCTGTCCGTTTCTCGCTTCTTTGTAATAAAGCAATGATTCCTTATCAACCGGCTCATAAAGTTGGCCCACATGAGAATAAATACCTATCTGTCTGAACATTGCTTCCATTCCGAATGTCCTTGCCTCATCAGGCACTATCGGAACTATAAGTTTTCCGATTTCCTTATCCCTTAACAGTTTGGCAAGAATTCTTACAAAAACCATTGTCGTCGAAACTTCTCGTCCCTCTGTCCCCTGATAGAATTCTTCAAAGATTTCTTCCGGTGGAGTTTTTATGGGTCTTGTGTCAACTTTTCTCTGCGGTACGGGTCCACCCAGTTTTTCTCTTCTCTCCTTAAGATACTTTATTTCCGCACTATCTTCCGGCAAATTATAAAACGGTGCTTTTGCAACCTCGTCATCCGAAATTGGTATTCCGAATCGTGTTCTGAACTCTTTTAATTCATCTTCGTTTAATTTTTTCTGCTGATGGGTTATGTTTTTTCCTTCTCCGCTTTCACCCAACCCGTATCCCTTTATCGTCTTTACAAGAATAACTGTCGGCTGCCCCTTGTGATCGGTTGCCTGTTTGATTGCTGCGTAAACTTTCTCGGGATCATGTCCCCCTCGCTTCATCTTTCGTATTTGCTCATCCGTAAGCGTGTTTACCATTTCAAGCAGATCGGGTTCAACCCCGAAAAATTCTTTCCTTATATAATCCCCCCCCTCAACAGAATACTTCTGGTATTGTCCGTCAACCACTTCTCCCATTCGCTTAACCAACTTCCCCTTTACGTCTTTTTCAAGCAACGGATCCCAATCGCTTCCCCAAATAACCTTAATAACATTCCATCCCGCTCCTCTGAAAGCAGCCTCTAATTCCTGTATTATTTTTCCGTTACCTCTTACCGGCCCATCAAGTCTTTGCAGGTTACAGTTAATTACAAAAGTCAGGTTGTCCAGTTTTTCTCTTGATGCAAGGGTTATTGCGCCAAGCGCTTCTGGCTCATCCGTTTCTCCGTCTCCCAAAAATGCCCATACTCTTGAACTGCTTGTATCTTTAAGTCCTCTGTCTTCCAGATACCGGTTAAATCTAGCCTGATATATTGCCATTATTGGCCCCAACCCCATAGAAACCGTCGGGAACTCCCAGAAATTCGGCATCAGCCAGGGGTGCGGATATGAAGCTAATCCTCCCTTCGGGTTCAGTTCTCTTCTGAAATTGTTTAACTGCTCAACCGAAAGCCTTCCCTCAAGGAATGCCCGCGCATATATTCCCGGGGATGCGTGTCCCTGAAAAAATATCTGATCTCCTTCGTGTCCATCCCCCTTTCCTTTAAAGAAATGGTTAAAACCAACCTCTAAAAGCGTGGCTACAGAAGCGTATGTAGATATGTGCCCCCCTATACCATTCTCAATTTTATTTGCCCGAACCACCATCGCCATTGCATTCCACCGGACAATGCTCTTAATTCTTCTTTCTATCTCACGATCACCCGGATAAGGCGGTTGTTTCTCTCTCGGAATGGTGTTTATGTAGGGAGTGTTTGCGGTAAAAGGTATTTGAACCCCCCATTTATGCGCCCTAATTTGTAATTGTTTTAATATTTCAAGTACTCTTTCAGGACCCCAGTTTTGCAAAACGTAGTCTAGCGAATAGAGCCACTCTTCATTCTCTATTTCCTCGATCTCTTTCGGAATTATCTTATCAATTGCCATTTTTAATCCTTGTAAATATAATATTTCTAATTTAAAACAATTTCTATCAAATAATGTTCAAAAATACCTTATTTTCCATAAAAATAAAATTTTCACCCTTTTTTCACTCTTTTCCAGCGTTCTCTGCAACCCCCTCCGGACTTTTTTCTCTTTTACCCTTCCCTTCTGCTCCCCTTCCGCCCCTTCTAGAAGAGTTGCCTCTAAGTTGGGTCTGAGTTGCCCCTGAATACGTACTTCCCTGAATATCACTTCAAGAGCATCAGCTTTCTCGTTTCGTTGAATTCCCCTGCACGTAAATTGTAAAAATAGACTCCGCTTGCCAGGTTTGACCCATCAAAACTTACTTCGTGCGCCCCGGCAGTCTCTTCTCGGTCCACCAAAACCGCAATTTCATTTCCCAGAATGTCGAAAATCCGCAAATTTATTCTCCCACTCTCCCCCAGACTATACCTTATCAGCGTGGTTGGATTGAACGGATTTGGATAGTTCTGACTTAGTGAGTATCCAACCGGGATTTGTTCCTCTCCTGACTTTACCCCCGTAGGTTTTGGTATCGTCACAATTCTGATGTTGTCTAATGCTGTTCCCTGTGTTTCCAGGCTTTCATCAGAAATATCCCTCCATCTGAATTTTACCAATTGCCCCTCATACTGAGCAAGATCTATGCTTTCTTTCTGATAATATGTCTGCACCATATCCGTGGAAAGCGTTCTTAATTTAACCCACCCCCCGCTGTTTACTAAAATTTCGCAATAAGTCGTATCGTAACCAGCAATAAGTGGTGATGTAATGTCAAGAGATCTGTCAAGCCAGTAGAATTCTAAATTCCCTTCTTCCTCAATCAGCATCTCTGGGGTTTCCAGTATGGCTTCTCCCATTGCATGATAGTTTCTCGTAGCCGCACATTGTTCCCCATCGAACGCACCTTTTCCCGATAAGTGCCATCCCCATACCTGAGAATTTACCTGCCAGCCCTGGGGCACCCACTCTCCTTCAAATCCTTCTCTTACCAGATATTTTACCACTTTAAAGTCTGCTTCAGCGTAGTCCATTTCTCCCGAAGTGTCATGCGCCTCTATCCTGAATGTATGCCAGCCATAATCAATACTGTCAGCTTTCCAGATCACTTCATATGGTTCACTAAACTGCGTGTGTATTAACTCATAATCAAGATAATATTCCACCCGCTCGATTTTCGCCCCTGAAGTTATCACGCTTACCGGTATCTTCACGCTGTCTCCCATCCCGATGGTCACCGAATCCTCAATCCCTCCGAGCAAAACCACCGGTTCCCCCTGCGTAATAAAAACCGTGAGGCTGTCTTCCTTATAAACTCCTGAACTGCTAATTGCTTTTGCCCTTAACGTATGTCCTCCAAGGCAAGTGTTGGTAGTCATCCATTTGGTTCTGAAGGGGACCCCCATTGCCGATCCCAGCAACACGCTGTCCCTGTAGAATTCAACCGCCACAATGTCTGCTGTGTCCCTTACCTCTACCTCCAACTCAATATTGGCTCCAACGACAAACGATGTCAGGTTTTCCGGATACACAAAATCACAATCCACAATCTTAACCTCAAAGGTTATAGTCTCTCCTGCTGTCCCAATATTTTTTATATTAATTCCTGCCGGAGAACCGTCAGAAAGAAAGCTCTTTGGATTCGTTGTGAAATCATTAATAGCTGTGCGTCCGATGGATGAAGAAAAGTTGGCCTGACTCGATGATCCCCAGCTTGTTGGTGTCCCATTATATCTGAATATATAAATCTCATCCGGCGGACCCGCTCCGTTGCCATCTCCCGCCTTTGTATTCACCCTGTAAACAATTAACCCGCTCCCCGGAACCCCGCTTTCAAATAAACCCGTTTTTCTCCTGTATTCAAGAAGAAAAAATTCATCTTCCGTGTATGGCGAATTTATCCGGTAACAATTGTTTGCAGGGGATGTAACCGGATTTAATGTATATGTACCCGATTTGCTGATTACCGGTATATCGCTTATCCAATCCCCGCTTGTGTACTTATGTTTCATGTAGGATAGCATGTGTACACTTCCACTCGACATCAAATCCCACGATCCCACCGGTGACCCCGAGTTAAAATATCTGTAAAGATCCGGAGCACCAAACACATGAAAAGTTTCATGACAAAAGGTGTAAACGTTTACCGATGTTTCAAGATGCAAGGAGTAATGATAAACTCTTGTCCCGTTAATTCTCACATCATAACTGTCAAGAACCCCGCTGTGGGGCCACAGTCCAACATCACCCCAGGCGCCCGAAGAACCTTTAAAAATGAACATTACATTATCCGTGTACCCGTCATTATTAAAGTCAAAATTCGTGCTATCATCAATCTGTCCCGCAACTGCGCTGACCGCACTATCCAGGATCTCATGTTCCCTCAACCTCGCTTCTCTGGTTGTTCTATAACCTGTCGGGTTTGAGCCGCTGTACGGCTGAAAATACCCTCTTGGCTTTGGAAAAGTATAGCTTAAATTCGTTGATGGATTAACTACCTGTGGATAGATAGTCGTCATCGTACTTAGCTTCCCATAAGACACCTCAAGATAATAGGTGTATAGCGATGCATTTGTTGGATGGTTGAACATGTTTTCAAAATACGATCTCGGTTGTGAAAATTCCCCCTCTCCCGAGAACTTTATCAGTATGGAAATCGTGTTCAATGTGCCGGGATGATCTCCCCCCTGACCTCGTATTATCACCGCTGAAATAAAGACTATAACTATGATCTGGTATAAACGCATATTGGATATAAATTAAAAAAAATAATTTATAAATTACACAATAATAACTTAGTGACCAAGTACTTGTTTAGCGGGTATATAAACAAAAAAAAGAGCGGATTAAACCATATAGATTAATTCGCTCTTCGAGATTGTTAGTACCTCCTTTGGTATTATTAAGCATAGTGGCGGAAACTACTATAAACAATGCTTAATAACTCAGAAGTGTATATTCCTTACTTGATTTATGAGAACGGGAATGGAGTAAAAACCTGCGTCCCGTCCGGATACTTCCAGAATCCGGCAATGCAGGATTTTTTGCATTCTTCGGTCAAATTGATCCCTGTTTTTGTTAAATCGGGAATGGCTTCTTTTTTTTCAAAAAAATAAATCACCGTATTATCTCCCGGTTTATAAGTTTGCATTCTCGAGAATTCTTCCAACTCTCCCCAGATCATCCTGTTATCAATAAAATTCTTTACTTGAAAGGCGTACACCCTCATAGTTGAACCATCAATCTCTTTCTTTTCAACATAACTAACTTCAACTATATCATTAGTCTTCGCCCCGCATCCTGCAATGAAAGGCAAAACTATAAGCGCGAGCAGACCAAGTGCAAGCAATGAAATTCGCTTGGTTTTCATTTTCTCTCCTTTTATTTTTTTTACAGCGCTAAATTTTTGAAAAAATCAGCAATTCGTTTATTCGATGTGCAAACATAAAGATAATTTATAAAAAAGTCAAGGGGAAAGAACGATGGGTCTGATTTGTATCACAGATTGGAGATTTCGTTTAGAGGAGTAAAAATATCAGGCGTTTCTTATTTTAGCCTCATTTTATAGCGGGCAATGGTTATTACCTCCTTGGTTTGTTTCTTCGTTTTAATATCATAAATTACCGGGACAAATTTGCCCTTCGCCTTTTTCGGAATTACCCCCCCGCTTTGTAATGACGGAATTCCACCTATCGTTTTCTCTGTAAAGTAGATGCTTATTTTAAAATATTTGTCCCATGCGGAAAGCCAAAACACTGTTTTCTTTTTACGAGTAACCTTACAAAGCCAGGATTTGTAATCGTTATAGTATCTCCACTCGTAGTTCAGACCCCACTCCGCACTACTTAAAACCTTGCGAAGTTCTTCGTATGCGGCATAACTTCTTCCGAGTATAGCCTTAAGCATTTCTGAAGAAGGGTAAATTTTCGAATCACCTAATAATTTTTGCTCCATAATTTATCAATTTTATTAATTCTGAAACACACTTTTATTTTAAGAGTATTAACTTTTGTGTCAATCGCTCATCCCCGGAGATAAGTGTGTAGTAATAAACACCCGCAGCAAGTTTTTCGGCATTAAACTGCACGTCATATTCTCCCGGTTCTTTTACTTCTGTTAACAAAACCGCAATTTCTTTACCCAGAAGATCATAAACGCTTAATGTTACCAAAGTTTTTACGGGGACCGAAAAACTTATCATGGTTACCGGATTAAATGGATTGGGATAGTTTTGATAAAGTGCGAGTTTCCCTGCTTGTGAAATTTCCACTTCCACCTCTTCGCTGTATGCAATCTCTCCATTGTAGTCAATTTGCCTGAGCCGGTATATATATTTGCCGGGAAGTAAATTCTTATCCCTGAAGCCGTATTCTGTTTCCCCTGCATAAGTCCCTATGCCTTCTGTAAAACCAACTGTTTTCCACCCGGCTGATTTGTTTTCAACCATATTCTTTCTGCTTCTCTCAATTTCAAATCCCCTATTATTCGTCTCGCTGGCTGTAGTCCATTTTACAATAACGTCGCTCCCCTCTTCGAAAGCAATAAACGAAGTTAGCTCTACCGGAATAACTGTTCCAAGTTTAATGAACCAGACATCATGCACTCCCGCCCCATAGGACAAGGTATATCCAAGCAAAAGGAAACTTCCGTCAGCTGTAATTCCGACTGAGTTCCCGACATCTGAGGCAGAACCGCCATAAGTTTTATA
The DNA here is from genome assembly GCA_012517155.1 of Ignavibacteriales bacterium. Lineage (GTDB taxonomy): Bacteria > Bacteroidota > Ignavibacteria > Ignavibacteriales > Ignavibacteriaceae > JAAYVN01. Next base: position 24,468 of record JAAYVN010000010.1, on the reverse strand, counting down.
CCAGAGTTGATTCCCGGCTGCGTCTGTCTTTACCAAGAAAAAGTCCTCGCTTCCTGCACCAAACGAAAGCGTATATCCCAATATAAGAAAACCTCCGTCGGCTGTCTGTTGTATTGAGTTGCCATAATCCCTTCCTGTTCCGCCAAATGTTTTTACCCACAGTTCATTCCCCGATCCATCAGTCCTCACTAAGTACATATCGTCAAGTCCTGCTCCCGAGGATGCCGTATAACCGGTAAACGCACATCCCCCATCCGAAGTTTGTATTGCATGCATTCCTCTGTCCGCATCACTTCCACCAAAATTCTTGTGCCAACTCATATTCCCCGCCGAATCTGTTTTTACCAACCAAGCATTCCCCAGCACACCCCCGTATGACATGCTCCAGCCGCTAATGATATAACCTCCGTCTGATGTCGGTTCAATGCTTCTCGCTCCGTCGGAACTCATTCCTCCATGTGTTTTTGTCCACAGCAAATTCCCATTCGGATCTGTCCTAACCAGAAAGACGTCCCTGCTTCCGGCTCCCGATGATGATGTCGCACCGGCTATGAGAAATCCACCATCAGCTGTAATCACCAGTCCGTATCCCTCGTCATCCTGGGCCCCGCCAAATGGTTTGTTCCAAAGTTCATTCCCCAATGAATCTGTTTTCATTAAAAAAACATCCGTTCCGCCGCTTCCGTATGATTTGGTATATCCGGCAATAACAAATCCGCCGTCCGGAGTCTGCCGAACACAGTTTCCTTCATCGTCACCACTTCCCCCGAACCCTTTAATCCACTCAGGATTTCCAACCGGATCTGTTTTAATCAATAAAATGTTCCTTCCCGCAGCAGTTCCGTACGAGCGGGTGTACCCGGTTATTACATACCCCCCGTCATTGGTTTGTCTTAAACAAGTTCCCAAATCTATCCCGCTCCCGCCATACGTTTTTGTAAATAATGTGTCCGGTGGCAAAATCTGCGCAATATTGATTCCCGGAAAAATCACTAAGAAAATCAGTGCGAGAAAATTAAGCCCTTTGAAATGTACTGCTGCTTTCATACAAACCTCGGCAATTTTATATGTTAAAATTATTCATTTCAATTTACCAGGAAACAATATAGGTACATTCGTCTCCCCCCTTCATTCTGCAGATGGTTTTGTCTGAATGGGTCACCCTTACATATTTTACGCTTTCCGGTTTGAACTTGTTCGCCATTGCCTCAATCAGTCCTTCATCAAATGGACAGGGATATGGGTTATTGCAAACCATTACTACCGTCCGTTCTTCCATTGGCAAATAAGTATAGTGTCCTACCTCTCCATTCCTGTGATTCTGGTGGTAAGCAGTGTCAATAGCTTTTAAGGCTGATCTTATTGAATCGATATCTGTGGGGAAATCGGCATTTTCAGGAATAATTTTACCGATTTGTTTGAGCGTTGCTTTTCCAACCCAGGTCTCTATTTCCTTGAGAACCTTCAACCACGATTGCTGAAGGTACCAGGCATCTGTCACGGGGTTCTTAATTCCATATTTTTCAAGCAGGTGAAACCCGAGTGACTGAAATGCCCCCAACCCCTTAACAACCGTCAGCACTGTTTTTCCATTTATTTCGGTAGTCGGAGAATAAGCTTTATATACCGGCATATTGGCTCCTTTAATTATTTTATATCTCGTGGTTTTACCCAAGGAGAAAACAACTGAATTCCACACACGCTCATTTCTAAACCCTGTTCCATTAGTTGAACTGTGGTGAATAGAAACAAATAAATCCACAGCGGTAAATTTACTAAAAAAGAGTTATAATCCAAATACTCCGGTTTCCTTAAAAGATTTGTACATATTTATCAGTTGCTTATATTAGATATCTTGTTGATATAATTTTTATGATAAAATACGAACTTTTCAGAAAATTGCTTCCGGGTCTTCTCCCCCTGGTTGTATATATACTAATTGATGAACTTTACGGAACCGCTGCGGGACTTGTTGTTGCGGTCTCTTTTGGAACAGCTCAATTAGCATTCATTTATTTCCGTAAGAAATCCCTCGATAAATTTACTCTTTTCGACACACTCCTGATAGTCGTTCTCGGGGCAATATCCTATATTCTTGAGAATGCTCTATTTTTCAAACTAAAGCCTGCCCTTATTGGTATTGTGCTTGCTGCACTTCTTGGTGTTTCTGCTTTCTCAAAATTCAATATACTCGCCCTGACATCTAAGAGGTATATGGGAAATATTAATCTTGCAGAAGAACAACTCCGGGAATTTAACCGCGGTATAAAAGTGCTTTTCTATATTGTTCTTGCACATACTTTACTGGTTGCTTATTCTGCCTTCTATATGTCCAAAGAAGCCTGGTCGTTTATTAGCACCGTCCTTCTGTACCTCCTGTTCGCCGGATATTTTATGTTTGAACTTCTGAGGAAAAAGTTCAGATATTTTCCCTATCGCAATGAGGAGTGGCTTCCGCTGGTTGATAAAGACGGAAATATTATCGGGAAAGCCCCAAGAACGGTAATACACAAAGATCCTTCTATGCTCCACCCGGTAGTTCATCTGATGCTGGTAAATAAAAAAAATCATCTCTTCCTGCAAAAACGCCCTCTTAACCGCCCGTCTCAACCCGGGAAATGGGATGCTGCCGTAACCGGACATGTGTCTGTGAACGAAAACATTGAAACTGCTTTGAACCGCGAATCAGAGGAAGAGATCGGGCTTAAAAACTTCAAAGCTGTAGCAGTTTGCAAATACATTATCAAATCCGATAATGAGTCTCAGCTCGTTTTTCTTCATCTGACAAAGTACGACGGGGAAATCAAAGTCAATCCTGAAGAGGTGGATGAAGGACGTTTTTGGAAGATTTCAGAAATTAACAGGGATTTGGGAACAGGCGTCTTTACACCCGGATTTGAAACTGACTTTAAGATATTAAGGGATAATCGCCTAATCTGAACCGGAAATCACAAGCGGCAGATCTGATACCTGCCGCCTCTGAAATTAATGCGTGTTTTGACTAAACACTTTGAAATATTGTTTGATAATTTTTCCCCATTCATAAAATTAGAAAAGCGGAGGGTGTTATCACACCTCCCACAAAAAACTGCCTCCGCCCCAGGTTCGGTATCCCACTGGTTTTTTTCCGTGGTAATATTACGGGATAAAAAGAGTCATAAATCATCTATCTCCCTCTTTCCATTAAATAATTTGCCCAAATTCCCGAAGCAATTTTAAGGAAAAAAACCAAGCCAGTCCATGGGCGAAACGCCCATTTTTGGAGTGGTTCTTCTTTTTTTTTAACTTTTTTCCCTCGTTTTCATCCTTATCTCTTTGTATTTGAGTTTTTCCTGCCATCCTCAGTATTTGAGAAATCCAGATACTCATTTTGTACCTACGGTTGCGTTTCCTATTTTTCTTTTTGATTTTTTCTATTTTTTGAGAGATTTATGATTTGGGAATTTATTGATTCCGGGTTAAACACCGGAAAGTATAATATGGACTTCGATTTGGAACTGACAAAAAAATGCACTCCGGAAGTTTCCTTCTTCCGCCTTTACCGTTGGTTTCCATACTGTATTTCTCTGGGCGCTAACCAAAATATGGGTGAAATTGATATTCTGCGTGCTTCTGCGGATGATATTGACGTGGTAAAAAGACCTACCGGCGGCAGAGCTATTCTGCATAGTGAGGAAATTACTTATTCAGTGGTTACCCGCCTGGAACATGGGCTCACCCCTTCGGAGATTTACCGGGAAATAAATAACGCACTTATGACCGGGCTGAGATTATATGATGTCCGGCTTCAGGCAACTGAACTTGAAATCGCTCAGCCCGATTTCAAAAATATTTATCAAACCCCTGCCAGCACAGCCTGTTTCGCAACCACAGCAAAAAGCGAGCTGAAATTCGAAGGAAAAAAACTGATTGGAAGTGCTCAGCGTAAACTTGGCAATGTTGTGCTTCAGCATGGTTCAATCCTCTGCGGCAGATATCACAAGTATATTACAAGATACCTGAATCTTCCCATGGAGGATCGTCAGAAAGTTGCTAAAGACCTGGAAACTAAGACGGTTGAAATTGAGACTATTCTTAATTCTCAGGTCGATTATACCCGGCTTCTAAACACTTTGCGTGAGGGTTTCTTCTCGTATTTTGCACCGGCATCTGATACTCCTTAAAAGGCTTTTTTATGAAACCGTTCACACCCAAATTATTTACTGTCTTAAAAGACTATAACCGGCAACAATTCTATAAAGATCTATCCGCAGGAATAATTGTCGGTATTGTTGCCCTGCCACTTGCGATTGCTTTCGGTATCGCTTCCGGAGTATCTCCGGAAAAAGGAATAATCACGGCGGTAATTGCGGGCTTCATCATCTCGGCGCTGGGGGGCAGCCGCGTCCAGATTGGCGGTCCTACCGGGGCATTTATCGTAATTGTATATGGTATCGTCCAGACTTATGGGGTTACGGGGCTTGCAATAGCTACTATGATGGCGGGAGTCCTGCTGGTCATTATGGGACTCGCACGATTCGGATCGGTGATCAAATTTATCCCTCATCCTGTCGTGGTTGGCTTTACCAGCGGAATTGCAGTGATAATTTTTTCAAGTCAGATTAAAGATTTTTTAGGTCTGCATATCCATAATGTCCCCTCTGATTTTATCGAAAAGTGGATAGTTTATTTTGGTGCATTCTCAACCATTAATCTTCACTCGTTTGCAATAGGTGCGGTTTCCCTGTTAATCATGATAATCTGGCCTAAAATAACCCACAAGATCCCCGGTTCACTTATTGCAATTATTGTTACCACCATTGCAGTCTATTTCCTCGCGATGCCAACTGCCACTATCGGCAGTGTTTTCGGAACATTGGATTCAGGACTTCCCTCCCCCGAAGTTCATCAGATCAATTTTACGACAATTAAAAACCTGATTATGCCGGCAATAACTATTGCCCTGCTTGGCGCAATCGAATCCCTCCTTTCCGCTGTAGTAGCTGACGGAATGATCGGCGGTCGTCACAGAAGCAATGTTGAGTTAATAGCTCAGGGAATCGCTAATATCGTAACCCCGATTTTCGGAGGGATTCCCGCAACCGGTGCAATCGCACGGACTGCTACAAATATTAAAAACGGGGGACGGACTCCGGTTGCCGGTATTATTCACGCAGTTACGCTTTTATTAATTATGCTTTTTTTCGGACACCTTGCCCGACTAATACCGATGGCAACTCTCGCTGCAGTTTTAATAATCGTGGCTTATAATATGAGCGAGTGGAAAACATTTCTCTCTATACTTAAAAGCCCCAAAAGCGATGTGGCTGTTGTTCTTACCACATTCTTCCTGACCGTGATATTTGACCTCACGATAGCAATCGAAGTGGGGATGGTTCTCGCCGTATTCCTCTTCATGCGTCAAATGGCTATGGTAACAAATGTCGGAGTGGTTACCCGCGAGTTAACAGATGACTACGATGAGTCCTCCGACACAATGGCTATTTCGCGAAAGATTGTTCCTGAAGGAGTCGAGGTGTTTGAGATCAATGGTCCTTTCTTCTTTGGAGCTGCGGAGAAATTCAAAGAGGCAATGAGAGCTTTGGAAGATCCCCCCAGGGTTAGAATTATACGTATGCGAAATGTTCCCGCAATAGATTCAACCGGAATACATGTCCTTGAGGATACTCTCAAAGAGGCAAAAAGAACTGACACCAGATTGGTGTTGTCCGGAGTTCACACTCAACCTCTTATGGCGCTGGTAAATGCCGGATTTATTGATACAATCGGCGAGGAAAACGTTTACGGAAATATTGATGACGCTCTTGACCGGGCACGGGAAATACTTGGTCTTCCGAAGATGGGACGCTCGAAAGATTTCACTCCTAACGTTAAAAGAGAAGAGAATTTAAATTCCGGTGAAAGAAAATAACAGATATCCGCAAGAACCGAACAGAAAATCACATTGCGGATTCCTTTTTTGCTTGAAAAAAACCAATGAATTATATATTTTACAATACATATAATAATAGTTTTTTTCACAAAACTTAGTGATTGTGTCCCGGGAAAACCTCACAAAAAACAAGTTTCTCAACAAAACTCAAACAAAAGAGAAAGAGAAACAACAGCAAAAGTTACAATGTCCCTCTTGTAAGGCTGATATAGCGGAGGGGGATAAATTCTGCGCTGACTGCGGTGCCTCTATCGAGGGAAACCATTGTCCCAACTGCAATGCTTTAACTTACCCCGGGGCGGATATTTGTGAGGCTTGCGGCGAGTGGCTGCTTCCCGGGAAATGCCGCTTCTGTTATTCCTCCATTAAACCGGATGATGCATTTTGTCCCGAATGCGGGAACCCCGCAATGGGTATTATCTGCCCGAAGTGCGGTACTAAGAATTTCTTTGATTTTTGTAAAAAATGCAATACTCCCCTATCCGAATCTGCTCAAAATGCAATTCGGGCAGCCCAACAAAATCCGGTATTACAGGACTTTCTGCGTCTTCAGTTTGAAGCAGAAAAAATTAAAGCGGAAATAGAAAAGAACTCTCCGTTGCCGGAACCGATAAAAACTCCCGAACAGCTAAAAGCCGAACAGGAGAAAGCAGAGAAAAGGGCAATACTGCTGCAGATTCAGGCTCTGAAAGAACAAAATTCAACAAAAAAAGAAGTTCCAACTCCTGCAGCAAAACCAAAGCCTCTCTTCAGCGAAGAGGACAAAAAAAGACTTGATGCGGCAATCAACAGAAAAAAAGAGCTTGAACAGAAACAACAGGAACTGATTAATAAGCTTAGTTCGGCACAAAATCAGACGTTCGAAACGCCTCAGCAGGCGCGGTGTTTCTATAACGCAAATAAACCCGCCAGTAATCTTATGTGGGAATGTAACTACGTTCATTATGTACATCCCGGCCCGCATGACTGTGCCCGTCCCGACTTGGGGGGCAAATGGATTATTGATTACGGAAAGTGATCCGCCGCCCAGGACGGCTCATTTTCTACTGAAATGATAAACACAATACGATAATAAACGGAGATTTGGATGATCGAAGACAACGATAAAACCGTCAGATCGGACAGCAATACCATACCGTCCGACTTAAACAGCGATGCCACAGTGCGGGTATCGGGGGGAGAAATAAGCGCTAACACTTTGCCGGCGGATACCGATGCGGATGCAACCGTAAGAACCGGAAGCGATATTATTGGAGCCGCACCGGTTATTCCAGCTGCTTTGAAGGATGCTATCTCGGACGAAACAGATACGTTCATGCTTAACGATAAAGTATATAAACTGGTGAAGACGATTTCGCTCAACACTGGCGAGGCGAGTATTTATCTTATTGAGGACAACAAAAAAGACAAGTACGTACTCAAACTCTATAAACACGGAATGCACCCGAAGGAAGACCTGCTAAAAAAACTCAGGTCTTTCACTCATGAGGATATAATAAAAGTTTTTGATTATGGTTATTTCAGCGAGCGGTTCTTTGAACTTATGGAATTTGCAGCCGGCGGGAGTGTAGAAGACTACCTGCCGATAAAGGACGTTAAAAAACTTAAACAAATTATAAAGGAAACCGTCAACGCACTCAAATTCTGCCATCAGCACGGGATCATTCACCGGGATATAAAACCCGGAAATCTTTTTTATAAGAATGCCGACGGCACGGATATAATTATAGGGGATTTTGGCATCTCTTCACTTCTCGACGATGATCTTACGATGCAGCTTACGGGACAGGCACGAACTCCTTACTTCGCCGCCCCGGAGCTTTATCAAAGCATCAAGGAGAAAGTAATAGTTGCAAAAGAAGTCGATTACTACGCACTCGGAATTGCCCTCCTTTTTATATGGCTTGGTGATAACCCATTCAAGGGAATAAACGAATTCGCACTTATGGGAATAAAGAGCGAGGGAAAGATCCCTATTCCTGACGACCTTCCCCCTGATTTGAATAAACTTGTCCGAGGACTCACTATTGTTAAAAAAGATAACCGCTGGGGGGCAGATGAGGTTGAGCGATGGCTCAAAGGGGAAGATGTCCCGCTGATTGAACAAATAATAGATACCAACTACAAGCCGTTCCTCTTTGATACCGAGAAAAATCTTATTGCAAAAACGCCGAAAGCTCTTGCACCTATGCTTCTTAAGTATCCTGACATCGGTGAAAAATATTTATACAGAGGGAAAATATCCAAATGGCTTGAGGAATCGAACAATCAGAAACTTGCTGTGGAAATTGATGATATTGTCGAGTCGGTGTATCCGAAGGACACTTCCTCAGGACTTCACCTGGCCGCATATCTGCTCGATCCGGAAATGCCATATACTGCGATTGACGGAACAACGTGCACTTCCATAAAAGAATTCGCAGAAGCGTTTGAAAATAATTTTGACAGTTACAAGAAAAAACTAAAAAACAAGAACGACAGTTTTTATCTTTATCTTTCAAGCAAGGGGGAGGCGAAACAGGCTAAAAAACTTCTCGCATTTTACAAGGATTATTCCGACGACGTTGCTCTTCTTAACATTATTTACTCGCTTGCCCCCGACAGGCCTTTCCGTTTCAAACACAAAAAAGACGACGAGGGCAAAACGCTGACCATAGTCAGCACCCAAGAGGAACTGGTGGACGCTCTCATTGACCACGAAGACGAGGGAATGGGCTATATCTATGGAGGACATATCTCCGCCTGGTTCCGTCATAAAGATGACGCGAATATGTATAACTGGGTTGAATACTGGCGAAAGAATTATGAAGAGGTGGATAAAGATGCGGGACTTATGGGGCTCTGTTTTTCGCTTGATAAAAACCGCGGTTATTTTTCGGAGGACGAACAGTTTTGCCATACAAAAGCGGAGGTGGGCGCTGCACTTCTGAGAAATATTGACACATACACGGAAAGGCTTAAGTATGCTCATTCCTATGTTCATGTCTATTTCCAGGCAAAGCGCTGGGATGATCAACTCGACTTTCTCCGTTATTGCTTTGACATGAAAAAACACAAAAAGAAAATCGGTGTTTACAATACCCGCATTGCGCTAATGAAGGTAGTTAAGTCCCTCGGAACTAATATTCAGTACACGGCGAACGATAAGGATTTTAATGAACCAAAAGAACTACTGGACGCCGATCCTGATACTATGAAGAAAATTCAAGAAGCTGTTAACGATAGCGGTTCGGTCCTGAATGCATGGCTTTCAGTCTTTTTCCATGAAGATCCTTTTACAAAAGCAGGATACGAAGATAAACTGCTCGAGTACACCGATTTTATTTCTAAACTAGCACCGAAGAACAAGTTCACCGAAAAATACAACGAAGCAAAGAACCGGCTCTACAAATTGATCGACAAAAACAAAGCTGTTGACCGCCGGTTCATGATTGGTCTTGGCATTGCAGCCCTCTTCCCGCTTTTAGCTGCACTAGGATTGATTTTATACGTCATTGATATGTCCGCAAATCCCCTTCCCGGCGGCTTCTGGAATGTTCCATTCCTTTATTATGTAGTGGTAGCCGGAATAGTCACCGTCTTCACTTTTCTCGGTATGAAGGAGGATGGACAGATGGACTTCAGCACGGGCTGCATCGGTGGGCCCATAATAGGACTGATAGCCGGTGTTGTTCTTTATTATGTGATTTACTTTGTAATTGGAATCAAAATAGTATTTATCCCCCTCATTGCTGCGGGAGCGGGATATGTGATATACATGATAATTAAAAGCAACTACAGCAACAAGAATGTAAAAAGTCAGTTGTTTGATAAGTCTGATAAAAACTCGATGATATATGAACCGCTCCGGTATACATACAGCAAGGACACAAAATTCATCAGCACCCGGGAAAACATAATAACGCAATATGTTGCCAACAGACGGAAAGCAAAGTTCACAATCTTAAAGTACTCACTTCTAGGAACCGTTGCGCTTCTTGCCCTCTGGGAAATACTGCTCCACTACGATGAAGAATATTTCACGATAACCGAAGTGATTACGGGAATAATAAAAATGATATTTTAACAAAAAAGTTTTAAACTATGAACTCTCTTAAATGCGAAAAATGCGGCAGTGAGAACAGAAGCATCGCAAAGTACTGCAAAAAATGCGGCGAAGGGCTTTACAGCGCTGCAACCACAGAACTGGAATCATTGGTGGGACTATCCTCCGTAAAAAACGAAGTCTCGAAGATTGTCGGGATATATAATGCGATCCGCTCGCGCCAGTCTGGTTCAGGGGCTAAAACCAAGATTAACCTTCACACACTGATTATTGGAAACACCGGAACAGGAAAAAGTCAGCTTGTGAATGTCCTTCAACAATTATATTTTCGCCACAAGATAATAACCAAACCAACCGTTTACAGGGTGGATGCTGTTGACTACCCCGACTTCTCGGATGACTTTCAGAACAACATCAAAAAGGCAAAAGGGGGAATACTGTTTATTGACAATGCGCAGAAACTTGTTCCCGGTGGTTACGCAACAGATATTAATCTTCTCGACAAGCTCTTTTCGGAAATGGAACATTTTGACTGTGATCCGATTGTAGTACTTGCCGGTCTTCCCAGTGGTTTTGAAGAATTCCTCAGAAAAAATCCTTCCATCAGAAACAGGTTCGAATATTTCTTCCGCTTGCCCGACTTCACAAATCCCGAACTTTTCCTAATCTGTGAAACGCGGTTAAGCAGTTACCACCTCCATTTAAGCGATGAAGCTGCAAAACGGTTAAAGGCATTATTTAAGCAGGCGTACAAAACCAAGGATGACACCTTCGGGAATGCGCATTATTCCCTAAGTGTTGCCGAGGAGATTTTCAAGGTTTATCTTTCCCGGGTAGCAAAAGGAGCCAAGGACGACAACATTGTTCTTCCTGAAGATATTGTCGGAAAGATCCCTGAGGAGAAATCGCTGGAACAGGTGATGAAGGAACTGGAAGGCTTCATCGGAATGGAATCTGTGAAAAAAGCTATACGTGAAATAGCAAAGGATATTGCCGCCGCAAAGGAACGGGAACAACTTGGATTAGGTCCAGCCGAGAAAATGGGGATACATATTGTCCTAACCGGAAACCCCGGGACAGGAAAAACAACCATTGCGCGCCAGCTTGGTGATATCTTTGCAGCGATAAACTATCTTGACAGTGGACATGTAGTGGAAGTTGACAGAAGTAAACTGGTTTCGGAATTTGTAGGAGAAACGCCCAAATTAGTTGGGGCAGCATGTGACCGTGCGGCCGGAGGAATTCTGTTCATTGATGAAGCTTATGCGCTTACCCCTGCATCTGACGGTGGTTCGAAGGACCAATACGGCACGGAAGCAGTTGAAACACTTATGAAGCGTATGGAGGATGACCGGGGGAAATATATTGTTATTGCCGCGGGTTACAAAACCGAGATGGAGCGGTTCCTCAGGGCTAATGACGGTCTCCGCAGCCGGTTCAACAGACAACTTCATATTGACGACTACACCCCCGATGAATTAATGGAGATATATAAAGGATTTTTCGGGAAACAGAAATTCATTCTCACCGAAGAGGCTGAACACCTTGCTACAAAAGTTATCAAGGATCTTTACGACCGGAGAACCAAAACTTTTGCTAACGGACGCGAAATGAGAATCCTCTTCGATGAAACCAGAATCCGCCAGTCGTCCAGGCTCTCCTCGCTTCCGGCAGACAGGAAAACTCCTGATGCATACACAACAATTCTTCCGATAGATATTCCTTACGAAGAGAAGAAGGAAGTTGGTACAGATGAGATAATGGCTAAACTGAACGCCCTTACCGGTATGAAGTCAATCAAGGATGAGATTACATCATTGATTGATTTTCTCAACATGCAGAAGCTTAAAGCCGCTGCAGGGGGAAAGGAAACACGACTCAATCTCCACTTTGTTTTTTCCGGAAATCCGGGGACCGGAAAAACCACCGTGGCAAGAATTGTCGCAGATGTATTCAAATCAGTCGGGCTCCTCTCGCGCGGCCATCTGGTTGAGGTAGACAAGAGCAAACTTGTTGCCGGTTATTCCGACCAGACAGCGATAAAAACCCACAATGTGGTGGATGACGCTCTGGGGGGAATTCTTTTCATCGATGAGGCATACTCCATAACTTCGGACGGTTCCTCATTCGGCAAGGAGTGCGTGGATGCCCTGGTAAAACGCCTTGAAGACGATCAGGGGAAATTCATTTGCATTGCTGCAGGCTATACCAAGGAAATGAACGAATTTATTGACACAAATCCCGGACTTAAATCCCGCTTTACGAAGTGGATCAACTTTCCCGATTACACTCCGGATGAACTTGCTGAAATTTTCAGAAAGATGGTTAAAGGTGCTGAATATAAACTCGATGCAGAAACAGATGAATGGATTGGGAAGTTTTTCAAGAATGTTCATGCCGCCAAGGATAAGAACTTCGGGAATGCGCGGGAAGTAAGAAACATAATGCAGGCAGCACTTCAGAGACAAAGCTCGAGAGTTGCACGCATCTTAAAAGAAAATCCAACTGCCCCGATTGACCCGATGATACTTATCCGTGAAGATATTGAGCCGAAGGGGGAAAAAGCAGTTAACATGGATGATATATTCAAAAAACTTGATTCACTTATCGGACTCAATGATATAAAGAAGGAACTCCGCTCCCTTGCAAGCTATCTGCAGGTGGAGAAAAAAAGAGTAGAACTTGGGGGGGAGAAATCTTCGCTTGACCTGCATTTTATATTTACAGGAAATCCGGGAACCGGAAAAACTACCGTTGCAAGAATCGTGGCAGATATTTTCAAGGCAATCGGGTTACTGCCCAGGGGTCAACTTATCGAGGTAGACCGTTCAAAGCTGGTAATGGGTTTTGTTGGTCAGACAGCAACTCAGACCGACAAGGTTGTTAACTCGGCGCTTGGAGGAATTCTTTTCATTGACGAAGCATACTCGCTTGCTTCAGGTGGGGAGGGGGATTTCGGCTCCGAGGCAATAAACACTTTGATAAAACGTCTTGAAGATGACAAGGGGAGGTTTATCTGTATCGCAGCCGGCTACACAAAGGAAATGCGCGACTTCATTTCGATGAACTCAGGTCTTGAATCCCGCTTTAACCGAACGATCAATTTCCCGGATTACGGTCCAGACGAACTTGTACTTATATTCAAAAAAATGGTCAAAGATGCCGATATGATACTCGACCCCGAAGTTGAACGAATGCTCCCCGAATACTTTACCCGAGTATATGAAAACCGTGACGAGAATTTTGCAAACGCACGCACCGTCCGCAATATTTTCGGAAAAGTAAAGCAGCAACAGAGTGACCGGGTAACCCCGCTATTGAACGACCCGAATATCACAAAAGAAATACTGAATAAAATTATTCCCGAGGATTTTAACATATGATATGTCCCGCATGCAAAAACGAAATAGAGCGCGACTCCTTTTACTGCGACCAGTGCGGCGAGGAGATCCTGATATGCCCCGCCTGCAAGAATCCGGGCAAAGGAAAGCGGTGCACTCAAGACGGCAGCAAACTTATTCCCGCAAAAGCTTTTAATCCAAATGTGCAAACAGATGTAACCCAAACAAGCGCCGGTCAAACCACAATGGGGGCAACCGGAACAGCCCAGACACAATATCAACAGCACTTTGTGGGAACGAACATACCCGTGCCCCAGGCTGGGCAACCGGCAACTCCCCTAACCCCTAAAACCAACACCGGGCAGCAAGAAGATGAATGGTCAGGATACGCAGGGAATAACTCCAACGCTCAAGCATCCGCGGGAGACTGTGTGACTTTTACAAATAACACACTTGCAATAAAAATTGACCTTAAGAACGGCGATATAATCGGCAGAAAAACCGGGAACTTCACGCACGTATTCGGCAAGCTTAATCAGATCTCCGGGAAGCACGCACAGATAACACAAGATCCGCTACGGGGTTTTATGATCACCGATCTGAACTCTTCGAACGGAGTTAAGGTTAACGGAATTAGGATTCCGCCAAATCAACCCACACAGTTAACCAACAACTGCAGGGTAGTACTGGCAAATGTTGAATTCATAATACAAATTGCTGCCCCACCGGATAGCGATGCAACTGTAAGAGTATAAAATACAAGGAGAGTTTGTGCAGCTCAAAATAGAAGCGGTTTGCGATGTAGGAATCAAGAGAAAAGTTAATCAGGACATGGTGCTTGTCGGAAATGAATATTTCCGGGAAATGGATAATGACTACGGGATAGAAATTGAACCGAATGCCCGTCCGTTTTTTATCGCTGTTTCGGATGGAATGGGGGGCCATCAGGCCGGAGAGATAGCAAGTGAACTAGTTCTCAATAAGTCATCAGAATTTGTACAACTGCTTAAGAACGGACTCTCTGAGGCTCAACTTACAAAAGCCATTACAGAATTCTACACAAAACTCCACAAAGAATTTATGGACGAGGGGGAAAAAGACATCAGCAAGAAAGGAATGGGGGCTACTTTAGTAGGACTCCTTTTTTACTCCGAAAAAGTATACCTTATAAATATTGGAGACAGCCGATGCTATCGTTTCCGGAACGGAATTCTTAAACAACTGTCAAAGGACCACTCACTGGCGGAAGTTTCCGGGATTCAAAGGAAACAATCCCATATTCTTTTAAACTCCATAGGGGGCGGGGATGCCGTCTTTGTTGATTTAAAGGAAATGACGCCATTTATTTCGTCAGGCGATAATTTTATTTTGTGCAGCGACGGACTGACGGACATGCTTCCAGATGAAGTCATAGAAACAATACTGAACCGTGAAACCGGTGCTCATCCTCTCCTGGAAGAAGCTAAAAAAGCCGGAGGAAAAGATAATATCAGCATTGTTTTAATCTCAATATTGTGCTAAATTTGGCACGTGACTATTAAAATTTCCAATCTGTTTTTCAGAATAAAGAAGATAGCGGGTTTTTTACTCCCCGTTATTTTACTTTTAAACATGCTTTCGGGGGAAACCTCGCATTATGTTCAGCCCACAAATCAAAACGAAATTGCCATCACCTCACTTCCTCCGGCAGATTGTGCCACGACCGCGTTAAGAAATTTCCAACCGGAAAAGACACAATCTCCTAACTGGACGGGAAATGCACCTAACCATTCTCCCAGCAAAGTAAAAGTCACAAGAATTTCACAACTTGCAAAAACCGATTTCAGTCCGTTAATATCATTCCGAACTTTCCTTACGGCATATCTCTATACAGATCCATAAAAATCCAGATTAAATACCGCTCAAATTTAATTAAGTAATTTCTAAACATTATGAGAGGATATCTTTATGGAAATGCAAAAAGAAGATAAAGGAAATAAAACGGCGTTTTACATTTTTATCGGCACAATGGGTTTCAGTATTGTGGCGCTGGTTGTTTACCTGCTGATAGTTGCAATGTTTTAAAGAATACATCGGGGGGCTTACAAAGCCCCCTTTTCCGATACTTATTTTCTCCAGTATAATATTCCCCCTCTTTTCTTATCTTTAAACAATTAAAATAAATTTTTAGCAATAAAGAGAACAAAATGACGCCAAAATATCCCGCAACCATCATTCTATTAGTTTTGTTAATACTCACATCAGCCTTTACCGTACAGGCACAGGAGAATAAATTCAATCTTATGCCGGTTCCTTCCGAAATAAAGATTGGCAAAGGACACTTTCTTTTAGACTCCACATTTGCCGCCTGCGTTACGGGGACAGCAGATCCCAGAATACACAATGCGGCCTCCCGCTTTCTCAGAAGACTTGCAAACAGAACCGGACTATTCATACAACAGGATTTTGTTATACCGAGGGAAAAAAATAAACATTCCGTTCTTTTTATACAAGTGGAGCGACCGGGGAGACTTATAGTTGGCGAGGATGAATCATACACGCTGAAAATTGAAGATGATGAGATTATTGTTTCCGCGGTTACCGATCTGGGTGCAATGCACGGACTTGAGACCCTGCTCCAATTGCTGAAAGGAGACTCCGAAGGTTATTTCTTCCCGGAAGTTGAAATTAAAGATGCCCCACGTTTCCCATGGCGCGGACTAATGATTGATGTCAGCCGGCATTTTTTTCCGCTTGACTTAATCAGGAGAAATCTTGATGCTATGGCAGCTGTCAAGATGAACGTATTCCACTGGCATCTTTCCGATGATCAGGGGATAAGAGTTGAAAGTAAAGTTTATCCGAAACTGCATGAACTCGGCTCTGATGGAATATATTATACTCAAGAAGAGATCAAGGCGTTGGTAAAGTATGCCGCTGACAGAGGAATAAGAGTAATACCGGAATTTGACGTTCCTGGGCACTCAAGTGCATTCCTTACCGCGTATCCGGAATTCGCCAGTGCGCCGGGACCATACAAAATCGAGAGACGGTGGGGAATATTCGACCCGACATTTGATCCGACTATTGAAAAAACATACGAGTTTTTCGACCGATTCTTCGGGGAGATGACTTCGCTTTTTCCTGATGAATATTTTCATATCGGTGGGGATGAAAATAATGGAAGACAATGGGACAACAACAAGAACATACAGAAGTTCATGAAGGATAACAATATCAAGGATAATCATGAGTTGCAGGCATATTTTAACAAGCGACTAGTTGACATCCTTAATAAGTACAACAAAAAGATGGTGGGATGGGATGAAATTCTTAATCCTGATATGCCCAAGAATATATTGATACAGTCGTGGCGCGGGATAAAATCCCTTGCTGAAAGTGCGCGGCATGGTTATCAAGGGATATTATCGAACGGATATTACATAGACCTCGTTCAGCCGGCAAGTTTTCATTATCTTAATGACCCGATTCCCGATTCATTAAATCTTAGTGCAGAGGAAAAGAAATTTATTTTAGGGGGAGAAGCAACGAGCTGGGCGGAGCTTGTTACACTGGAAACCGTAGAGTCCCGTATATGGCCGCGCACCGCGGTTATTGCAGAGCGACTCTGGTCCCCTGCTTACGTACGGGATGTGGACGACATGTACAAACGGCTTGAAAGAATGAGCTTTCTACTCGAGGAACACGGACTGCTTCATCAGAAGAATTATGAAATGATGCTCAGGCGACTTACGGACAACCACGATATAAAAGCACTAAAAACAATTGCCGATATTCTTGAACCGGTAAAAATATACAACCGTCACTTCCAGGGGAAGGTGCACGTTCAACACTCTCCTTACACCAGAACAGTTGACGCTGCCAGACCCGAGAGCATGACCGCGAGGGAATTCAATTTGCTGGTTGACAAATATATACAAACAAAAGATGCTCCGGTATTGGATATTTTAAGGGGAATGCTTATAAAATGGGAAAGCAATCATGCGGAGCTGGTGAAGCTGATGGAGGTCAGCCCGATAATCAAAGAACTTGAACCCCACTCACTGAATCTGGTAAAGCTGAGCCGGACAGCGCTTGATGCTCTGGATTTAATGACTTCCAACAGACTACCGTCAAACGAGTGGCTGGAGCAAAGCAAACTAGCTATTGAGAATGCAAAGAAACCGCATGGGCAGACCGAGTTTGCGATAACCGGCGCGGTTGAAAAACTCCTCAAGCATAATGGCTGGATAAAATAAAGATTGAAGAAATCAAGGGTTAAGCCGGAAAACAGCTTAACCCCTGACTCAAAATCATTAGGGGGTTATCGTATCAACACCATTTTTTTAACACTTGTAAACTTACCCGCTTCAAGTCTTAGAAAATATACACCCGAAGAAAATCTGTCGGCATTAAACTTCAAAGTATAATAACCGGGTTCCTGTACTTCCTGTAGAAGCCGGGATACTTCCACGCCTGAAGCATCATAAATTATCATTCGTACCTCGCTTCTTTCCGGAAGACGGTATTCAATTGTTGTAACCGGATTGAAGGGATTGGGGTAGTTCTGTGACAGTGCAAATTCATCCGGCAGACCAACCGCAACTTCTATTTCCGGACTATACTCAAAAAGTCCGCTGTTGTTTATTATCTTAAGACGGTATTTAATTTCTCCGGTGGTTGAGATATTATCCGTAAATGAATATTCCTTTGGCGAGTTACTGTTTCCGCTTCCGCCAACAAATCCCGCAGTTTCCCAGAGGGCTTCCTCTCCTTTGCATACCTCTACGGAAAAGCCATAAACATCTGTTTCGACGGCTGTAATCCAGCTGAGATGAACCCTTCCGCCGGACACCTTGCCGGAGAATGAACTTAATTCAACCGGCAGAGGATTTCCCGGAAGGGAAGTCAGTGATGAGAAATTGCCGTTAATATCCTTTGCCCTTATAAAGTAATATGCACCCTCCGGAGGGACACTATTATCAGTATAAGTTGTGGTTTGAATCACTGCAAGAGGAAGAGTGACTTCGGGATCAATAACCGGACCCGCGCCCCGGTATATATAATATCCGTAAAGGTCTCTTTCGGTATTCTTTTTCCAGGTCATCTGAACATTTCCCGCAACAACGTTGCCCGCAAAATTCTGTACTGCTGCAGGGGGGAGGTTATCAACACTGTGTCCTGAAACAGGGGATGAGTACCAGACCTCGTCATTATTCGTTCCACGTGCAACAACCCGGAAATAATATGTGGCTGTGGAACTTACGGAGGAATCACTGAGGGTGGTAGTGATATGGGAATATCCGGTTTCCCTGGTTGCAGGTATTTCCGTTATATAATCCCACACAAAACCTTTGGCGCCGGGGGGATTGCTTCTTTGCAAAACATACTTTTCAATTCTGTTCTCCCCCTCGGAATCATAACCGCTTCTTGTCCATCTCACTCTTACGGCACCCCCCTGGTCAAGCGGGATATCCTCTATGGAAAAGATTCGCGGAACAACTGCCGGCGCAGAGGAAAGAAAGAGATATACTCTTCCTTTATTAGTTGAAAATATTCTGGCTCCAATAATCAAATCCGTGAGACCGTCATTGTTCAGATCCCCGGCAGATGCAACTGAGCAACCGAACAGAAGATCTGTCTGAGGACCAGTCATTACTATATCAGGGGCGGTATCTTTTTCCTTTCCGCCAAACAATAAATATACCCTTCCAGCTCTATAGCCCCCTGCCTGATTATATTGTGCGCCGATAAGAACATCGTCAAAACCGTCACCGTTTACATCACCTGCAGGAGCAACGCTCCACCCCAGATAGTCTGTTGCAGCTTCTCCGGTCATTGAAACATCGGAGATATTGTCCATCAGATAACCGCCGTAATAAATATTTGCTTTACCCGCGTTATCGCTGCTTTCATCATTCGCATAAGCGCCGATTACAATATCGCTGTATCCGTCTCCATTCATATCCCCGGCGGAGGCAACCGAAAAGCCAAAATAATCCCCTGCGGCACTTCCATTGAAATAACAATCCGGGGTAGCATCTATTGAAGAACTGCCGTAATATAAATAAGCTCTTCCGGAATTTGCCATCATATTATAGTCGTAGTAAATAGCCCCGATCAGAATATCCGCATATCCATCGCCATTAACATCGCCGGCGGGGGCAACCGAAACACCAAAATTATCTGCGGCAGTTTCTCCGAGAAAAGCCTGATCATATACGTTATTCATTGGGTTACCTCCATAATAGAGATAAGCTGCGCCGGCATCTGTAAAGGAGACATCATTTTCGAAAGCCCCCACAATTACGTCATCAAATCCATCACCATTTACGTCCCCCGCTGAAGCAACAGATGCTCCGAAGGCGGCATTTGCGTAAGCACCCCATAGGGTTAAGTCGGGGGTACCATCCATAACCGCTCCTCCGAAATAAATGTTTGCATAACCTGAGGCGGTTCCCAGAGTATGGTCGTATGGAGCTCCGACGATAACATCATCATAACCGTCCCCGTTAACATCACCCGCGGAGGCGACAGAATAACCAAGATAATTCCCCGTAGTCCCGGTAAGATAAATAACATTGGAGAATGCCAGATTTGACCCGCCGAGGTAGAGATAAGCCCTTCCCGCCTCCGATCCCCCCGCATCATTGGAAATCGCGCCAACAATAAAGTCATTATAACCATCCCCGTTAACATCACCAGCGGATGCAACCGAGTTCCCAAAATAATCACCGGCTGCAGCACCCGTGAAAATCAAATCGGGAATATCGGGACCGCTAATTTTATTTGTATAAAGATAAACTTTTTTAAAGGAGTAGCTGGAAATCAAGATCTCGTTATTGCCGGTACCATCCACGTTTTTAAGAAACGAGATTCCGTAGCCCAAATAATAATACGATCCAGCCCCCGAAAAAATATTGTCCGGGATATTGTCGAGCATTACACCACCGTAGAATAAATAAACCCTCCCCGCATCTATTTCTCCGGCATCATTGAGGGGTGCTGCTATTAAAAAGTCATCATATCCATCCCCGTTTATATCACACCCGCCGGATACTCTGTAACCAAAATAATCATTCGAATTGGTACCATAAAAGTTAAAATCAGGTGTAACGTCGGGAGAGACACCTCCGAAATATACGTAAGCGGCTCCTGCGTATAAAGCGCTGTAGTCGTTTAACGGTGCCCCTAATATTACATCAGAGTAACCGTCTCCGTTAACATCCCCCGCACCGGCAACACTAAATCCAAATTGGTCGTAAGCTGCATTGCCTAAATATTTTTTATCATAAACAGTATTTATTGAAGAGCCTCCATAATAGAGATATGCCGCACCTGTTTGCCCGGCGCCACCGTCATGAATAGGTGCTCCAATAATTATATCAGAATAGCCATCCCCGTTAACATCACCTGCACCTGCAACAGAATAGCCAAAGCGATCATCGTATGCTTCTCCATAAAGAATTGCATCGAAAGTGGAATGGAGGGTTGCGGCACCCAATATTATCATTGCATTACCGGCCTGGGATATTCCATAATCGCCGAAATAAGATCCTATGACAATATCATCATAACCATCCCCGTTAAAGTCGCCGGCGCTTGCAACTGTTAATCCAAAATAGCTGTAATCAGATTGCCCTTCAAATTTCTTGTCTGCAATATTATCCATCACAGCGCCCCCCAGATAAACATAAGCTGCTCCTTGCTTAAGTCCATAATCATAAGCGCCGACCACAATATCGTCATACCCGTCGGCATTCATATCGCCGGCAGATGAAACTGATATGCCAAAACCATCTGTTTCAAATTCTCCTGTCAATATTAAGTCGGGGATTAGTTTAACAGAAGGACCTCCGAAATAAATATAAGCATATCCGGGTTCCGGCGAAGTGCCGTAAGCACCTATCAGAATATCATTGTAGCCATCCCCGTTCAGATCCCCCGCATCTGCCACTGAATATCCAAAGGCTTGTTTTGATGATTGAAATGTCCTCAGCAGCGAAACAGCTTCGGGGGAGGGGGGTGTGCCTCCGCCTCCGCTAAAGGATGGGGTGTTTAAATTCATGCCGGGAGGAAGAAGATACTGAGCGTTAAGCCCGAAAGAAAAAAATACGAGTGAGCAGAAAAAGAATTTTAACGTGTTCATAACCAACTCCTTTTTTTTATAGGAGAAAAATAATTTGTTACCATGAACACTACAAAGGAAAAGAGAAGAACGGGATACAGCGTAATCTAAAAGATTCTTTAGAAATGTAGCTTATAAAATAAATCTTTTTTTATATTAGCAAACAAAAAAATTTGTATTAAAAGAGGGAGCGGAGTTTTGCCATCAGGACGGCGGATGCGGAGGCGACGTTGAGGGATTCTGCCTTGCCGAAACGGGGAATGGTCAGCTTAATATCGGTGAGTCCAAGGAGTTCGGAGGAGGGACCGGCAGATTCGTTGCTGAGTACGAGGAGGAGTTTTTTACCGTCAATCCGGGCGGTGTGAATATTTTCCCCGTTCATATCAGCGGTTAATATTTTGTATCCATTCTGTTTAAGGTTTTCAATATAGGCGGGAAGATGCTGCCCGGAGGCAACGTTGATGTGAAAGATTGAACCCATTGAGGCGCGAATTACTTTAGGGTTGTAAATATCCGCGCATTCTCTGCTTAAAACCACTTCTTTTATTCCGAACCAGTCACAGTTGCGGAGTATGGTGCCAACATTACCGGGATCGCTGATATTCTCGAGTGCGACAATTATTCCTTTATGGGCAAGGGGTCTTACGGGGGGAATGGAGAAGAGGGCGATTATGCCCTGGGGATTTTCCGTATCGGTAAGTTTTTCAAGTTCTTTGTTTTTGATTAATTCAAAACGGATATTTTTTTGGCGTAGTTTACGGGTCAGTTCTTTCAGTTCGCTTTCGGGGGGATTGACACCGGAGGCGTATTCGTGAGTCATAAGGAGGAGTTCGCAGGTGAACCACGATTCTATGCCCTCGTTAACGAGTTTGGTTCCCTCGACAATAAATTTTCCTTCCGCATAGCGGTGGCGTTTATTTTTGAGGCGCGCAAACTGTTTTAACTGTTCGTTGGTAATCACAGCGGTATATAGTCCTGTTTTTTGCCGCTTTCCTGATCGCGAATAAGTTCAGAGAGGTATTCCCAGCTGTAGATGCCTGTATCGTGACCGTCCATCCATTCAATTCTCAAGCCGTAATTACCCTCGAACCTGATATCTTTAATTTTGTACATATCGGGGTGAGTACTTTTGGGCTGAACGGGGCGGTAGGTTTTCCAGAGGATAGTTTCCCCTTTGCAGTCGGCGCAGGGGCACTCGTTGCGCATGTATTCTAGTTTGAGTTCCTTTTCGGAGTTATCGTGCCAGGTGACAACAAGTTTCGAGTTCAGGAGTTTTATGTTTTTTGGTCTCATATCAATCAATTAAAAAAAGCCCGGGCGCGGGGCACGGGCTTTGAGTGTTTAATATATCTAAAAAGTTATTCACCTCTCATAAAGCGGGGTTCCTCGAGGGTGAGGATAAGAGAAATCCTGTGAGTATCAGGGAGGCGGTCGTCTTCGCTCATATTAAAGCGTGCGAAGGAATAGTCAATGTTAAGTTTAGGGAGTTTGACCCCAGCGCCAACGGTAAACTGTTTTACGTCGTTATAACCGGCGCGGATAGCGAAGAGGGATTTATAAGCAATTTCGAGTCCTGCGTGTGGATCAAAGCTAACGGGACCGATATTAAACTGAGATGCGAACTGACGGTTTTCGAAGCGGATATCGAAATCGAGTGCGGGCATAACCCTGAAGCCCCAGATGACGTCGTACCCATAGGCGCCGCCGATTTTAAGTGTGGGGCTGATAAGTTCATTCCTGCCGGTGCTCCAAGCAACGAGGGTGGTGGTAACATCCTGAACATTTACGCCGAGCATGAGATTTTCCATTGGAGTATAGAGAGCGCCTACATCGAAGCCCACGCCCCAAGCGCTGAATTCGGCAATGCTACGGGATATTATTTTTACGTTAGCACCGAGCATGAGGTTATCGGAGATTCGTTTTGCGCCGGTAAGGTAGAATGCCCAGTCCTGGTTGCTAAACTCGGTTATTTTACTATAGTCAATTCTATCTTTGGGGTGATCGAGGGTACCATCGCCGTTATAGTCAATAAGGGCATTGCGGGTATCGTAGATACCATCCACAGCAAGGCGCATAGCGCTAATACCGAAGCTAAGGTCGGGTCCGTAAGGAAGAGCGACGGCGCCGTAGTTGTAATTAACGAGATTGCCGAAGCGTTCGTCGTGCATGAGGGCGATCTGGGGATAATTTATAAGCGCGAGTCCTGCGGGGTTATAGTAAGCGCTGCTGATATCATTGGCGGCTGCTGTGAATGCGCCCCCCATTCCGAGTGGTCTGCCTCCAATGCCGATGGCAAGGAATTCGCCTGCGTATTTGCCTATTACGGTTTGTGCGTTGGCGGTTAGGGAGATTGATATTAGTGCTAAGAATAAGATTCTTTTCAGCATTCTCTGTTTTCCTGTTAAAAAATTAAATTTAATGTAACAAAATTGGGAAAAGTTTTGGTAAAATCAAGACATTTTTTTGCGCACGGGGAATGAGGGTTGATTTGTTGAGGTGTTGATTTGCTGAGGTATGTCTTAGTGACCGGATAACCCCAGGGACCGGGGAGGGGGGAGAATGGGAATTTTTTTGGGGAAAGATGAGGGATAAAAGCCGAAAAATGTTACAATCCGGGGGAAAGGTGAAGGGGACGGGGAATGGTAATTAGGACGGCTTTTCCACGGCTTTAGTACGGCTTTACTACGGCTTTTCCACGGCTTTACAATAATGTGGCGTGCTTTTTTTGGAAGTCCGGGGGGAGCCGGGAGAGAGAAAAGCAGAAGTTTTCCGGATTTATTCGTAAAAGAGTATTCTAAGGGGAAAACAGTTTCTAACCGTCACGAGTGAAATTGCTTATTGCGACAGCCTGCTTGGCAGAACAGCGAGATAAGGGAAGAGGCGTAATTCATGAGGTAGTGATAAAAGCAAGGATGGATGCAAACTGAGGTCAAGTTATTAAGCAATTTATTTTGTTTCGTTCCTGGTGATGACGCCGTGGATTTTGCGATAGGGGAGTTTGTAGAACTGCACGAAATTGGGGGAGAGTTTTTTAAGCATTGCG
>JAAYVN010000081.1 GCA_012517155.1 Ignavibacteriales bacterium | reverse complement strand
TTTGGCACTTATCCCTTTCCTCTGAAAATGAAGGAGATGATGCTTAAAAACGCTGAGTATATGGGGGGAAATGTAACAGAGATTTGTAAACTCAACTTTCTTATTGCTCATGCTTATGTTAAAGCTGTTAAAAATCTCTGCTCAAAAGCCAGCTTTCCTCTCGCAAATGTTGACCTTATTGGCTCCCACGGACAAACTGTGCACCATCTCCCGAAACCTGAATCGCTTTTTGGATTCAAAACCGCCTCCACTCTTCAGATAGGCGATCCCGCTGTGATAGCCAAACTAACCGGCATTACTACTGTGGGTGATTTCCGTACCGGCGATGTGGCACTCGGTGGTGAGGGTGCCCCGCTGGTTCCGTATTTTGATTTTATAATGTTCCACTCGGACAAAGTTAACCGTGCCCTTCTCAATATTGGCGGCATCTCAAATATAACTCTCCTGAAAAAAGGATGTGGGGCTGAAGATGTGTTTGGCTTTGATACGGGTCCGGGGAATATGCTGATTGATTCTCTCATGAGAAGTCTTTATAATAAAGAATATGATAAAAACGGACACATTGCCAAGAGCGGAAAAGTCAATCCCTCGCTGCTGGAAAAAATGCTGACTGCTGATAAGTTTGTAAAACAAAAACCTCCTAAATCTTCCGGCAGGGAATACTATGGTAAATATTTCCTCCCCGATATTCTCAAAAACTTCAACAAATTACCCCATGAGGACTTGGTTGCCACTGCAACTGACTATACCGCACGTTCAGTTTATTATAATTATATAAAGTTTGTAGCAGGAAAAGTTGCTGTAAGTGAATTATTCGTCAGCGGGGGAGGGGCTAATAATCCCGTACTTATGACGGCTCTTCAAAAGTATTTTGGCAATAAAGTAAAAATCATGCATGCGGAATCTCTGGGCATCAGCTCCGATGCTAAGGAGGCAATCTGTTTTGCCGTGCTCGCCAACGAGACTATCTCAGGCAATCCGGCTAATATTCCTCTTGTAACCGGTGCATCAAAAGCTACCATCCTTGGAAAAATATGCCTCCCCTGAAAATATTTATTACCGGAGGGAGTGGTTTGCTTGGACAGTATCTGAACAGGGAACTTGCCAAACACGCTGAAATTCTCTCTCTTTATAACTCCCACATCGGCAATACTTCCAATTTCGGGGGAGTGAAGGTTGATATAAGGAACACGGAAGAATTAAAGAGTATCTTTGACTCCTTCCGTCCCGGAATTACCATTCACCTGGCAGCCGTCAGTAATCCTGTTATTAGAGGTGCTGAGTACGACAAACAGGTTTATGATATTAATGTCCGGGCAACGGAGAATATCGCCCGGTTGTGCGATAAATATAATTCGCGGCTGATTTATACTTCAACCGATCTGGTTTATGCCGGTTACCGCGGCAGCATGCTTAAGGAAGATGCTAAACTGATTCCCGTTTCTCTCTATGCGGAAACTAAATTGATGGGGGAACAAAAGATAATTGAGACTTTTGAAAACTACATTATTCTCCGCACTGCACTCTTAATTGGTTTTGGATTGAATCACTCTTCATCTCATTTCGATTCTCTTTTCAACAATCTTAAATCCGGAAGGGAATCAAAATTATTTACTGACCAGTTCCGGACTCCCCTGTCTCTTCAGGAAGCGGCACGAATAATAAGTGAACTTGCCGTGAAAGATATTAGTGGACAAATTGTCAATTTCGGAGGGCTTACCAGAGTATCCCGGTTTGATGTTGGTGAGATACTCTGCCGGCTTCTGAAATGCAGTCCCGCTCTCCTTATACCGGCAAAAATGAGCGACCTTCCAAACTATCCTGCCGTGGCAGATGTCTCTATGGATACTTCAAAGCTTAAAGACTTTGGCATTTTTCAGAAACAACTTGAAGTTTCAATTTCGGAAATCATCGCGGAGAGAGAATGAAGAAGATAAAGGGTAAAAATCAATTATTGGGAGCGCATACTTCAATTCAGGGAGGTGTGGCTAAAGCTGTTGAACTTGCTTCCGGACTTGGTTTCTCGGCAATGCAAATATTCACAAAGAATAATAACCAGTGGCAGGGGAAAGTAATCTCTGATGAAGAGGCTCTTACTTTCAGGGATAAGCTTGCAGCAACTGAAATTAAGTTTGTAATGTCGCATGATTCATACCTGATAAATCTTTGTGCGCCTGATGAATCCGTTCTTGCTAAATCACGAGCTGCATTCATTGATGAGATTAAAAGATGCAGTCAACT
>JAAYVN010000080.1 GCA_012517155.1 Ignavibacteriales bacterium | reverse complement strand
GGGGAGATACCGCTGACTTCGAAGCTGCCATCCGGGGATGAATTTTGTGTTCCTGCAAATCTGTATATCATAGGGACAATGAACACGGCGGATAAATCAATTGCATTGCTCGATATTGCTCTGCGACGAAGATTTGAGTTTGAGCCGCTCTATCCGAAATATGAAATTGACGGGGAACCGATTAATGAACCGGAGATTCTCAGGAAGATGAATGATATAATAATCAAGTCAAAGGGGCATGATTTCCAGATCGGGCATTCTTTCTTTATGGGAATTGAATTTGACCTGGTTAAGCAAATGAACACAAAAGTTATTCCTCTTCTGCTGGAATATTTCATGAATGACGAGGAAGAAGTGAAAAAGATTCTTAAAGACTCCGGACTTGTTGTTGAGGATTCCTGGCCGATAAAGATTACCGGTAAGAAATGATAAATCTTTTTGAGTATCAGAACAGGGCGGAGTTCCGGGACTCCGAAGGGAAACTTGAAATGTTTCTGGATGAAATCTGGAACAAAAGGGAGAAAAGCATATACTTTGTTGGGGATGATTCTCCGAAAACGGAAACTCAGCAGTTTATTCAATTTTTCAGAAATAATAAGGAAATTAAATCAAACAAGTATGTGGGGGTTATCTGTTTTGAGGGAGAAAGGATAAATCTTCTCCCCAAAATATTTTATGACAGTAACAATGAACCGGCTGCTCATGATGTTCTTGCAATACAGAATCATATTTTATGGTGGTTAAGTTATTGCAGGAAATTCAATTTCCCGAATTACAAGTCTTCCCTTGACAGTAATAAAAATGATTTCTTTGAAGTGCTCGTATTTCTTTTTGCGAAATACACGCGGGAATTATTATCCCATTCAATTTATCAGCATTATGAAGAACTGGACGAGGAGCTTAATTATATAAAGGGGCGGCTGAATATCGGCAATTATATAAACGACAACCTCGCCACAGGGCGCAGGCATAAGCTTAGCTGCACTTTCGATTCTTTTATGCTTGACAACAAGTTCAACCGGATTATCAAGTATGTCAGCAAAATGCTTCACGGCGTTTCAAAAGATTCCGGGAACAGGAAATATCTGAGCGAAATACTTTTTGTGCTGGATGAGGTTGCGGATGTCGTTCCCGCCGCTCAGGATTGTTTGCGGATCAGATTTAATCATATTTTTGAAGAATATGAAACGGTGCGGGACTATTGCTATCTCTTTTTAAGCAACAGCATATCGTTTGACTACAAAAATGATCTGAAGTTATTTGCCTTTTTACTTCCGATGGAATATCTGTTTCAGGAGTTTCTATATGGTTTTATAAGCAAAGAAATGAAGAATGTGAAAGTGCAATCCCAGAGCAACTCAAAATCACTTGACCGGGATAAGAATTTTACGCTCAGGCTGGATATGATTATTGAAACCGAAGAGAAGCAAATTATAGCAGACACAAAGTACAAAATAGTTTATTCTGATGAAACATATCCGAAGAAGGGGATTTTGCCCTCTGATCTTTATCAGATGCTTGCATACGGAGTGAGGTTTGCCATTGATGAAATAATACTCTTTTACCCGAACACCATCAGGGAGGATAAAGAGAAGGAGAGCTTGATTATAATTGAGGACGAGTTTGCAGCGAAGAAAGAAGTAAGAGTGCACGCATTTCAGATTCCGGTGATAGACAGAAGGATGTTTTCCGATAGCGGTGAGAGAATAAGCGATCTCAGGCAAATGTTCGCCCCTGCGCGGGAACAGTTAAAGAAGAGACTTGAGGAGATACTGTATGTTCATTAATTTATTTGAAATTGATACTCCGACCGGCTACAAGACGGTTGAACTGCACCAGGGGGATCTGAGTAACCTCGATCAGGAGGTTGATGCCATTGTGGTGTCAGCTTATATCGGGGGCTACTCCCCAACTCCCGGGACACTTGTGGGATCCCTTTCTCAGAATTGTCAAATCAGCTTAAAACAATTCTCAAAAGATCCTGAAATTGATTTAAGGGGTCCTTTAAATGTCTGGATTTCAAAGGAGTTGCCAAAGCAGAAATTCAAACGGATAATCTGCATTGAAATCACTGATCTTAAAACAACTGAAACCAATATTGAAAAAGCGGTAAAAAATCTGTTCAGTTTAATAGCTCTTGCCAATTCACAGGACATACAAATTGAAACGCTTGCCATGCCCTTCATCGGTACCGGTAATCAGGGGGTGGCACCGGAGAAAATACTTCCAAAGCTAATGGAATTAAGTCAGAGGTCTTTAAGGAATCTGCATTTTCTTAAGAAGATTATTTTTTATGAAATTGATGCAAAGAAAATAAAACTGCTCGATAAGGGGTTTAACACATATCTTAGAAGAACAAAGTTTGAAAGCAAATCCTACACAATCAAGGAGCTTAAACTCTCCCTGAAAAAAGAGATGATTAAAAGCCTCATAAATCTTGACCGTGGAAGCAAATCCTCCGGTTCATCACTTTTTGACAATGTAAAAATATTAAATGAGAAATTAAGCAGGAACAGAGTCAAGCCTTATGAAGTGGCACACGTCGGCAGGGTATTGCTGGAAGATATTGTTATGGACATCCTGGGGGAGAACAAATTAAAAAAGGATCTCGCGGTTAAAATTAATGAACTGACACAAAAGAATATTGCGAGCTGGGTAATAAGCTATATGCATATAATCAGAACCTTTGGCAACCTTGCAGTTCACAGCCAGGCAAAAGCCGTGGTAAGGCCGCCGGCGTTTGACGAAAAGGACTTTATAATTTTTCTTATTTGTCTTAACCGTGTGCTTGACTTCTGGGTCTGGTTCAGGAGCAACAGAAAAGAAGGATTAAATTAATGGGAATGCCTATAAGAACTTTAACTGATGTTCTGAGGAATATTGATGTTATTCAAAACTCAATGCATCCGAAAGCGTTTGCTTTTGTATTATATAAAAAAGAACACAAAGAATTCCGTAAATACATACTGGAGAATTTTGACAGACTTCACTCAATCTCAAGAGAAACGGTTTTGTTTGTACTAGATAAACCCAAACAGTGGCTTACCCGGCAAGACATTCCATATTACCGGGAAACAATGGGGGAGAATTACACGCCGGATCATGATGATATAGAAGTAAAAATCGCAGCAAAGTATTTTGAAATTCCGGAAGAGCAACTCCCTGCAGTTGTTTTATTTAATTCGCTGAAGACCGCAGAATGGACAACAATATCACTGCGTGATACTAATTTGGAAAAATACGATAATGTTTTTCAGCAATTATTCAAATATCTTAATAAATACGGTAATATTATCGAGAGATATGAGAGTCTCGCCAAATTGAAAAAACGTGAAAAGGATCAAAATAATATATCCGGTACTGAGCCGGATTCAAAAGGATTAAATTCTGATTCTATATTATACAGTAGAATATTGAATCCCTTCCCAGATAAGAGAGTTCCATTTTTTAGAGATGTCTTTACAACTCACCTGAAATTACTTCGGGAAATCTTTGAAACGATCAACTTTAAAACCGTGAGTAAAAGTCAGAATGATGAAAATATAAAACAAATGCTTGATAAAATCCACGAAGAAGTAAAACACGCACGCAAAGAAAACAGGGATTATTTTAATCAAATAAATGAAAAACTGACTCAAATTCAAAAAGACCTTAAAGACTACAAATCCAATCTTAAACAGAACCTTAATAAAGTTGAAAACCAGAATGAATTGCCTTTGGCTGCAATGCAGTATGAAGAACTTCTTCACGAGTATGACGAAACATTGTTGAATTCAGTTGGAACTATTACGAAAGAATCAAAGAGTGAAGTTAACACAGAAATATTGAAATTAACTTTTCTTGAGAATTATGAACCAGAAACTTTAGAAATGATTCGCTCGGGCCTGAACGTATATAAACTGGCACTCAATTATAAAGATGATTCTTTTGATTATTCACTTGCGGCGGTTGGTTTATGGAAAGCCGTTGAAAAGGAACTGAACATTATCCTGATAGACGTTCTCCGGTTGATACGTAATTTTATTTCCGCAATCCCTTCGTACGGAATTGCCCACAACCCCGGGCGATGTGAAATATTTGCGGGGTATAAAAAAGGAGAGAAATATAATGTGGATATCAATCGCCAGTACCAAAACAACTTCTCCCCGGTTATGTTTGGAGATATGGTCAGGATTTCGGAAAATTGGAAAGAGAACGACTATAAAGAAGTTATAAATAAACTAAGAAAGGAAATGCAAACAGTTTCTGATATGAATATCTTTATGAATGATTTTGTGGACAGATTCAAAAAGATTGTTTATGATTACAGAAATGCCTGCAGTCACACAGAGAAGATGACAGAAACTCAGTTTAATGAATTCAAAGAGATACTCATGTCCGAGAAAGGACTGTATTATCAGATATCCGAGTTAAAGAGAAATATTTATAAAGTGTT
>JAAYVN010000079.1 GCA_012517155.1 Ignavibacteriales bacterium | reverse complement strand
TGTTGTCAGATGCAGGTGAATACAAATCAGAGGGAAATTATGATTATCATTTATATCAGAATTATCCTAATCCGTTTAATCCAATAACGAAGATAGGCTATCAGTTAAAGGGGCGAGGCAGAGTAAAGATAATGATTTATGATATAAAGGGAGAGCTGATAAGACAGGTATTGAATGAAGAAAAAGAGGGGGGTTATTATGAGGCAGAATTTGACGGGAGTGGTTTATCAAGCGGAATCTATTTATGCAGGATTGAGATAATAAATGAAAGAGGGATACCTGTATATATGAATATGAGAAAGATGAGCCTGGTGAAATAGCGTTTATAACGTTCATAACGTTTATGAGTTGATGAGTTGATTAGTTTATAAGTTTATGAGAAAAGAGTCATTTGTGGTCATTAATTGTCATTTAGCTTCGCTGTCATTTAGAGGCAAAAGGTTGAAGGTAAAAAGGGGAAAATCATACGCCTAAGTGCCAAAATTGAAATCTTTTAAGGGGTTTCCAGGCTAAATATTTCCAATTCCCATAAATGGTAAATTTCTTATTAATTGCAAAAGAAATCTGTGGTTTTTTCACTATTTTCAAGTGATTTTTGCAGAAACCTTTTATTTGCCGATTTATCCGGCTTTCATCATTAGGCATCATATTTGATGTAAATAGAAAATCGTGTATTTTTTTAAGGAAAATCAAATGGAAGATGATAAAATAAAAGAATCGCTAAGTGACTGGAAAGACAAGATATATAACAAGAGTGTTGCAAAGAATCCGGAACAGAAAAAAGAATTTACAACCGTTTCATTCACACCAGTAAAACCCCTATACACACCCCTCGATACTGAAGAGAACAAATACGAAGAAAAGGTCGGATATCCGGGGGTATACCCATTTACCCGAGGAGTACAGCCAACAATGTACCGGGGTCGATACTGGACAATGAGGCAATATGCGGGTTTTGGAACGGCAAAGGAATCGAATGAAAGATACCGTTACCTGCTTGGGCAGGGGCAGAGCGGACTTTCGGTGGCGTTCGATTTACCTACGCAGATAGGATATGACAGTGATGATCCGATGGCATATGGTGAAGTGGGAAAAGTTGGGGTAGCAATTGATACGCTGGCAGATATGGAAATCCTATTTGACAAAATACCGCTGGATAAAGTATCCACGTCAATGACCATCAACGCTCCCGCATCTGTTCTTCTTTCGCTATATATTGCGGTAGCAGAGAAGCAGGGAGTTTCACAAGATCAAATAAGCGGAACAATTCAGAATGACATACTGAAAGAGTATATTGCAAGGGGGACATACATATTCCCACCAAAGCCTTCGATGCGTTTGATAACCAACATTTTTGAATATTGTTCAAAGAGCGTTCCAAAGTGGAACACGATTTCGATATCGGGATATCATATCAGGGAGGCGGGATCGACAGCGGCTCAGGAAGTCGGTTTTACATTAGCAAACGGAATAGCATATGTGGATGCGGCAATCAAAGCGGGGCTGGATATAGATAAATTTGCAGGAAGGCTTTCATTCTTCTTCAATGCGCACAACGATTTACTTGAAGAGGTAGCGAAGTACAGAGCCGCAAGAAGGTTGTGGGGAAAAATCATGAAAGAGAGATTTGGAGCAAAAGATCCGAGAAGCTGGATGCTGAGATTCCATACACAGACAGCAGGTTCAACATTAACAGCTCAGCAGGTGGATAACAATATAGTACGAGTAACGATTCAGACACTTGCGGCGGTACTTGGCGGGACGCAATCGCTACACACCAATTCACGCGACGAAGCGCTAGCACTGCCGACCGAGGATGCAGTAAGGATAGCGCTGAGAACCCAACAGATTGTAGCACACGAAAGCGGCGTAGCCAACACAATAGATCCTTTAGCAGGTTCATATTATGTTGAGGCAATGACGGACAGTATTGAAAAAGAAGCGGTTGATTACATAAATAAAATTGATGCAATGGGGGGAGTTGTGCCGGCAATAGAAGCGGGATACATACAGGGAGAGATCCAGAACGCAGCCTATAAATATGAAATGGAAGTAGAGGCGGGCGAAAGGATTGTAGTAGGTGTAAACAAGTTTCAAGTAAAAGAAGACAGCAAGAAAGACCTGCTTAAAATAGACATGAAAGTTCAGGAAGAGCAGATCAAGTTCCTACAGTCAGTAAGGGCTCAGAGGAACAATGATTTAGTAAAGGAAAAGCTGGCAGCGTTAAAAACCGCAGCAGAAGGGGAGTCAAATCTGATGCCGTTTATTCTTGATGCAGTGAGAGTTTACGCAGGAGTCGGAGAGATTTGCAACACAATGCGAAGCGTATTTGGCGAGTACAGGGAAAACGTATTTATTTAATTAATATTCGGAAAAGAAATGGAAATAACACATATAGAACATATCGGCATAGCCGTAAAAGATATAGAGCAGGCAATTAAATTCTATGAGGAAACATACGGATTTAAATGTTATGCGGTGGAAGAAGTTGCTGATCAGAAAGTAAAGACAGCATTTTTTATGGTAGGGCAGACGAAGATTGAGTTGCTTGAATCAACCTCCCCGGACGGACCGATAGGGAAGTTCATTGAGAAAAAGGGGGAGGGGATTCATCACATAGCTTTTGCAGGGAAGAATGTAAAGGAGGCACTTCCGGAGCTGGAATCAAAAGGAGTATTACTGATTGATAAACAGCCGAGAAAAGGAGCTGAAGGACTTGACATCGCATTCCTTCACCCGAAATCGACTTTCGGGGTATTAACCGAAATCTGCGAAAAAATTGAGACAAAATAAGAGTGAATTGGAGAAAAGATTATGATGCAGGAAAAAATTAAAGAGTTAATGGATCTGCGTGTGCAGGCAAGGTCCGGCGGCGGAGCCAAAAGAATAGACACGCAGCATGCGAAAGGCAAATTTACGGCAAGAGAAAGAATCGAGATGCTTTTGGATGAAGGAAGCTTTGAAGAATTCGATATGTTCGTAACACACAGATGTACGGACTTCGGATTAGAAGAGCAATCCTACTTAAGCGACGGAGTAGTAACGGGTTATGGGACAATAGACGGAAGACTTGTGTATGTATTCTCCCAGGACTTTACAATTTTCGGCGGTTCACTATCAGAAACCTATGCACAGAAAATCTGCAAGGTTATGGAGAAGGCGATGAAAGTAGGGGCGCCGATTATAGGTATTAACGACAGTGGCGGTGCGAGAATACAGGAAGGGGTTAAGAGTCTTGGGGGATATGCAGACATTTTCCAGAAGAATATACTTGCTTCGGGCTTAGTTCCGCAGATATCGGCAATCTTTGGGCCGTGTGCAGGGGGTGCAGTTTATTCTCCGGCACTGACCGACTTCACAATAATGACTAAGGGGACGAGTTACATGTTTGTAACCGGACCGAAAGTAGTAAAAACAGTAACCGGTGAAGTGGTAACAGATGAGGAACTTGGGGGTGCTATGGTACACGGAGCAAAGTCGGGGGTAACCCATTTTGTAGCGGATGACGAGAAGGAAGGAATATTGCTCATCAGGAAAATATTAAGCTATATTCCGCAGAACAATTTAGAAGATCCTCCAATGGTTCCGTGCAGTGATCCCATCAACAGGTTAGAAGATCATCTGAACTCAATAATACCGGATTCGCCAAATAAACCTTACGACGTGAAGGATGTAATACATGCGGTAACGGATGAGCATGAATTTCTTGAGATAGGACGACATTACGCACCAAACATAGTAATAGGTTTTGCCCGATTCAACGGAATGTCAGTGGGTATAGTAGCAAACCAACCGAACTATTTAGCGGGGGTACTAGACATCAACTCGTCAAGAAAGGCAGCCAGATTTGTAAGGTTCTGCGATGCATTCAATATTCCGATAGTCACGTTTGTGGATGTTCCGGGCTTCCTGCCAGGAACCGCACAGGAGTATGGCGGAATAATAATCCACGGAGCGAAGTTGTTATTTGCCTATGGTGAAGCAACCGTTCCTAAAGTGACAGTAATACTGAGAAAGGCATACGGCGGAGCTTATGATGTAATGAGTTCGAAGCATTTGCGGGGAGATATAAACTATGCATGGCCGACAGCGGAGATTGCGGTGATGGGTCCGCGGGGGGCAATTGAGGTGTTGTTTGCCAAAGAGCTTGCAAAAATTGAAAATGCAGAAGAGAGAGCAAAATGGTTAGCTGAAAAAGAGGAGGAGTACAAAAAGAAATTTGCGACTCCTTATAATGCAGCGAAGTACGGATATATAGATGATGTTATAGAACCAAGAAACACAAGGTTCCGAGTTATCAGGGCTTTGCAGTCTCTGGCGACAAAGAAGGAAGTCAATCCTCCGAAGAAACATTCAAACATACCATTATAAAGGGGGGGACATGACATCATTTATTTTTGCAGTTACGGCCATTGATTCCATGAAAATAATGGCAAAAAAGACCCAGCAGTTAGTGCAGACATCCGATCCTTTGGGGGTTGGAATGACGATGATTGGGATGGGGATAGTATTTTTATCGTTATTATTACTTTATCAAGTCTTTCTTTATATAACTAAACTATTAAACTATCAAATGAAGAGGAGTTTAAGCAAGAAAGGCGAGAGTAAGGAATCGATTGAAAAACAAGTTGATGTATCCGGAGATGTACATGCGGCAATTGCCACAGCCCTGCATCTTTATTTAAGCGAAATACATGACTTTGAAAACACAGTGCTAACAATTGGGAAAGTATCCAGGACCTATTCGCCCTGGAGTTCAAAGATCTATGGATTAAGGCAGTATCACCGATAAAAGAAGGTAAAAAAGATGAAAAAATTTAAATTTGTTATACATGGCAATCCTTACGAAGTTGATGTTATTAACGTGGAAGATAACATTGCGGAAGTTGAAGTTAACGGAACGATTTACAAAGTTGAGATAGACAAAAAAGTACAGACACCAAAGACACCAAAGCTGGTAAGAAGCACGATATCACCCTCAACAGAATCAGATAAATCAACGAGCAAGACGGCAAGTCCAGTAGCGCTTAAGGGAGTTGGAAACATTAAAGCACCGCTTCCGGGAACAATCCTCAATGTTTTTGTGCGAGAGGGAGATACCGTAAAAGTCGGGGACAAGTTAATCCTTCTGGAGGCGATGAAAATGGAAAACAACATTAATTCGGATAAGGAAGGGGTGATTACCTCGATAAAAGTAAGATCCGGCGACTCCGTACTAGAGGGAGACATTCTAATACAGATAGGGGGTTAAGGATGGAGGGATTAAGCCAGTTTTTTAATCACGGTATCAGTGAGTTCATTCATTATACCGCGTTTGCCAACATGACAATAGGTCATGTTATAATGATTGCTGTTGGTCTAGTATTTATATATCTGGCTATAACGAAAGAGTACGAACCGTTATTGCTTGTACCGATAGGATTTGGTATTTTGGTTGGAAACATTCCTTTTCTGCAGGGGGCGAATTTGCAAATCGGAATATATGAGGAAGGAAGCGTACTTAATTATCTATACTTTGGAGTATTAAAAGGAATATATCCGCCGTTAATCTTTTTAGGAATCGGAGCCATGACAGACTTCTCGACGCTGTTATCCAATCCCAAGTTAATAACGATCGGGGCAGCTGCGCAGCTGGGAATATTTGCGGCATATACAGCAGCTTTGGCATTGGGATTTCCGGTTAGTGAAGCAGCGGCTATTGCTATTATCGGAGGGGCAGACGGACCTACGGCTATTTTCTTATCCTCAAAATTAGCTCCTCATTTGATTGGAGCGATCGCAATATCAGCATATTCGTATATGGCGCTTGTTCCCGTAATCCAGCCTCCGATCATGAAGCTTTTGACTACTGACAAGGAGCGAAAAATCAGGATGAAACCACCAAGAGCTGTTGCGAAAAGGGAAAAAATATTTTTTCCAATTATAGGATTGCTGATGACCTGTTTTATTACTCCAAGTGCGTTACCGTTACTTGGGATGCTATTCTTTGGGAATCTGCTAAAAGAGAGCGGAGTTACCAAAAGGCTTGCGGATACTGCATCGAAACAGTTAATAGATATCGTAACAATACTTATTGGATTAACCGTAGGGGCTTCCACCCAAGCCACAGTGTTTTTAACCCCACAGTCGGTTGGAATATTTGTGCTCGGGGCATTTTCGTTTGTGATCGCAACAACCGGGGGAGTATTGTTCGTAAAATTCCTGAATTTATTTTTAAAGGAAGGGAACAAACTTAATCCGCTAATCGGAAATGCGGGAGTATCGGCTGTACCTGACAGTGCGAGAGTATCGCAGGTTGTGGGGCTGGAGTATGATCCAACCAATCACCTGCTGATGCACGCAATGGCACCAAACGTAGCCGGGGTTATAGGAAGTGCAGTGGCTGCGGGTATTCTAATGAGTTTTCTGCTTTAATAAATTTCAAGAGGCGGGGGAAACCCCGTCTCTACTTTTCGAAATCCTCAATTTTCCCCATATCCTTCCATTCCGTGTTATCGTGGAGATAGCCGGATATTTTCTCTTTGTTCATTACCGAAAGATACAAATCAATAATTGAGAAGACATTTTCGTCGGGGAAATAATTCCGGATGCGGGGTTCTATTATATGAACGCCACTGAAGGCGAGGTTTTGGAGGGTTGCGGGATTGAGTTCAGGGGGCTTGGTTTCGCCGGTTTTGGTGTTCATCCAACCGCATAAGAGCATATCATTATTGAAAAGAAGGTATCTGCCGGTCTGCCGTGTTCTGACTGCTGTAGTAGCTAAGGCGCCGGATTTTTTATGGAATTCAAGCATATCGGCAAAGTCAAGAGTGCTAATTATGTCGGTGTTGTGAAGCAGTATCGGGGAGGAGTCTTGCAAGAGAGGAAAAGCTTTTTTTAGGCCACCACCGGTGTCGAGAAGAGAATCGGACTCGTTGGATATTTGGATATCTATGCCGAAATTGTTTTTAGAGGAGAGGAAGTCTTTAATCATGTTCCCTAAGTGGTGGACATTAACCACTATTTGAGTAATACCAAAATCCAGAAGCCGGGTTATGACGTGTTCGATAAGGGGAGTGCCGCGATAGGGGATGAGAGCTTTAGGGAGTGTGTCCGTGAGGGGACGGAGGCGCGTTCCTTTACCGGCGGCAAAGATCATAGCCTTCATTTATTACCTGCTTCGGTTGTTTAGTTCAGTGTGAGTCAGGATGACTTCAACATCTTTTCTGCCCGAAAGATAGTGAGCAATTTTTTCCGCGCAATAGACAGAGCGGTGCTGACCACCAGTGCAGCCGAAGGATATCATAAGATTGGTGAATTTGCGTTTTGTATAGACTTCGACTGAAGAGTCTATCAGTTTTTTAACGTGGTCAAGAAAAGCGCCAACTTCACTTTCCTTCTCAAGGAATTCGATTACTTCGGGGTCTTTGCCGGTGAGGAGTTTGTATTTATCATATCTTCCGGGGTTATGGATAGCGCGGCAGTCGAATACAAATCCACCACCATTACCGCTTGAGTCGCGGGGGATTTCTTTTTTATAAGAGAAGCTATTGACTGAAACCGTAAGGGCATATTCGCTTTTTCTGTCGCCGGAATATTTTTTAAGTGCCTCGGATTGAGTGAGCCGTTCCCATACTTTGGAGAGGGCGGGGAGATTGACGGGGAGGTGCACATTATCCAAGAGCCAGCGGAGGTTTTCGAGGGCGTAGGGGATGCTTTTCAGGAAGTGTTCTTTTTTCTCGTAGAATCCGCGGAAACCGTAAGCGCCCATCGCCTGCATAATTCTGATAAAGACATATCCGAAGAAATACTGGATAAACCCGGGTTCGTTTAATTTTGCGAAGCCCTTCTGTTTTTTGAGGGACTTAATATAGTGAGCAAGGAGTTCGCTTCGTACCTGCTGGGGAATGTCGGCTTTGGCATCATAAAGGAGGGAGGCGAGGTCATACTGAAGAGCACCGCGCCGCCCACCCTGGTAATCAATAAAATAGGGGCGACCATCGCGAAGCATTATATTTCTTGACTGGAAATCGCGATAGAGGAAAAAATCGGTTTGAGTACCGAGAAGGTAGTCTATAAAAGTATGAAAGTCAGATTCGAGCGCCTGTTCGTCGAATGGGATTTTCGCGAGTTTGAGGAAGTAGTATTTAAAGTAGTTAAGGTCCCACATCATAGACTGTTTGTCGAACTTAGCACGGGGATAGCAGACGGAATAATCGAGGTCTTTGCCGGCATGGACCTGGAAAGAGGGGAGGGCTTCCAAGACCTGACGATAGTAATTGGTAATATTTTCGGACCAGCCCTCTGATTTTCTTTCTTCGGTTAAGAAGGAAAAGAGGGTGGTATCTCCAAGGTCCTCGATTAAATAGGAATCGTTTTCGAGGGACTCAAGATATATTTTGGGGACGTTGAGTCCTTTTGAAAGGAAGTGTTTAGAGAAAGAAAGGAAAGCGATATTTTCCTGATTATCGGAGTTAAAGACGCCCAGGGCAGTTTTGCGAGGGGAGGAGATGCGATAATATTCCCTGTAAGAGCCGGACTGAGGGAGAGGTTCATACTTAAGGGCTTTCTCGCCGGACCAGGTTTCGAATAATTTTATCAGATTTTCTTGCTTCACTTATCTCTCAAAAGATTTTCAAAATTAAACAACAAATTTAGCGAAGAATGGAGTGAAAATAAAGGGAAATCCATTCCAATTTAACCCAGGGGAAAAAGTTTCAGGTAATTTCAGAAGTCTGAAAGAGGACCGCTGTGTTTGAGTAACAAGACAGATGCTTTGATTGAGTAAAAGAGAGAGCGGTGTAGGCGATCACTTTTTGATACTCGCCAATAAATCTGACGGCGGTTTCAGAAAGCTGAAATTTATAATCAAGAGTGCCGGGCTGAGCATTGCCCTGGACGAAGGCGAATTCCATAAAAGGAATCCCGGGATTTACAGGTGAATAGAATGTGAGGATAAGAGTAAGAAAAAAATCCTCAGCCTCCGGAGGAAAAACGTAGTTATTGAGGGAGAGGAAGAGTTCGGTTTTGGAGAGGGTGAGGGATTTTATGGGATCCTCAGAGGTTTTCGGGGCGATCATATTGTAAACGGAGAGGTCTTCTACCTGCATGTGAGGGGCGTTTGCTTTCATAATTTTGTTGTAGGCATAGAGACCTTCGAGCGTTGAGGCATTCCAGATTTCTTTTAGCCGGCGAAATGTGTTGACATACTGTGAAAATGCCGAGAGGGTTTTAAAGCGTTTGCGTGCAGCCTGGGCTTCGGGGGATTTGCTCATCTTATATCTTTTTGGCAGAGCTGCCATATAGTTGATTTTTCCCCGTCGTCTGTAGACTACGTTCCCGACTTTGCCGGAGAGTACCTGAAGGGATTGTTTTACGACTGCCATGGATTCCTCTAATAATTAATGAAATTCAGTGAGCAATATGGTGAAAAAGAGAGAAATGAGCAAGGTAAAAAGAAGGTATTTGTAGTGTGTTTAGACATTATTTATACCCTATTTATACCTTATTTGTACCTTATTTATATGGTAATTTGGGAGAAATGGAGGAGGGAAAAAAGATTAAAAGATAAAAAGATAAAGAGGTGAAAAGGTGAAAAGGTAAAAAGGTTAAAAGGTAAAAAGGTTAAAAGATAAAAAGACTAAAAGATAAAAATGTGAAACAGTGGGACGTTGAATGAATGAATTCCGCCACACAGGCTGTTGCAGTGAAGGAAGAATATTTTACTCAGGCAAAAATTTCTAAAGTTTCTTAGTTGCGAGGGAGTATTCTAAGCGAAAATCAGCTCTTAAACGCTAAGTACGCAATCCGACT
Source organism: Ignavibacteriales bacterium (assembly GCA_012517155.1). Classification (GTDB taxonomy): domain Bacteria; phylum Bacteroidota; class Ignavibacteria; order Ignavibacteriales; family Ignavibacteriaceae; genus JAAYVN01. The sequence continues at coordinate 654 of JAAYVN010000079.1, read as the reverse complement.
CGGTCGGATCGCAATCCACCTGCGGCGGAACGCCAAGTAAAAACAATCACTGTGACGGAAAGTGGTCATTGCAACAGCCTGCCCAGCGAGGGAAGACGGAGGAAAGGGTTATTTGTTCCCGCAAGCGGGACAAGTGCGTTGTTGAGTTGTTAAGAAGGCATTAGTTGTTCTTAACCCCCCTCGTTCCCTCCCGAAAGCTTTCGGGAGGGAGGAAGAAGAGGAAGAAGAGGAGAGTGATTTATTTCTCAATCTCATATTTTATCTGGAGGGTGAGTACAAATCCTACTGCGGGTTCGGTGACGACGGGATTGAGGACTTTGTCAAAATATGAGTGGCTGACTTTCTCGTAATAATAGGTAGTGTTTTTTTTGAGGTCTTTTTTACGGAATTTGGAATCGTCGTAGTAGGTGTATAATTCGGATGTGACATTTGGGGTGTAGCTTTTATACATCTGGTTTGGATAGTAGCCGGTGAAGGATTCGCCATATACCTGAGAAGCGGGGAGGAGTTTGAGTCCCGTAGCGCTCAGGTAGAGTTTTTTCTTTGTATTGATTATCTCCATAGCGGCTTCAAAGAGTTTTGAGTAGACGGGGGTTATATCATTAACGATGTAGTCAACTTTGACCAAATCATAAATTTCAAATCCGGAAGCGA
>JAAYVN010000078.1 GCA_012517155.1 Ignavibacteriales bacterium | reverse complement strand
CTTTTTCTTCAAGACGAAAGACATAATAGATAAGACATCAGAAGCCGGTAAAGAAAAACTAAATTCACTTTCGAAGCAGACGATAATAAAAAGTAAAGACGAAAAGAGAATTGAAGAACCAACTTCTGCAATTGAAGAAACACAGGATACGCAGAAGAAATCGTCATTTCTGGAAAGGATAATGGGAGAGAGGGAGTATCAAACCCAGGAACTGAACAGAGCAAATGAAAGCGAAGAACAGAAGCAGGAAGAACCGTCAATAAAAATTGTAAGAGATCGTTTGCCCATTACGAATGAGACAGAACAAAAAGAAACGGATAAACCTGAGCAAGATAAAGAAACAGGCTTAGAAAAAGAGACAACTGTTTCACATGCAACAGACAGTGAAGAAATAATTGAAGAGGGAGCAGAAAATGAAAGTCCTATATCCGATTACGTAGTTGAACCTGCAAACAGGCACAAGCAAGTTGAACTTCCTGAACAGTGGGAGGAAACAATTAAGTTTAACAAACCAACTATTGACCTGCTTACAGATGAGCCGGTTGAGGACTACAAAATTGCGGATGAGGAGTTAACAAAAAACGCAGAACTTTTAAAGGACAAACTGCAGAAATTCGATATTGAAATTCAGGATATAAGAGTAAAACCAGGTCCGGTGGTTACACTTTATGAAATAGTACCATCGCCAGGAGTGAAAATCAGTAAAATTGTCAGTCTGGAGAATGACATTGCATTAGCATTAGCAGCAAAGGGAATAAGGATAATTGCACCAATACCGGGCAAGAGCGCCATTGGAGTGGAAATCCCAAATCAGACACCTTCGCTGGTAGTTGCGAAATCAGTGATACGTCAAATTGACAAAGCGAAAGCAGAGTTGCCATTAGGACTTGGCAAGGATATATCAGGCGAGATATATATTACGGATCTAGCAAAGATGCCGCATCTTTTAATTGCGGGTTCAACGGGGTCGGGAAAGAGTGTGGGAATCAATATGATTTTAGCAAGTCTATTGTATTCCAAAGATCCTTCAGAAGTAAAATTTGCAATAATTGACCCAAAGAAAATCGAATTATCATTTTACAATAAATTAAAGCATCATTTTCTTGCAGTTTCCCCCGATTTGAGCGAAGATATAGTCACCATGCCGCAGAATGCTGTAGTGCTCCTGAAGTCAGTTGAATATGAAATGGAAAGAAGATATGACAAACTTGCCAAAGCGGGGGTCAGGAATATAGTTGACTATAATATAAAGGTGAGTGACCCAACTAGAAAACCGAAAGACACGGACCAGATAAAGCATTTCAAGCTCCCTTATATAATAATAATAATTGATGAACTAGCGGATCTAATGATCACAGCGGGAAAGGAAGTTGAAGAACCGATAGCCCGTCTGGCGCAATTAGCCCGTGCAGTTGGGATACACTTGGTTTTAGCCACCCAACGACCATCAGTAAATGTTATTACCGGAGTAATAAAAGCCAATTTCGGAAGCAGAATTGCTTATCAGGTCGCCTCGAAAATTGATTCCAGAACAATTCTTGATATGAATGGAGCACAGCAACTATTGGGAAGGGGTGATATGTTATTTCTTCCGGGAGGAACTCCTAAACCAGTGAGAATTCAAAATGCATTTATATCAACTGAAGAAGTGGAAAAGATCACCGATTTTATTTCAAGTCAGAAGGGATATTCAAAGCCATATTTTCTACCTTCATTGATTGAGAAAAAACAAGAAAGAGGAGGCGGACTCTCTGCGGAGCTTGATCCGTTATTTTATGATGCGGCAATGGCATTTATAACTTCCAAGCAAGCCTCAGTGTCCCTGTTGCAGCGCAAGCTTAAACTTGGATATTCAAGAGCAGCCCGAATAGTGGATCAATTAGAAGAGGCTGGAGTTGTTGGGCCCAATGATGGAAGTAAAGCCAGAGAGTTACTAGTAGATAGTGAAGATGCGCTTGAAACAATTATCCGTAACTTATAGTCTAAACCAATAAGAAAAAAAGGTTTTAATGAAGTATCTATTAATTATTTTTACAGCAGTTTCTTTATTTGCACAACAAAACGAAAGTGTAGAACTCAAGAAACTTCAGAAAAAGTTTGAAGAAGTAAACTCAATTGTATCCGATTTTAAGCAGTACACCGGCGGGAAACAGAATATTTCGGGAAAGTTTTTCTACCAGAAGAAAAACAAAACACGATTAGAGATCAAGAATATTTTTATTATCTCAGACGGAGAGACGACTTATAATTACAATAAAAAAGAAAACAAAGTTATAATAAGTAATTATAACGAGTCGGATCCTAATGTGCTTTCAATAGAAAAATTTATTTATGATTATCCTTCAAAATGCAGTAATGTTGATCAGGTAACCGAAGGGAGAAATACGATTGTAATGATCCCGAAAGATAACTCACTTAATTTCAAGAAGGCAGTAATAGTACTGAACTCTGATTCAATGATAAGCAAAGTAGTTTTAATTGCGAAGAACGGGCAATCAATAGAATTTGTGTTATCAAACCTGAAATTGAATCCCCAAATAGACGCAGACAAGTTTTCGTTCAGTCCACCAGAAAACTCTAAAGTAATTGACCTCAGATAAATCGAAAAAAATATTAACCAAACGTGAAATACAAGGATTAGTAATTTCAATAATCCTATCGGTAATTTTTCTCTATTTCGCATTTACCGGAATTGACATAAACTCTCTGGAAGAGAATCTGAAGAGCGCCTCAATATTCTGGATAATTATTTTTATAATGCTAAATCTAGCGGGGCATTATGTTCGGGTATTAAGATGGAAGATATTATTAAATCCTTTCAAGAAAGAGACAAAAATCAATAATCTGTTCGGGTCATTAATGGTAGGATATGGTTTTAATAGTATCTTTCCCAGGTTAGGTGAAATAATAAGACCAGTAACGCTAGGAAATCTGGAGGGAATATCCCGAACTTCGGTGTTTGGAACAATTGTGGTTGAAAGAATTATTGATTTGATCTTTATGGGATTAGCGGTAATAGGCTCAGCTTATCTTGTTGCAGGCAACATTTATATTTCACTCCCCTGGTTAAAACCAACAGTTTATCTTGGCATCCTGTTTATTGTGTTAGCAGTAATTTTCTTAGTGATACTGATAAAATACCGGGAGAAATTCTATAACTCATATTTAAGATTTATAAAAAAAGTCAGTCCTGCAAATGAAGAAAGATTCGGCAAATTTTTCAATAAGATACTTGACGGATTTGCAACTTTAACAGGTTTCGCGAATTATTTCAGCGTTGGTATTCTTAGCATTTTAATAATATTTATTTATGCACTTACTTCATATACAGGACTATTTTTATTTCAAATGCCTGAAAACCCGCACATCAATTTTTTTACAGGATGGGTAATTTCGGGAATAAGTTCAATAGGAATAATGATACCCACCCCAGGTGGGATAGGGTCATACCACACTATAACAAAAGCAACGTTGGTGGAGTTATATAATTTCACACCGGAAACAAGTATGACCTATGCCATACTGACACACGGGATTTCGTACCTTACACATATATTTGCAGCGATAATTTATATTTTGATGTTCAGAAACAAGATAGCATTATTTAAGAAAAATCCATTGGAAATACTTGATGAAAAAGGTTAAAAGCATTGTGTTGTTCTTTATATTTGGAGTTGCAAGTCTTTATTCACAAAGTGATATAAGATTGAGTATGGGTTTGAATTTTGCCAGTTCGCCACAGTTAAGAGAGTACATAAACTATAGCGCACCAACAAATGATCTTCAGCCTGACGTTAGCACGTATATTGAATTTGCCGGTGAATATGGTTATGAAGTGAGAAAGAATTATCAGATAGGAATTGAAGGAGCTTATGAGTCCAAAACGGTGAATTATCCGGGTGCGCCCAGCAGCTATGAATTCAATTATTCTCTTTTAATGCCTTCATTTACCGGTTATTATATTATGAAGGAAGCAAGTTATAAATTCAAGTTCGGGGTTGGTTTGGGACCACGATTTGCAATTATTGATGAGGCAGTTTATACAAAGACAAGCACAAGGTATACAGCAAGTGGATTCGGACTATTATTAAAAGCAGACGGAAGCACAAAATTGAGTGAACTCGTTTATGCATATATTGGTTTGGATATAAGATATAACAATATTGGTGAATTAAAGAGTAAGGATAACATTTTATTAAATAATCCAAACTCGAATGAAGGAGTTTCTTTTAATTCATTCAGTGCCGGAATAAAACTTGGTGTAGCAGTAATATTATAAGGAGTAATATGGATTTTTTTGAAGCAATAATAATGGGAGTTATTCAGGGGATAACTGAATTTCTGCCAATAAGCAGTACAGGACATCTTACGGTAGTGGGGAAATTACTTGATCTTATAGAAAGCGACAGGCAATGGACATCATTCATTGCGGTTATACAGTTGGGTACACTAATTTCTATTTTGTTTTATTTCAGAAAAGAGATCATTCAAATATCTTTTGAATTTGTAAAAGATAATTTGATAAGCAGAAAAAAGTTTGAATCTCAAGGGGGAAATGCAAAGATGGGTTGGATGATAATAATTGGAACAATTCCTGTGGTTATTATCGGATTAGTATTTAAGGATGTTATTGAGGGAGCTTTAACAAAGAACCTGTATGTAATCGCCACCAGTTTAATTGTGCTGGCGATTATACTAGCGATTGCCGAAGTAACTGCAAAATTTCAGAAGGATATTGAGGACATCACAATAAAGGACGCATTGATAATTGGTCTGGCACAATCTGTTTCACTAATTCCAGGCTCGTCGAGATCAGGAACAACCATTACCGGCGGATTATTCACAGGATTGAACAGAGAAGCAGCCGCCAGGTTTTCCTTTCTGTTAAGTATTCCCGCAATTTTTGCAAGTGGTATGCTACAGCTATACCAATCTTTGAAATATATTGATACACAGGGAATGCTGAATATCCTTGTCGCAACATTTTTCTCTACAGTGGCGGGTTATTTAGCAATTGATTTTTTATTAAAATATTTAAAACGAAGAACTACTGTTTTGTTTATAGTATATAGAATAGTTTTAGGAATTATTATTTTGTTGTTACTTTCATTTGATGTAATACAACCATAAAAAAGGAAAAAATATGAAAAAAATCACATTAGCATTGCTACTTTTCGCATTAATTACAGGGTGTTATGCACAGAATACAAATCAAAAAAACAATAAAGGAAAAACAATGACAGAAAGTCAGGAGAAGAAAGAACAGAAAGTTGTGGCGGTAATGAAGACCACAATGGGGGAAATTGAAATTGAGCTATTTGACAAACTCACCCCAAAGACAGTTAACAACTTTGTCGGGTTAGCAAATAAAGGATATTACAATGGAGTGATATTTCACAGAGTAATTGATAACTTCATGATTCAAGGCGGAGATCCAACCGGAACAGGAAGAGGCGGAGAGAGTATTTATGGTAAAAAATTTGAAGACGAAATAGTTTCCACTTTAAGGCATGACGGTGCGGGAATACTGTCTATGGCAAATGCAGGACCAAATACAAACGGGAGCCAGTTTTTTATAACGCTCGTAGCGACCCCATGGTTAGACGGAAAGCACACTGTTTTCGGTAAAGTGATTAGCGGTATGGATATAGTACAGGCTATTGGCAAAGTTGCCACTACCAAACCTTATGACAAGCCAGTAACTGATGTTAAGATGATCGAAGTAAAGATCGAAAACAGATAAGTTAAAGAGTTTATAAAATAAAAAACCCTTCCATACGGAAGGGTTTTTTCAATTGAAATTAAATCAATGTGCCGCACGAGAACCGAGTTCCCTGCTAAACATGTAGAGACCATGTTTAGAGTCTCCTATCAATTTAAGAGTATCGAGAATCTTGACACAATTCTCTTCTTCTTCAACCTGTTCGTCAACAAACCAGTCTAAGAAATTTTTAGTTGCATAGTCATTTTCAGAAATCGCAATAGCAACCAGATTATTAATAAGTGAAGTTACCTTCTGCTCATGTTTATAGGTTTCTTCAAATACTTCATTTACAGATTTCCAATCTGATTGAGGAGCTTCAATAGCTTGAAGAACTGCTTTTCCACCGCGGGTAAAAATAAAATCGTAAATTTTCATAGCATGAGTTCTCTCCTCATCGGATTGAACGCGCATCCAAGATGCAAAACCGGCCCACCCTTGAGATTCGAAGTAAGCAGACATAGCTAAATAGAGATAAGAAGAATACAATTCTGCCTGGATCTGATCGTTTAAAGCCTTTTCCATTTTTTTACTTAACATAATATAACCTCGTTTTTTTGAATTAATTATTATTTTCTATTTTTATCTAATAATATAAACAACTTATGATATTTTAAGTTCAAAAAGACATTAATTTTTTACAATTATTTAAGCAGAAGCATTTTCCGGGTTTCAGAATAGCTACCTGCCCGAAGCGTATAGAAATATACACCAGAATTCAGATCAGCAAGAGAAACATTAAAGGAATAATTACCTGCACTCTGATCTTCATTAACTAAGGACCTTACTTCCCTGCCCAGAATATCGTAAATTTTTAAAGTAACAAATTCTTTAAAGGGGAGTGAATAATCAATCGAAGTAGCCGGATTGAAGGGATTCGGGTAATTGGGGGAGAGGAAAAAAGCAGGCGGATTCGAGGGTGAGTAATCCTGAACCGCTGTGGGAATTGAGGGATAGAGAGCCCGAGCATCTGCGAAAACCCGATCAAGTTCGTTTAGGCTATCCCCAACTGCAATTGCAAAAGCAACAAATAAAGAATCGTTCTGGAGAATGGAAAAAGGACCTCCAGAAATAACAAATGAGATATCTCCTCCTCCCGCCTGAGTTTTGCCAATACCACTTGAAATTGCGGACCACTTTTCTGATTTAGCAAAACCATCATAAATTCCAAAGCCACCATCACCACCACCATTTAGAATTCCCCAAAAGCCATAATCGGCAGAGGATATAAGAGCAGATGCGACAAAGTATGAGGGATTTCCTCCGAGATGGTAAGCATATCCATACTTTCCATCAGCGGACCAGCGAGTAAAGTCATCAAGACCACTACCATCAACCATATCCCAGTCGAAGAAAAGACCAGCATGAAAATTCGAAAGCGCAGATTGGGTTTGATTTTTAAATTTGTATCTTAGGATCACTAATTTTTCGTATAGAAGAGAGGTAAATGTATAGGAATCGAGTTCAACTGTAAGCCCAACTTTGTTAGCTGAGTTAATATCCTCGAATATTGCATTACCCTGAATATCAGAAAATGAACCCGGAATTTTAATAGTAAATGGTTTAACAACAGAAAAGTCGTTACTTTGGATATTTGCATTTGCCCCTCTAGCAGCATCAACGAGAAATTGGGAAGATGTGCCTGCAATCAGAGCTCCTTCGAAAAGAATGTTGCTGTTGGATTGGTATTTCATACCCAAACCTTGATTGTTATTTGGATAATCGTTAAAACCCAAGTTACCTTTACTAGTAATTGTAAGAGAGATGTCATTCCCAGACTGATTTGCGAAAGTCTGATTAGCAACAACTTTGATCCATTGGAAATCTGAATAAGAAGCATCAGTATAGTAGATTTTAAAAGCAAGTTCCAGATTTTGAGGTAGTGATTGAGCTAAGGAAAAGGTGTAGGGAGCTGAGAAATTGTTAAAAGTACCCAATGAAGCGATACTACCAGCGGTGAAGAGTGTGTTCGTTACAGTTGCGTATGGAGAAGTAGTTTCCAAAAATATCTTAAGGTTTGAAGTCTGATCAAGATAATTAATAAATTCACCTTTGACGCGTATAGTTTCCCCAGGTTCAAGAATACCATTATTATTTCCAAGTTCATCAGAGAATTCAATACTTATATTCCGAACCGATTTAGGATTTGAAACTGTCATAGCATTAAGCGCATTAATTCTTCCCTTTCCAAGCAGGTCAACGTAGCCGGTATTTATCTGATTAATATCAGAAGCTGATATCCTAACGATTTCAGCTGCCTGAATTGGAGTCAGCAAGGGGTAGCGCGCAAGAACAAGTGCAACAAGTCCCGCAGCCAATGGGGACGCCATAGAGGTTCCGCTTGCATAAGAGTAGTTAGCTCCCTGCCATGTACTTAGAATAGAGCTACCAGGAGCACTGACATCAACTCCGAAGCCATAATTTGAGAAAGAGGATTTATAATCCCCCTCATCAGTTGAAGCAACAGAGAGAACATTCCGATAACTGGAAGGATAGTGTTCAGAAGATGAGTTATCATTTCCGGCAGCAGCAACAACCACTGCTCCTTTAAGTAGAGCATAGTCAATTATTTCCTGTCCCAATCTGGAATAACCACCACCTCCCCAACTACAATTTATTACTTTAGCACCATTATCTGCAGCGTACTTAATTCCCTCAAAACCAAAGATAATATAAGCCCGTCCATTTGTAGAACGGTAATTATCCTGGCAAACTTTAACGGGCATTATTTTGGATTTAAAGCCGATTGAGGAGATACCTAATGAATTGTTAGAAACAGCTGAGGAGATACCTGCAACATGAGTACCGTGTTCGGGTCTGTCCTCCACAGGATCCGAGTCTGGAGTTCCATCAATACCACCAAAGTCCCAACCAATTCGGTCATCAATATAACCGTTATAATCATCATCCACCCCATTTCCGGGTATTTCGTTGTAATTAGTCCAAATGTTTGAAGCGAGATCGGGATGCAACCAGTCGACCCCAGTATCAATAATACCAATAATAACAGACGTATCACCTTGAGAATAATCCCATGCAAGAGATGCCTGAATTTTCTGAAGGTTCCACTGATTAGAGAACATCGGATCGTTAGGAATGTATGAAACTTCGTAAGCAAATCTGGGCTCTATCCATTCAATTTCCGGATTGTTTTTAAATTTAGCTGAAATATAGAAAGGATCTGCTGAAGAGTAATACTTGATTGAATAAACTGATGAGAGAGCTGAATCAACGCCATTAGAAAAGAGTTGATTGACTTCTTTAATCCCGAATTTAGAAAAAAGAGATGATAGTTTTTCTTTTTTTACACTGAGGCTTTCAGGATGTTTAGTTTTGACAATTAGTTCATTAGACAAGTATGCAGAATTACCGTTAACAATAACTTTCGAGTCCTGTGCCCAGATGGATGAAAATATCAGAGAAATAAGCAATAGTGAAATTGAAGTTACTCTCATTAAAAATCCTTAAAATTTAATCAATAATTAATAGAAGGAAACAGAATAATCAACAAGTTTTCCGTCAGAATAGTTGAACTTTGCGCTAAAGAAAGAGTCTTTATTAAACCATTCAAGAAAAATCTGATCACCCTCCCATAGCGGGAGGTTTAACAACTCCTCATTTTTAATCCAGTGAAGGTCACCTTCCTTAGAATCAATAAGTTGGCCAGAAAAAGTATCCGCAACAAAAACGAAAACGTACCAGTCATCAAGTCCATCGAATGAGGGGAATGTTAAGAATCCCTTAAGGACAGGGTTAGAAATAATAAGACCAGATTCTTCGCGGACCTCCCTAATCACACAATCCTCCGGAGTCTCCCCTTTTTCGAACTTACCACCAAGACCGTTCCATTTGTCCTTATGGACATCGAATTCTTTTTTTACCCTATGAAGCATCAGGGTAGTATTATTTATTTTATCCTGAACATAGCAGAGAGTAGCGAGCTTCATTATTCACCATATTGTTAGAAAATACAAAATTGTTTATACAAACTTATCTTATATTATTAATTAATACAAGATAAAAACCATAGGGAAGTTGATCACAAGGTTCAGGGGTAATTTGGTTACCAGTTAAAAATAAATGTACAAAGAATAGACAAATATGAAATTTATTTTTATTATTTTTGCATGATATTATTAATTAATAGAATGTAACATGAAAATTTATATTTTGTTCATTACGCTATTCATAATGAGTAGCAATGCACCAGCACAGACAATACCACTTAAAAGAGAGTTGCGCGGCGTGTGGGTAGCCACAGTAACCAATATTGACTGGCCATCGAAAAAGACCTTAAGCCCAGCACTGCAGAGGAGTGAGATAATAACCATTTTGAACAGGCATCAGGTAAATGGGATTAATTGTATCATGCTGCAAATCAGAGCTACATGCGATGCATTTTTTGAGAGTCCATACGAACCATGGTCTGAATGGCTATCGAACATACAAGGAGTGGCACCGAATCCGTTATACGATCCCTTAGCATACTGGATCACTGAAGCGCATAAGCGAGGTATTGAAGTACATGCCTGGTTTAATCCTTACAGAGCGGTAATGAATAAAAATACCAGCAGTGTTTCAAGCACTCATATTTCTAACACACATCCTGAATGGGTGCATACATACGGAAACTATAAATGGCTTGACCCAGGTATACCGGATGTCATTGAGTACGATACGAAAGTGATAATTGATGTTGTGAAGCGATATGATATTGACGGCGTGCATTTTGATGATTATTTTTATCCATACCCAATATCAGGAGTACCATTTCCTGATACAGTTACATGGCAACAACACTCAGGTGGCTATACTGATATAGGGGACTGGAGGAGAAATAACGTAAACAGACTTATTCATATGTTATCCGACAGTATTAAGCACTATAAAAAACATGTGAAGTTTGGAATAAGTCCATTTGGAATATGGAGGAATAAATCCACTGATTCAACAGGTTCGGATACATATGGATTTCAGGCGTATGATTCCCAATTTGCAGATTCGAAATTTTGGGTTCAACAAGGATGGCTTGATTATATAAATCCACAGATATACTGGAGCATAGGATATCCTGCAGCGCGATATGAAGTTTTAGCAGAGTGGTGGGCAAACAACTCATTTGGAAAACATGTCTATGTAGGACAGGCAGTTTATAAGATACAGAATAATGCGGACTCCAACTGGTACAATTTATCTGAGATGCCAAGCCATTTAAGATTAAACACGATGTATCCTGAGATCAAGGGGAATGTGTATTTCAGTTCTAAGTCGGTAACAAACAACATGGGGGGATTTCAGGATTCACTAAGGACCAATTTCTACAAATATCCTGCACTACCACCGATAATGGAGTGGAAAGATTCAACAGCTCCCCTACCGCCAAGCAATCTAAGCATCCAGAAGACGCAAAGCGGAATTGAATTGTCGTGGAACAAACCTGCTCCAGCAAGTGACGGAGACACAGCCAGATACTACGTTATTTACAGAGCGATTATGCCAGATACTATAAATCCGGATGATCCGAGATATATAAGGAAGATCATTTACAATAACTCTCAGACACTGACTGACACAATAGGAGGCTCATACCAGGGGGTCTATTACGCAGTAACATCAGTTGACAGATTACATAACGAGAGTGCTCCTGTAGTTGGAAGTTTAAGTGCGACAGGACTAAGTGAGTCATGCGGACTTGCGAGTGAATATAAACTTGAGCAAAATTTCCCTAATCCCTTTAATCCGATTACAAAGATCAGTTACTCATTAGCAACCAAAACAAGAGTCAAGATAAAGATTTTTGACATTCTTGGACATGAAGTGAAAACCCTTTTAGATGATGAAAAAGAAGCCGGGGCATACAGCATAGAATTTGACGGGACGGGATTAGCGAGTGGAATTTATATTTTCCGAATAAACGCAAGCGATTTTACTGATACAAAAAAGATGGTTTTGATGAAGTAGAGTTATTTCCCACTTCCCATAAACAAACCTCGCTGAAAGTGTTTCTGAGAAGCGAGGAAGAGAATTAAGACAGGTATGATTGCAATCACTGATCCCGCCGCGACATACCTGTAATTATTTACAAAAGTACCCATCATATAACTCAAACCAACCTGCAGTGTGTAATTCTCCGGACTTTTAAGAACAATGAGAGGCCAGAGAAAATCCCCCCAAGTTCCAATGAAAGTGAAAATAGCCAGTGTAATAAGAGTAGGTTTAGTCATAGGAAGCATGACAGTCCACCACATCTTAAAGAAACCGCATCCATCCATAACAGCAGCTTCCTCGATTTCTTTCGGAATTGAAAGAAAAGCTTGTCTCATCATATAAATGGCAAAACCTTCAACTGCGAAAGGGATAATAACACCAACAAGAGAGTCTGCAAGATTGAGTTTTAAGATCGATACATAAAGAGGGATGATTATAATCTCTTTTGGGATCATCAGAGAAGCGACTATCAATAAAAAGATGAGTTCCCTACCCTTAAATGAGAATCGTGCAAGCCCATAACCAGCAAGAGAGGAAATCAGTAAATTAAGCATCACAGTAACAGAGACAATAATAAAGCTATTTATAAAATAGTCGCCAAACGGAACACTATTAAAAGCACCAGAGTAGTTCTCGAAGTTAAGAGTTTGAGGGATCAGATCAGGTGGAAATGCAAAAAGTTCCTCGCTACCCTTAAGTGAAGTTGAAAGCAGCCAGAGAAACGGGAAGACAGCAATCAGAGCGAAAAAGAGAAGGAGAAAAAGCCTAAAAAGACGCGTTGTTAAGTGTCCCATTTTTTCTCCAAGAATCTAATATTCATGAAAGCAAACCCGAGAGATATAAGAAACAAGATTACTCCAGCAGCAGAACTAAGACCAAATTCAAAGCGCTCGAAAGCTTCGCGGAAGAGAAAAGAAACTATGCTTTTATTCCCCATAGGTGTACCAGGAATTAGTATATAAATTTCGGTAAATATTTTTATAGCAGCACTTGAGGAAATCACAAATACAAAAATAATTACAGGTTTAAGTTGCGGAATTATGATGTCAATAACACGACGGAGAGGGCCTGCTCCATCGAGCAATGCAGACTCCTCAAGTTCCTTTGGAATTATCATAAGTCCAGCGAGAAAAATCATCATATAATAACCAAATCCTCTCCAAACTGTAAGTAACATTACACTAAAAAGATTAACCGGGTAGAGAGTAAGCCATTGAACATTTTCCATTCCCAAAAGAGAAAGGAGATAATTCATAATACCATAATCCTCCGAGAGGATCCATCTCCAGATAATACCTGCTATAACAACCGGTGTGATTACGGGAAAGAAGTAGATTGACCGTAAAAAAGAATTCCGTGCAGAAGCATCCCGCAGAAAAAGAGCCAAGGTAAGGGATATTATAATTATCACAGGAGTAGCAAGAATAAAAAGGAAAGAGTTTAGTAGAGTCATCCAAAAAACATGGTCCTGAAATAAGCGAGAGTAATTAGAGAGTCCGATGAAATTTCCATCATTCATAAGATTATAGTCCATGAAGCTATAAATCACAATTCTAACAAATGGGATGAAGGCAAAAAGAAGAAGAAAAATGAGAGCCGGGAAAACAAAGAGAAAGCCTTTGTTTGATTTCAGAAGACTCATTGATCCCCCAGAATAATATTCCATTCGCGTACAGCAAGATCAAGAGCCTTTTTTACCGGAACATTACCAAGTCCTATAGACTGGATAGATTCGTCAAAAATATCCCTAAGAATATCGAATTTAGGATGTTGAAGATAGTAACGTAATCTTGTGGCTTTAGGGAGCAAGCGTGCTCCCATTAATCTTGCTTTAGTTTCGAGAGTAGAATCCCCAGAAGTAAAATAAGGATCCAGCATTGCTTCCTTAGTTGAAGGAAAGATGGTTGCCAGTTTACAAAAGTTGAGCTGATTTTGGTTATTTGTTAAGAAGAGTGCAAAGTCAAGAGCTTGTTTTTTATTCCGAGATTTTTTTGTTAAAGCAACAGACATTGCAGCAAGTTCATGCTTTCCAGTAACTCCCACAACCGGAGGAGCTATATCTGTTGAGGAATAAATACCGGGAGCATTATCTTTAATTCTTTTTAAGAAAACCGGACCAGTGAAAACCATTGCAACTCTTCCCGATTGATACGGTTCAATTATAGAAGCACCAGTATTAATCAGAGATTCGGAAGGAAGAAATCCCTGCTTATAGAGATCCATCCAAGAATTTATAAGAGAGACGGCTTCAGGCGAATTAAAGAGTGCACGGGTAATATCCGAATTAACCATTTTTATTCCTTCGGAGCCCAGCATCATCGGGAGGTAGCTATCCTTACCGATATTCCAGAAGAGTGCGTAGTTACCAGTGCGATTTTTATACTCTCTCAGAAATTCAGTAAGCTCCGAGAAAGTTGAAGGAATATCGGAGGGTGAGAAACCAGCCTGAGTTATTAATTTTTTATTGTATATCAGAGCATAAGTGTTCAGATACCATGGCAGAGCAACCGTTTGATTGCGGAAAGTGCACGCCTCAAGTGCATTGGAAAGATAGATTTGTCTAAGACTGTCAGCCGGAATATGAGTGGTTAAAACCTCAAGCGCATTCAGAGCCGCAAACTTTGCAAGGAAGTCTGCCGAGAGATTGACAACATCAGGAGGATTACCTGCAGCAAGAGAAGCGAGGAGTTTTTGAATTGCCGCATCATATGGGATATCAATCCAACGGATTTTAATGTCAGGATTATGCGCCTCGTATTCTTTAATCAATGAATGAAAATAGTCATCGAAAACCGGACTAAGCTGAAGCGTCCAAAACTCAATAGTATTTTCATCTTTAGGATTATTACAACCGTGAAAAGATATCAGAGAGGTGATAAGAAGGAGTATCAATACAATGTTTTTCATATAATCACATTTTCCGCATGGTAAAATAATCTACACCGTTATTATTTGTGTGAATAAGAAGAAGGTCTGCCCGAACAAGATTCACAAGACTACGGGAAGCACGACGTTGGGAGATATTTGCAGCATGTGACAAATCCTTAACGGTAATTGAGTCAGTGGTTTCAAGTAACTTAAAAATTATCTTCTCGATACTTCCGATAGAGTATTTTTTGAGGGGCGGACCAGAAGAATGGGAGCGAAGGACACGTATCATCTCTTTACCCGCTGGTACGCTCTTATCATTAATGCGAACATACACCTGAGCAGTGCGGATATCGAGTTCTACTTTAAAATCCTGAATACGATGGGGTTTATTTTTTGATTCGGGAACGGAGACTACCACAATTTCTTTCCCTTTGATATCGAAGTATTCGAAAGTGACTTCAACAGGCGGATTGCAATAATTATTTACTGTATCGAGTACAAGTTCCGTCTCGGTTTTTTCACTTTCCACGCCAATAATACGGCGATCATCGTCCACACCAAGAATTAAAGTACCTCCAGATGTATTAGCAAAAGCGATTATCTCTTTAGCCATTTTCTCATGAGAGGAGAAATGAAGTTTATACTCACAATTCAGAGTCTCCCCTTTTTCAATAAGTTCGATAAGTTCTTTACGTTTCACTTAAGGGCATCCAGAGAAATATTATTTAAGCGGCCATTAATAAGAGAAGATCGACGTCCGACATATCGAGAATTAAGATTGGGAGGATACTTCAGAGGTGCGGGAATAACCGCAGCCAAGCGAGTACACTCATTACGAGATAATTCCCCTGGTTCCTTATTGAAAAAAATATCAGAAGCCTTACCAATTCCAAAGATACCATCACCCCACTCAATTATATTCACATAATTTTCAAGAATTGCTTTTTTTGATACCTCTTTTTCAATACGGAAGGTTAATAAAATCTCTTTGGCTTTTCGTATAACACTTTTATTTGAAGTAAGAAAAAGGTTCTTTGCGAGTTGCATTGTGATTGTACTACCACCACGCTTGCTACGTTTAATCCGTTTGTTTAGAGCGATTGATGCATTAAGTTCTTTCCAATCCACTCCCCTATGTGTGAAGAAATTACCATCCTCCATTGAGATAATCCCTTTCAAGAGTAAAGGGTTAATATCACCAAGAGAGATCCAATCCTGCCGAGGATAAAAGAGGAGATAATTTTCATACGCCCTTTGCTCCATAAGACTAGAAAAACGCCTATTTTGAAATTCGAGAAGAGGAATTTGGAATGCAGGTAAACTCAGATACAGAACGAAAAAAAGATACAGAAAAATAACCTTAACCTTATTTCTTTTTAAAATTTCAATATTTTGAGTAAGGAGATACCCGAGTTCAAATTGTGACATAAAAGTGCAAATTTTTAATAATTGTTTACGTTAATCTATTAAAATGAAAGGAGATATAAAAGCAGTAAAGATTTAAAGCCAGTAGGATGAAATATTGATTAAGAGAATTAGGAAGAATTTATTATTATTGACAGGTAATTTTCACAAATTTCGAATAAGATGAGCCAGAAACAGATAAAAAAGAACAGAAAAAATCAATCGGAATCCAACAAGACCACAAAGAGCAAAAAGAATATATATATAGCAACCGCTATTGGCATCGCAATAATACTTTTTTTTGTAATCAGAGGATTAATGAAAACCAACATAACGGAAAACGAATACATTTTCAAGAAAGAAGGAACAATTTCTTTTCTATCCACAGAGGGAAAAGAAATCAAAACTATAGATATGGAAGTTGCGGATACTGAATACGACACTCAATTGGGACTAATGTTCAGAAAAAGCATGAAAGAGACAGAGTCCATGTTATTCATATTCCCAAACGAAGAACCGAGATCATTCTGGATGAGGAATACGTACATACCTCTCGATATGATATTTGTCAGCGGGGAGAAGAAAATAGTTATGATCCAGAAGAACACCAAGACATTAAGTGACCAATCATATCCCTCGATATTGCCAGCGAAATATGTGGTAGAAGTTGTTGGTGGATTTACAACCAAATACGGGATAAAGGAGGGGGATTCAATAGACTTCAAACGATAAATAATCAACCTTTTAATAATTCCTCTTCATCGTAAAGCATATGACGGATAGTTTCCCTGCTACGAATTATGCTAAAAGAATGGTTATCAACCAGAACCTCTGCGGGACGAAGTCTAGCATTGTAATTAGATGACATAACCATACCGTAAGATCCGGCTGACATAATGGCTATCAAATCATTTCTACTCATTAGAGGGAATACCCGTTCCTTAGCAAAGAAATCCCCACTTTCACAAACAGGGCCGACAATGTTTGCATAGATATCCTTTTTCCCATTAAGAACCATCAGGGGTTGGATATAGTGATAAGCATCGTACAAACTTGGACGAATCAGGTCGTTCATAGCAGCATCCACTATAATGAAATGTTTGTTCATATTTTTCTTCGAGTAAAGAACTTTTGAGACCAGGATGCCAGAATTTGCAGTAAGGAAACGACCCGGCTCAAAATAAATTTCACAATCGAGTTTTTTAAATAAAGGAATCAGTTTATTTGCAGTAGCAATTATATTAAGAGGAATTTCTGTTTTGTATTTAATACCAAATCCGCCACCAACATCGACGTGTTTCAGATTTATTTCTTCCCCCTTAAGAGTAAAAAAGATCTCTGAAAGTTTACTAACGGCTTCAACGAAGGGTTCCGGATTATTTATCTGAGAACCAATATGCATATCTATACCATCGAGAATAACATTTTTTAATCTTGAACATCTCCGAAAGACATCAAGCGAATCAGCAGCATTAATACCAAATTTATTTTCCGCAAGACCGGTTGAAATATAGGGATGAGTGTGTGGATCAACATCAGGATTAACGCGAACAGAGACAAGTGCTTTTTTATTGAGCCTGCCTGCGATTTGATCAATGAGGATTATTTCCTCCTCAGATTCACTTTTAAAAACAAGAATTTCATTACTCAGAGCAAATTCTATCTCCTCTTCGGTTTTACCAACACCGCTAAAACCAATTCTTGAAGGAGAAACTCCTGCACGTTCCACTCTTTCGATTTCGCCGATGGAATTTGCATCGAAATAACTTCCGAGACCGGCAAAAATTTTAAGAATGCTCAGATTAGAATTTGACTTAACCGCATAAAAAATCTTATGATCCACTTCTTTAAATGCATCCGAGAAACTCAGATATTTTCTTGTAATATATTTTTTGCTATAAATATATGCGGGGGTACCGACATTTCTGATAATTTGTGAAACAGGTATATCCTCACAGTAGAGTTCATCGTTTTTATAAACGAATTCTCCGTAATTTATGTATTCCATATATATCCTATTAAAGAGTTAAAATGGGAAATCGTCTGTTTCCTTCATTACCGGTTGTTTGGGTTTAGAAAGATTTTTAACTGCTGTTTTATGAGTGTAATTACCTAAAACATAAATCGCCTTAAATGGTTTTGTTGGGCAAGCTTTTTCGCAAGCACCACAACCAATGCAGTATTCTTCTTTAATTTCAGGAGCTGCGATTTTTT
Organism: Ignavibacteriales bacterium; assembly: GCA_012517155.1. Lineage (GTDB taxonomy): Bacteria > Bacteroidota > Ignavibacteria > Ignavibacteriales > Ignavibacteriaceae > JAAYVN01. The sequence goes on along the minus strand of JAAYVN010000078.1, from coordinate 55,425 downwards.
TGTAAGGAACCATATTAACAGCCTTGGTGGGACAATGCTCAGAGCAAGCTCCGCACTCAGTTTCCTGAGTAAAGACGATACAATTATCCTTAATTAGTTTAGCGACACCAAGTTGCAGAAGTTTTTTCTTTTCCAGAGAAAGAGGTTGAAGAGCACCGGTTGGGCAGATATCGGTACAGATTGTACAGTCAAAATTACAAAAGCTTCGAATATAATCCATCCGAGGCTGGAACATATTCATAATTCCATATTCAAGAAAAGCTGGTTGAAGAACCTGAGTAGGACAAGCAGCTACGCACAAGTTGCAACCAGTGCAACTCATATTAAATCTATTAATACTCAAAGCACCGGGAGGAGCGACCGGCACTTTACGGTTTTCAGGTATTGTTGAGTCTTTAGTAATCAATGGGATTTTCTGGAAAAATCCTAAAGAGACAGCAGATGCAGAGAAAGCAAATAATTCAGAAAGGAACTTTCTTTTAGAAGCGTTGATTTTACGAGGTTTATATCCCCGAATTTCTTTACCAAAGTAACTTCGAAGGACCACACCACCAGAAGAGCAAACTGTCATGCAATTAAAACAACCCACACACCTTGACATATCAATCGTCATATCCTTGCTATCGATACAATTTGCTTTGCAAGACCATTCACACAATCCACAATTTTTACAATCTTCGGTCCTAATTGAATAACGGAACAGAGAGAATTTAGAAAGAAGTCCAAGCAGAGTACCAACAGGGCATACAGAATTACACCAGAGTCGCCCCCACTTAAAACTCATAAATCCAACAATAAGAAGGGTGAGCAGAGCAAGTCCAAAAGTCAAGGGATTAAAACCTTTATAATCGTATGGATAAACAGAGTAGATATCAAAACCTGAAAGAGTTGAGGAGACGATATTATTCGCAAAGATGATGAGTGGCCGGAACAGGTTATTTGCAATACGTCCAAATGCGCTATAAGGATCCAGAAGTAAAATAAAGAAAAAACTATTAAAAAGTAAAAACAGAAGTGTAAAACTCAGGAAGAAGTATCTTGTTTTATTAAAGGGTTTGGAATAGGAATATTTTTTTTTCCTACTAATCTTATTTTTTACGAATATGAAAAGATCCTGAAAAGTTCCCAAAGGACACAAGAAAGAACAGTAAACCCTACCGAAAAGAAAAGTAAGAATCAAGACAATCAGAAAGCCTACAGCGGAGAAAGAAAGAGTGAGAATAAAATCAATCAATGAGGGAGTAAACTGAAAAAAGAGAACAGATTTAGAAACCGAGGGGTAAAAATAGCCCTTGATATCCAAAAACAGAGCAGAGATACCGATAAGAAAGAGAAGAGATATAAGGACTCTAGCAAACTTGACTAATTTGAACGACATCTATTTCTTTTCTAAGGAATCACTCTTAGGGAATTCATATTTGAGAGAATCAACTTCAACAATTCCTTTAGGGAGAACCTCAGCAGATTTAGTTACCCAAATAGGGCTAGAAAAATTGAAATCATCAGATTTATAAATAATCAAGCAATCGGCGATGGGAAGAGTAGTGGTTTGACCGTAGTCGTTAAGAAATTGTTTTAACTCTTTAATGCGAAGAAATACACGATACTGTCCGCCTTTTACGATTGTCTGAACGTCCTGATCTATTCTTGACTGAGTTGGGAGGGGATGGTCGACCTGAACGATATAATTAAAATGATCGCCCATTGGAGTATTGCCTATAGTACCACTAATCTGAAAGAAACGAGAATCCAGATCGAACAGTGGTTTTTCAACAATGAAACCAGAGACCGAGATTATTTTATCAATCCACGCATCCGGATTTTTGTAAATAAGACGATTATAGATATCGAATTTAGCCTGCTTGATAATTTTGGAAATAATTTTATCATCATAGCGAGAAGATAATGAGTAACCGCTTTCAGGAGTATTTTTAATTAGGACGTGAGAATCCGGTTTTGACTCTGAAAGGAAATAACCTTCTACGGATGTGCAAGCGATGTGAGAAACGGAAATAAGGATAAGTAAAGTAAGTCTAAACATATTAAATCACCAATCTTTTAATATTCAATTTAGAGAGGTCACCTTGTCCTATTTTCATGGAAGTGCCATATTTAATATAATTCACATTTTCGGGTTGAATGCCGAACAGTTTAGCAGAGGCGACATCTGCGGCAAGCATATCTGTTGAAATTATTTGAGATTTCATCAGAACAAGATCATCAACGGAGACACCCCGAGGACCATTCTGGAGCATCACGTTATAAGCATCCACGATATTGAGGTCAGGTTTGCGATAGGAAGCAAAATCAGCAATACATTGGTGAAGATCGTTACGATGCCAAAATCCCCTATCCCAGACAATGCCCATAAGATTTTTCATAGCGACAGTAATTTTGCCTGACCCGTGATGTTTAAGGACGGGTACGTTAATGAAGACATCTGATTCGAGAATAAGTTCGTGTTCTTTTGCTTTAGAAAGTTTTTTAGTATTTTTAAGTTCTATGGGGTGATAGTAACTTTCCTGATTTCCGGGAACGAGTTTACCCTTAGCATCCTTAACAGCTTTTTCTATTCCACTATTAGAATAGCATCGAGTCCAGTTATCGCAAGTATTATCAAATACATAGACCTCTTTTGCACCAGCATCGAAGCAAGAACGAATAATTGCAGAAACCAGTTTTGGATTAGTATTTGCTGCTTTTTCCGGAACCACATCCCAGCCAATATTAGGTTTTACAACGACCTTCTGATTCTTTTTGACGAATCTTTTCATACCCCCCATAGCATCAAGGGCTTTCAGGAACATTGCATCAGGTTCTCCGCCTTTAATCGCGACCAAATCAAAAGGGGCATCAGCAGGAGCAGAATCAGAGAAAAAGCCATGAAGAGCAGAGGGTTTTAAATTAGCAGTGCCTGCAAGCAATCCTGCAGCGATACCAGTTTTTATAAAGTTTCTACGATCCATAATCCATCCAATTCATGAAGGCTAATAATTTTCTAAAATACTTTTAAAGATAAAGATTTACGGTCAAATATCAAAAAATCAGAGTTCGTCAATGAACTTAGATTGGACATGAATTTTATTATCCTTTAACTTTTTAATAATAACCCTATTGGGCCTTGAACAGATAAAACACTCCTCAATAATGTCCAGTTGAGCTTCAAAAGTGAGATCCACCCAGGTTTCATTTTGCTCCATACAGTAAAGGCAAGACCATTTAATGAAATCATCGGTCTGTGTATGTTTTTTCATATACCCTCCATTAATGATTGGATGAGGAAAAATAATACAAGCGGGAGAAAAAATAAATGTAATAAAAAGAGTATTATTTTGTAATTTTATTAATGATGTTTAACAAATTTATGAGATAAGGATGGAATTCAAGACTGAAGGAATAATTTTCATGATTTCAGCGATAGTTATAATTCTCGCCTTATTTATTTATACACTATCGAGAGTACTTCGTTCGGATTCTAAAAAGTAAGGCTGTCCAGGAGAACCAGACAGCCTCCAAAAGGATTAAATTGGTAATTCCGGAAAGACCTCATTATGTCCAATATCATCGTTACTATTGACCTTGTGGCTCAGGTTATTATCCTTGATAAGACTATTATCATTTTTCAAGGTCTGATAAAGGACATCGTTTTCTATCAAATAGTAAAACTGTCTTCGAAATTCTTCAATTGACATACCACAAGTTGCGGCAAATTTAGCGAGTTCATGCTGGTCTTCAAAGTCACCTTTGTTCAAGCGGAGCATGTAGCTGCGTGCAATAAAGAAAGACTCGGAGCTAGGATCTACCATTCTAACTTTAGTGCGGTTAGTAACGGGATCGAGGATATCCTTAAAGTAGAGAGGTACGAAGTGACCGTTCTGAATAGAAACCATTGCACCACTTCCCCCATTAATAATAAACTGAGCAGCCGAGAAACCGAGGTCACGAGTATATTCCATATCGAACGGGATAGGATCAGCGCAACGAAGTTCATAGCCAATATTTTTTGCGACGATAGTAATTTTGATACCAAATTCCCTGAGGCGTTCCTGAACACGAAACTTAAGAATTTCCCCGATATTAACCTCAGCGATACGGATATTATCATGAGCATCTCTTTCAACTTCACCGAGAGCCTCAAGATCTGCGGGATCAATATGTTCAACAAGCCCTTCGGCAAGGATAGTAACCCCATCAGTTTTGCCATAGCTTAATCTCTTAATAATGGCACCGACGAGGATATCCACGATATGAGAGAGTTTAGCGTTTTTCTGAGAAAGTTCTTCGGGAATAACAGTTAAAGTAGCGCCCGCAGCCTTACCAATACCCAGGGCGAGGTGACCTGCTTTCCTACCCATGGTAACAACGAAATACCAGCGAGAAGTAGTTTGAGCATCAACCATAAGGTTTTTAACGATTTCGACTCCGATATGCCGAGCAGTCTGGAAACCGAAAGTCGGAATACCATGAGGAAGGTCAAGGTCGTTATCAATTGTTTTAGGAACGTGAACAACACGAATACGTCCGGCAGCCATCTCATTAAGTTTCATTGCGCTATAGGCAGTATCATCGCCACCAATGGTAATCAGTTTATCGACGTTAAGCCGGAGTAATGAAGTCACAGTATTTTCGAGATGTTTAGGATTTTTAGTAGGGTTGCTTCTTGCAATACCAATAAAAGACCCGCCACGGAAGTGGATACGGCTGACGTTATGGATTGTAAGTTCTTTATAGTGAGAAATATCTCCATCCATAATCCATTTAAATCCGTCGCTTATGCCAAGGACTTCAATACCTTCAACAGAAGCCCTGATAGTAGCCGCGCTAATAACACTATTAATTCCGGGTGCGGGACCTCCGCTTACCAGGATTGCTAATTTTTTTGGGGCGTGCATTTTAATACTCCATAAAATAAATTATTTAATAAATGATAATTTCAACACTTCCCTGTTTGTCACTTGGGACAACTCAAGGAAATAAACACCTGTGGGTAAATCAGTGAAACTGAAATCAATCTCCGTTTTCCCCAATGAGGGGGATTCATTTCGGTACACTTTATAAACCTGTCCCAAGATATTATAAACTGTGAGGACATAAGGCTTAATGTCATTTATCATAAAACTAACTTTGAACGATGAATTGAAGGGATTTGGATAACTCTTCAAATTAAAGTTCATTTTTTTTTTAATATCGGGAGTAATTTCATCTATTTTAATTCCCGTAGAGACATCAGGAGAGAGACGTCTGTTCAAGATAATCATGACTGCGTCGGCACTAAGGGATTTACCTGATTTCAGGTTATCCGCAGAAAGAGTGATAACTTTATGATTTCCGATTTTAAGGGGGAAATCGCCCAGTTTAACCCATCTGCGAACTGAAGATGAAGTTTGATTAAGAAAAATCTGATTGTCAATGCCAAGGGAATCGGAGATTATGTACTTAGCAGAATCATTTCTATTTGAGGCAACCACATTATATACATATATTTCATAAGTGCCGGATAAGGGGACATCGAAATAATAATCTAGTGTACTTGATGCAGAGGAAGTAAACAAGGACTGCCCTGTGTAACCGAGAACCGTACTATTACTCCAAGAACCATTACGAACCGCATTAAGTGTATCGTTTATTTTAACCACCTGAAAAAAGTTTCTCCAACCAGGTGGGCTATGCGGGGGTTCGGTTTTAGATGGGTAGACGTATTTTTTAATATAGGGAAAGAAAGAGACCAAATCAGTATAGTACCAGATGGAGTTTCCTTTAAATCCCTGCTGACGAGTAACGTTAACGAATTCCGAGAGAGTTGAATTAGTAACAGGATTACCGCCCGGAGTGAGTGCAAATGCAGGATATACCTTAGTATGGTCGTTAACAAGAGATTTTATGTATGTAAGAATTGCAGAGAAAGATGATGAAGATCCAACGTAGGACTGAACCTGCACATTGTCGATCATGCCATTTCCATTTAACCATCCTACCCAATCCTGGCAGAAAGTGTTATAAGCTGTATATGAAGATGAGCTATACAAACTAGGGGCATTGGAGATATTGATGTGGGGATTAAATGTCTTGACAGAATCATATATTCTTGCCATAAAGTGGTTCAGCTTATCAGCCCGCCACCGAATCCAAGAGGGGTCAGCGGTATTGGAGGGGGGAGGGTTTCCATTATTTTCCATTTTGTATAAACTAACCGTAAGGGAATCGTAGCCATATTCAAGACTTGAATAGCGAATTCTATCAAGTTCAATCCCATCAATATCATAATTCCGAACGATTTCCATAGTCAAATCAATCAAGAAATTCTGGACATCGGGATGTGTATGAATCATCCAATAAAAATTACTTCCATCAATTTCGGTGCCGTTCAGTTTTTTTGCGACCCAATCAGGATGAGCATCAAAGACAGGACCTTTGCGACCGGGGGGTTGGTTTCCAGTCCAACCACCAACGAACCCATACTCAAACCAAGCCTCGACATGCAGGCCGTGTTTATGAGCCTCAGCAATGGTTTCTGCAATGATATCGCGTCCGGCAAAAGTGGGGTCAATAGTAATGCCAGTATGAGAAGCGAAGACATTGCTCTGCCAGAGAGGGTATCCCCTACTCCAGACATTAACATAGACAGTATTGAAGTTATTTGCCGCAAGGCTGTCCATAGTATAAGCAAGAGCTTCCTTTGAACTAAGGGAGTTTCTGGCAATCCAAGTGCCACGCATCTCCTGAGCGAACAAACCAGATGCCCAGAAGGATAAAAAGGACAATATAAAGAATGTATTTTTCAATCAGGAAAGCACTTTCAATTTTGCATACTTAATCATAAGTTGTTTAACATTATTGCCTTCAAAGGAGACAGTTACGCGCTGAGCTTCGCCGGCGCCAACAACGTGAATGACTTTACCGAGTCCAAATTTATCGTGCATAACGCGAACGCCGACTTTAAGATCAATATTTTCCTGGTTAAAGTCAACGTAGTCCATATTCTCAAAGTACTCGTAATAAATTTCTTTTTTAGATTTCCTATTGGCTTTTTTACCAAGACCGCCATTTAGTTCGCAACAGAGGTCAGGTGAAATTTCATCAATAAAGCGGGAGCGATTCTGATAGGCGACTTCACCGAATCTGTAACGAGAGCGAGCGTGAGAGAGATAAGCTTTTTCCATAGCACGGGTAAGGGCGACATAGAAGAGGCGGCGTTCTTCCTGAACAGTTGCATCGGTGCTGAATTTATTTGACAGCGGGAAGATATCCTCTTCACATCCAGAAAGAAAGACGACAGGATATTCCAGACCTTTTGCACTATGGACAGTCTGAAGGCTAACAAAATTTCTCTCGGCATTATTAGAATCTGTATCGGTCATAAGAGAGACCTCCTGAAGGTAGTCACCAAGAGCAGCTTTTGGGTTTTGATTTGAGAACTGCATAATTGAAGAGAGTAGTTCCTGGACATTTTCAATTTTCTGTCTTCCCTCAACAGACTTTTCATCTTTAAACAGACTGATAATTCCGAGTTCATCAACCAACGCACGAGTCATTTCACCTACAGAGAGTTCGTCTTTGAGGATCATGTATTTATCGAGGAGGACTTTAAAGTTCTTTACATTCTTTTGTATTCTTTCTTTGATGTCTATGACTTCAAAGACACGTGACATAGTTTCGAAGAGAGTAATTTCGTGTTTACGAGCAAAGACAATCATACGCTGAATTGTAGTAACACCAATTCCTCTTTGAGGAAAGTTCATAATCCGGAGGAGAGATTCTTCGTCAATATTATTATTAATAACTTTAAGATAAGCGACGAGGTCCTTAATTTCCTTCCGTTTGTAGAACTCGAGCCCACCGATGATGGCATAAGCAATTTTTTCACGTCTAAAGACATCCTCGAGAGCCCGGGACTGAGAGTTGGTTCTGTAAAGGATAGCAAAGTCTTTAAGCTGGCGTTTATTAGTAGTAATCTCGTTTTTAATTACCCTGCTGATCTGATATGCTTCATCCTTCTCGTCCGAGCATTTAATAAGAGTAACCGCTTCTCCTTGAGGATTATCAGTCCATAAAGTTTTCTGGATCTGGTCTTTATTATTTTTAATTACGCAATCAGCGACAGCGAGGATACTTTTAGTTGACCGGTAATTTTGCTCAAGGCGAAAGACCTTGCATTTGGAGAAGTCCTTTTCGAAGTTGAGGATATTAGTAATATCAGCACCCCTCCAGGAGTAAATGGACTGAGCATCGTCACCCACGGCAGTAATTTTACCATCTTTAGAGGACATCAGTTTAAGGAGTTCGTACTGAGCTTTATTAGTATCCTGAAACTCATCGACGAGGATGTAAGAAAATTTCTTACGATATTTAGTAAGAATTTTGGGATTATTGGAAAATAGTTCAATGGGTTTCAAGAGTAAGTCATCAAAATCCATTGAATTATTTTCGCGCAAGCGTTTCTGGTATTCGACATAGACTTCAAATACTTTCTGTTCCGGGAAAGTGGAGATATAGTTTTTCTTAAATTTTTCGGGAGAAATCATGTGATTTTTGAGGTAGCTAATTCTATGGCGAATCGAGCCGGGATTATAGTTATCCGGAGAAAGTTTAAGAGATTCGAGTACGTTGGAGACCAGGGAATGAGAGTCCTCGGTATCATAAATCGAGAAATTAGGTTCATAATTAATATGAGCAGCTTCAGAGCGGAGGAATCGGGAAAAAACCGAATGGAAGGTACCCATCCAGATTTGATCTGCTTTGGATCCAATGAGTTTTTTCGTTCTTTCCTTCATTTCCAAGGCAGCTTTACGAGTAAAGGTAAGGGCAAGTATTGAGTCAGGTTCATACCCTTGTTCCACCAGATAAGCCACTTTATATGTAAGAACACGAGTTTTGCCCGAACCCGCACCAGCGATAATTAAAGCCGGTCCTTCGTCATATTCGATTGCTTTTCGCTGTTGGGGATTTAAAGATTTAAGATTTAGCATAAAATATTATTTTTTTGACTGCAAATATACGAAAAATTATGGTTTTTTTAAGGAAAAAATTCAGAAATAATTTTGGTATATAAAGATTAGCGGAGGGAGAAAGAGGAGATCCCGAGGAAGCGGGATCTCCAATAAGAAAGCGGATAATCAGTCCACAAATTGCTGAGCGTAGTATTTGGGAGTCAGTTTTTCTCCTGTAGCATTCTGAATCATATCGTTCCAGGGGTAAAGAGCAGCTGGGGCAAAAATGTTTTTACGGAACCAGTTTCCAATTTCCCTGTTGGCAGAGAGGGACTGGTTTTTAACATCTTCGACTTTAGTAATGTTCGCCGAGATATAATGGAGGTATTGAGAAGCGAGTAGTTCACCGAGCATATAGTTATGATAATAAGCCGGATAGAGGGCAATATGAATTTTGGTTACCCAATCCGGTTCATTTCTGTTTTCGGGGCGTTTAATCATCTGGTATTTCTCTACCAGATCCCACCAGAGTTTATTCAGGTCCTGACCGGGATTTTCGTACATGCTTTTTTCGAAACGATATACTACTTGTACCCATCGGCTGAAGACGAGCTGTTCAAGACGTTGAGATTTGAAGCCGACATCTGATATTTTTTGGACTTCGGCATCTGATATTCCAATATTTGCTTTCATCCAGTGGGCATTGGATGCGAGGCGGCCAAAGAACATAGCAACGGCTTCGGTAGTAAAGGTGTGAGCAGGTTCTCTCAGTATCCAAGGGAGAGACATATCCATAAATTTATCATAAACTGCATGCCCAAATTCGTGAAGGTTCGTATTCATCCAGTTGTAGTTGGGTTTAATGTTACAAACGACGCGAACATCACCAGTCCGGTCAATATCAGTACAATATGCGTGCTGGTACTTCCCTTCTTTTTCAAAGAGATCGCTTTTAGAAATCATATCAGCTATGGGGAGGTCAATACCGGAGTAATAATCTTCAGTAATTTTAACAATATCTTTATTTTTGTAGAAGCCATCAAGATCAACCGAATAAATTCTTGGAGCTTCCTGGAAGTAGCGATTTTGGTAATGCCAGGGCATAAGCTCTTCTTTTTTGATTTTTAGGCGAGTTGCGAGATAGGTATCAATTTCATCTTTGAGAGTGCGGAAGGTATCGGCAGTGAGTTTATCAAGTTCATCGAAGAGGAGGCTAATATCCTCGGGGTCCTGTTCGGACAAGCGGAGTGACATCTGGTGATAGTTATCGTAACCAAGTTCTTTGGCCACACCATTGCGCATTTTCACCAGTTTAAGGACGTCGTCGACAACGGTAGGACCTATTGCTTTGTGTGACATCCATGCTTGTTTAAGTTCTTCGAGATTAGTAGAGTTTTTGAGGATTTCCTCGACGGAGTTATCGGTCATTTTGGTATCGTTAACCACAGCCCGATATGTGGAATATTTCTGTTCGATTTGGGTTGAGAGGTTGATCATTTCCTCAATTTTCTTTTCGTCAATCTGATTGCCTTTGTAGGCAAGGTAGAGTTTATTAAGCTGACGTTTCAGAAGTGGGTCATCAATAAGTTCAGAGTCATAAATTTTGCTAAGGATTCTGAAATCATCCTTATTTGCAAAGACCTTGTTTAGTTTTACCTGAAGGTCAGCGGATTTTTGATAATCTTCTTCTTTGCCAGAGATTGTGGCGTTGAAGTAAGCGATATTAGCTTCCTTGGCGAGTGCCGGAACTTTTGAGTCAAAATCCTTAATGAATTTTTCAAGTTCTGCTTTCATTTCTTCCTTTCCCGGGTTGCAACCGTAAATGGTTATTAAAATTATTAATAAGGGAAATAATTTTTTTATATATGTCATTTTGTACTCCAAAATATTTATGCAGTAAATATAGTGAAAAATGAGAAAAAATGAGGGGTAAAAATGAGTTAAGAGTAATCCCGGTTTTTGGAGTGGAATTTGCATTAATCCTGAGGTATGTGAGAATTTCCGAGATATTTATGCCAAAAACACCCAAAGATGAGGGAATAATTGAAGGAATGGGGAATGGTAATCAGGATGGCTTTTGTACGGCTTTACCACGGCTTTAGTACGGCTTTACTACGGCTTTTCCACGGTTTTAAATAAATGGAGGATACCACTGACGGAGCTAAGGGGAAAAATCGTTTGGAATTGGCGGAAAAGTGAGAACGGGTAAAAAAAAAGCTGTCTTTTTCAAGACAGCTTTTAAATGAGAATTAGAATCTGTTATGGTATAGCGTAGCTAGCAGAGATGTAAGCCAATGTTGGGGTGCCGCCGCCGATAAGGTTAAGACCCTGACGGAGGACATCATCATTAACTGTTGCATCGAGAGAGAATCCACCGAATCTCAAGCCGATACCAACGCGAACATCAGGAGTACCAAAGCTGGTGTAGGTATGTTCGTTTTTGGTAGTAAGTGTAGCCATGCTTTCGGAAGTATTCTGCTCTGTATGAGCCATATAACCCAAGCGTCCGATTAACCAATCTGTGAACCAGAATTCAGCACCGAGGTTCCAGTTAGGGAATACTAGCTGGCTTGAGGTGAGTTCAGGTGATGAGTTAGGAACTGCAGGAGAGGTATAGGATTTGATGAGTAATGAAGGACCGCCAGCAATCAAGAGATCGCCAACCTGATAGTGCATACCAACGCCGACACCAATCTGTGAATAGGAAGTCATATCGGTAGTTGTACCACCAGCTTCAATGGAACCGGAAGCGGTCATAAAGTTAACGACGGGAACGAGGCTCAGTTTTGATGTCATTTTCATGAACATACGAGCGTCGAACATAATGAAAGTCTGTGAAGCATCTACTTTGGAACCAGAAGCAGGCTCATAGCTTGCCGAAGGCATAATCAGAGAAAGAGCTGCGTCAATATTCATTGTGCTGCTCAAGTTGAAAAGAAGACCTGCATTGATACCGATCTGGCTAGCGTTGTTTTTTGTGCCTGAACCGGTAGCGGGTTTGGTTTCATCGTTAGTAGAAGCATAAGCAATACCAATACCAAGAGTCAATTTGTCGAAATTGAATGATCCCATCAGCTCGAGGTTGTTATCGAGAGGGATAACAGTAACGCCAGGAACTGAGTTGATAGCGGCAACAAGTCCACCCGGATCGAGTTTACCGATTGAGAGGGACTGGAAGTCATTTCTAGTAAGAAGAGCACCGACAGAGATCATTTTATTGATTCTGTAGTTAAAGCCAGCGAACTGACCTGTACCATCATAAGGGCTAGCGGCAGAAGAGCCGATATCGCCCCAAATCATATTCGAGAACTGTCCGCCATAAGCGGGATTAGTTTTAATATTGTCGAGGTCGACAATATAAGGATTCATACCCATACTATAAACCCTGGCATAACCACCAGCGCGAAGATTTCTTTCATTTTGAGCCAATGAAAGAGAAGTAAGTAGAATGAGTGAAATAATGAACAATTTTCTAAACATACAACCTCCAATTGTTAATGAATATAACATTTATCTGAAAATGTTTCAGAACTCATACCCAAACGTAAAAATATTTATGTTAAAAAAAAAATTTTTTTTTGACTAATAATTTCAGATATTTTACAGGGATTTGAGGGGGAATGAGGAGACAGAAGCGTTTGGTTTTTTTATCAAAATAAAGTATTTTTTAATTTGATTTTTTGAAAGTTAAATTATCTGAGAAAATAAAATGAAAAACCATTACAAATCTGCAGTTATTTTAGTCGTATTATTGTTAATAATAAGTTTTCCGGGTGAGATTAAGGCGCAAAGCAGGGTATTTAATCTTGATACGGTTGTGACAAAGATAGTTGGACCCGGGGTAACGTATTATCAATTCAAGGATGCGGCGGGACCATGGAGTATGGATTTATTAAAAGTGGAGTTAAATAATCCATATATAAGTGTAGAGTCGGTAAAGTCGTTAGATAAGCTAGCGGCGGGAAGGGAAAAGACTTCTGCAATGTCGTTAAGGAAGAACGCGGTTGGGCATTGGTCAGTTGGGGGAGTAAACGGTGATTTTTTCAATCTGACAACGGGGGCTCCGAATGGTATACAGGTAAGGGATGGGGAGTTATTGAGGATACAGAATCCAAATCACCCGGTGGTTAGTTTTGATGCAGATGACCGATTTTCGATATCGAGACCGGCGTTTTCAGGGAAGCTGATACTGAATGACACAGTTTTAACAATAAACGGGATTAACGACGTGAGGGGAAATGACCAACTTTTTGTATATAATTCATATTTCGGGGGGACGACCGCTACTTCGATGGACGGGAGTGAGTTTATAGTACATGCAACGAGTGGTTATATAGTAAATGACACGACGAATGTAATTGTGGATCAAGTAAGAACGGGAGCAGGAAATTCAGTGCTTTCTGCAGGGGTAATGGTAATTTCAGCTTCCGGCAGTGTTGCACAGTACTTAAACACACGAATCAGCACAGGAAGCGGTCTAAAACTGTTACTTGAAACGCAACCGGCAATAAGGAGAGTGAAAGAATCGATTGGCGGGCATCCGATTTTGGTAACAAACGGGAGTGTAGCTCCAATGGATTCAAACGACACATTCGTTACTGCCAGGCATCCGCGAACGATGATAGGATTCTCACAGGATTCGAGTATAATGTATTTAGCCACAGTAGATGGAAGGCAAGCAACATTCAGCATCGGGATGACCTGTTTTGAATTAGCTGACCTGATGATTCAGTTCGGGTGTTATACTGCAATGAATTTTGACGGAGGGGGGTCAACCACATTAGTTGCAAGAAGTGAAGTTATGAACTCCCCTTCTGATCCCGGGGGCGAGAGAACAGTTTCAAATGCTTTACTGGTTATTTCAAATGCACCACTGGGAGCGGTACAGAAACTTAATCTTTCGCCGAGATACAACAGAGTATTCAGGGGGGACAGTTTACAATTAGCTGTTGATGCAAGCGATATATATTACAATCCGATTGCGATAAGTCTTAATTTAGTAACATTCACACTGAGTAAGCCTACATTAGGGACGCTGCATCCGGGAGGATTGTTTATTGCATCAACAACGCCGGATTCAGGATTCATATATGCCCAATATCAGGGGATAAGGGATTCAGTTTTTGTAGTAGTGAAGGGGGTAGGAAGGATTGAGATAAAACCAAAGACAGCAGTAATAAGTAATTCGATACCCCTATTATTCACATGCAAAGTATATGATACCGATAATGAGCAGCAACAAGTGCCCTTTCAGATGTTCAGTTGGGTTTGCACAGATACCACGGTAGGAAGAATAGATGCGTTAGGGCAATTTATGGGATTAAAGAGCGGGATTACAAATATTATTGTAACGTATCTGACATTTAAGGACACGGCGGAGGTATCGGTTGAAGTTTTATACGGGGTATCGGTAATAGATTCTTTAGAGAATACCGGAGGGTGGTATCTGACCTTGTTAAATACAGACTCGCTCAACACCGTACTCTCGCCTACTCCCCTTTTTAGTACGCTGGGGGAAAATTCGTTTAAGCTTGATTATTCTTTCACATATACGAGCGGGCTTTATTACTGGGTATATTTGAATAAGGAATTAACTGTTGCAGGAATACCCGATTCTTTGATACTTGACGTGAGGTCAAACGGAATGCCGCACAGAGTATTCTTTGATATTCAGGATTTAAATGGAAATATATTCAGAATACAAACACATAAGCTGGCAAATGGAAATGAGACGTGGGAGTCGTTAAGAGGTGCTTTTCCGAAATCAACGCTTGTAGTGTATCCGGTAAAGTTAAAGATGATATCGATTCCACTTGGTTCGACGTATATTGGGGGACAAGTGTATAGCGGGACAATATACCTAGATAACCTAAGAGTAAAATACGGAGATCCGCCAGCAGGAACAGAAGATACGGAAGGAATACCAAGCGATTATTTGTTAGCGAACAACTACCCAAACCCATTTAATCCATCAACAATTATAACGTATTCTCTTCCAAAAGAGAGCAGAGTTAAGTTAAGCATATATGATATTATGGGACGTGAAGTTGCTGTACTAACAGATGAGATACAGAGAGCGGGAAAATACGAAAAGGAATTTAATGGAGGGGGTAATTCAAGCGGAGTATATTTTTATCAATTAAGAGCCGGGGAATTTCAGTCGGTAAAAAAGATGATTTTATTAAAATAGCATTAAACCTTTTTATGCCGGGGATTGTCAATACTTTATTAACCACTATATCCAGGAAAGAATGTACAAGATAATTTTTGCAGTTTTCTTTGTTGTAACCGAGATATTTTCACAGAATATTTATTTAACGGGAACAGTAGTTGATTCATCTGATAATAAGCCATTGACGGGAGCGAATGTAGTTTTGAGTACACCCCGAGATGATGGATTCTATGGTTCAACAAGTGATAGAGAGGGAAAATTTTCGGTTATGCTGATAAGGGGAGGAGAATACAGTGTAAAAATCAGTTTTGTGGGATATGAGACATACTCAACAGTGGTAAGATTAAGAAGGCAATCGCAAGAACTTGGGACGGTAAAACTAAAGCCAAGTTCGATTAATCTCAGTGATGTAGAAGTAGTAGCTAAAACACCTCCAGCAATTCAGAAAGAGGATACATCGGAGTTCAATGCGGAT
This sequence comes from Ignavibacteriales bacterium, assembly GCA_012517155.1. Lineage (GTDB taxonomy): Bacteria > Bacteroidota > Ignavibacteria > Ignavibacteriales > Ignavibacteriaceae > JAAYVN01. The sequence goes on along the minus strand of JAAYVN010000078.1, from coordinate 39,851 downwards.
GCATTCAAGACTCGTGAGGGGGCGACAGCAGAAGATCTGGTTTCGAAAATGCCGGGGATGGTAGTAGAAAATGGGACGATAAAAAGTCAGGGGGAAGAAGTACAGAGAATTCTGGTTGACGGCAAGCAGTTTTTTTCAGATGACCCTTCCGCAGTATTAAAAAACCTACCATCGGATATAGTTGATAAAATCCAAGTATATGATCAGCAGAGTGAGCAATCGCAGTTCACGGGATTTGATGACGGGAATACTTTAAAGACACTAAATATAGTGACAAGAATGAGGATAAGGCAGGGAATATTCGGTGGAATTACAGGGGGCTACGGAAATGAAGAGAGATACAAAGGAGCGGGGAACATAAACTTTTTTGATAATCAGGAGAGAATTTCGATACTGGGGCAGACAAACAATACAAACGACCAGAACTTTTCAACAGAAGATCTTTTAGGTATAGTAAGCGCAAGTGAACGAGGAGGAGGAGGCAGAGGAGGCAGAGGAGGAGGAATGCCAGGGGGAGGTGGTTTTGGAGGATGGGGGGGACCAGCCTCGAACTTTTTAGTATCTCCAAAGAGCGGGTTGACAAAGACCTACGCATTTGGATTGAATTACGGAAATGAGTGGGAGAATAATGTTGAACTAAGCACAAGTTATTTTTTTAACAAGACAAATAATTCTCTATCATCAGTTGTGACAAGGGATTACTATTCAGCGCAGACGCTTGGACAGAAGTATAATGAGACGACGTTATCCAATTCAAACAATACGAATCACCGGTTTAATATGAGGTTTGAATGGGAAATAGACAGCATGCGATCAATCAATTTCCGTCCCCGAATTTCAGCGCAGTTAAATGACGGATCCACAACCGTAAACGGAAGCACGTACACAATAGCCGATCTGGTAAATGCGCTAGGTCAAAATTCAAACTCGGACAGGATAGGATTAAACGGTTCAGCGGAATTACTATACAGACGGAGATTTGAGACGAGGGGGAGGAGTTTTTCGATCGGATTTAACGGAAGGATGAACAGGAACAAAGGTGAAACTGATCTTTATTCAGAAACATTCAGCAAGAATTCTGCTTATTCAGATACAACCGACCAGTTTACAGACAGCGACAGATCAGGGTTTACAGGTTCTACGAATATTACTTATACAGAACCATTGAGTGAGAGATCGCAGATACAGTTAACAACGTCGTTATCCTACAGTGAGGATGAAAATGATAAAAAGAACTTTCAGAATTACAACACGGATGGAAGCAAGCTGGATACATCGTTGAGCAATGTATACAACAGAGTTTATACAACAAAGAATTTTGGGGCAGGATACAGATATCAGGACAGTTTATTTAACTTTAACGGAAATTTAAGTTACAGATTTGCAGATCTTGAAAATGAGCAGCAATTTCCATACACAACAGATCTGACGAGATCATTCAGATCTTTACTTCCCTCGTTCAGATTCAGTTACTCCCCTTCCAGAGACCTTAATTTAAGGATAAATTACCGAGCAGAAAACAATCCCCCAGGAGTGGACAAGTTACAAAATGTATTAGATAATTCTGACCCGCTAAGGTTATCAACCGGTAATCCGGAATTAAGGCAGGATTATACGCATTCATTAAACATGAGATTTTCATCGATAAATTTTGAAACGATGAACTCATTCTTTTTTATGATTGGCGGCTCATACACGAACGATTATATAGCAAATTCAACATTTTATGCTCAGAAGGACACAGCATTACCCGAACTGCCGGCAGGGATAGTTTTATTAAAAGGGGGACAATTCAGCAAACCAGTAAACCTTGACGGTTTTTACAATATAAGAAGCTTTTTCACATACAGTTTACCGAGCGGATTAATAAAGTCAAATGTTAATTTAAATGTATTCGGAAGTTATTCAAGAACGCCATCGATAATAAGCGATCAAGATAATTTTATAAAGTCGTTCAATTACGGGGCCGGGGTAGTAATAGCCAGCAACTTCAGCCGCGATGTGGATTTTACAATTTCAACCAATGCTAACTTCAGCAATGTAAAAAACGATTTACAACCAACACGAAACAACAACTTTTTCACACAGTATTCGAGTGTAAAATTATACTGGATGTTTTGGGAGGGATTTGCTGTAAGCACTGAATTCAATCATCAGTATAATGAAGGATTAAGTGAAGATTACGATAAGAACTCAATATTATGGAACTTTAGTTTAGTCAAAAAACTTTTTGCCAATAATGCGGGTGAAATCAGGTTAACAGCATTTGACATTTTAAAAAATGCAAAAAACATAAGGCGAACCGTTACTGATGCTTATTACGAAGACAGTTCATCAAATGTACTTGAGGGTTATTATTTACTTTCCTTCACTTACAATTTAAGGATTTTCAACTAGCGGACCATAAGCGAAATAGCCAGTATCATCAGGCAGGGGAAATACTTTAGAGGCGGCAACAGCCATTTTATCGCAGATTTCATTTTCCGGGTGACCATTATGACCACGAATCCAATGAAACTCGACCTCATGCCTGATCAGAAGAGAGGAAAAGCGACTCCACAAATCAGAATTGGGAACAAGTTTAGATTTCCGTTTCCAGTTATTTTTTTCCCATTTAAGAAGCCAACCTTTATTAACGGCATTAACGACATAAGAGGAATCGCTAAAGACCTTGACGCGGCATTTTTGTTTCAGAGCTTCGAGCCCCACAATAACGGCCATCAATTCCATTCGATTATTAGTTGTGCATTTAAAGCCCCCGGAAAGTTTTTTTTCTTTATTGCCATATTTTAGCAGAGCAGCATAACCACCGGGACCAGGATTACCACTTGAGGCACCATCAGTGTACAGGTAAATTTCTTTTAGTTTATCCATAAATTAGAAAATCAAAAAAGTAAAATAAGGAATTGGAGACGGAGTTCAAAAACGAAGGGATTAAGTTAGAATTAAAACTAAAGAATTGTTAAAAAAAACGGAGAAAAATCGAGAAAAAGTTCTTGGTGAATTAAGAGTAAATAGTTATTTTTATTTAATTACTTACATTCAAACAGACTACAGAGGCAAAGATGGTAGTTGAATTAATTTACAACCTATCTGTTCTGGTAGCGATCAGCATCTTAAGCAATTTTGTTGACGCAAGGTACAGCAGAAAGGAAACAGCAGGTAAAGTACTGCAAGGGATTCTTTTTGGTGCCACTTCGATAATCGGCATGTCCAATCCACTAGATTTAACTGAAGGTTTAATATTTGACGGAAGGACGATAGTCTTAAGTTTATGCACATTATTTTTTGGGCCCATAAGCGGAGGAATAGCTGCCGGAATGGCAGGTATATACAGAATTTCCATAGGGGGAATTGGGTTAACTATGGGATTAAGCACAATAATAAGTGCGACAATAATTGGTTACTTATTCTACTATCACCGAGTAAGCAACGGTTATTACAAAATGACCAAAGCAAGATTGTATGTGATGGGACTTATAGTTCACTTTACAATGCTATTACTTATACTTACAGTACCCTCCAACCGAATAGCAGAAACATACGAGTTATTGACTGCGACAATATTAGGGATATATCCATTTGCGAGTTTACTAATTGGAAAAATACTACTTGAGCAAGAAGAAAACACTCAATTAATAAAAGAAATCAAACGTGGTACAGAAAGATATCTTGGATTATTTAACAGTATAAGAGATGCAATATTAGTATCTGATCTTGAAAGAAAAATCACAGACTGTAATCCAGCGTTTACAGATTTTCTGGGTTATAAGAAGGAGGAATTGATTGGACGCGATACAAGATTTGTATTTGCCCATGAGAAAGATTACAAGCGGATAGGAGATATATTAATCAGTGAGTCAGAGAAGAAATCATCCAATATTGAGCTTAAGTATAAAAACAAACAAGGCAAAACCGTTACAGGAGAAGTAAATTTCTTTATTTTCAGGGAAAGCGATGGACGAAAAGCGGGATATGTTGCATCAATAAGGGATATAACAGATAGGAAATTACTTGAGTATGAAAAATACGGGTTGATCGAAATAATTGAGAATTCATTAAATGAGATTTACGTATTTGATCCTGATGACTTAAGATTTTTATATGTTAATCAGAGAGGAATATCGAACACCGGTTATACATCTGATGAGTTTATGAATATAACACCGTTGGTGTTAAAACCTTTTATATCCGAAACCAAGTTTAATACGATAATTCTTCCATTAAAGATGGGATTAAAAGAGAAAGCAATATTTGAAACAATCCACAGGAGAAAAGACGGGACAGAGTATCCGGTAGAAGTTCATCTACAGTATTCAACCTACAGAAACAGTGCAGCCTATATAGCAATAATCAATGACATAACCGAGAAGAAAATCCAAGAAGCTGCGATTACTGAAGGGAGTGAGCATCTTGATTTGCTTTTTGAAAACAGTATGGATGTGATATTGTTAACACATCCCTCGGGTAAAGTATTGAAAGCAAATGATGCAGCAGAGAGGGTTTTTGGTTACAGCAAAGAGGAGATATTAAGCATAGGGAGAGGGGCAATTGTTGATGTAAATGATCCAAGATTAGAGAAAGCATTAGAAATAAGAAAACAAACCGGAAGTTTCAAAGGAGAGCTTACCGGAAGAAAAAAAGACGGGACATTCTTTCCTATTGAGATTGCGACCTCGTTATTCAAAGATAAGAATGGAGAAGTATTATCGAGCATGATAGTACGTGATATAAGTGAGCAGAAAAAATATGAGGAAACAATAAAGGAAAAGATTAATGAATTAGAGAAATTCAACAAATTTATGATGGGGAGAGAAGTAAAAATGCTTGAGTTAAAGAAAGAGATAAACGAGCTATGTAAAATGCTAGGCATGGATGAAAGATATAAAATTGAATAGAAAAGATTAAGGAGGTTAAATGCACATACATACTTCAGATCAGGAAAGCCTTGAATTGGGCTTTGGGAATTACAGCTGCAACTGGGGACTACACATGTGCGGATTATACGAAACCGAGGAAGAGAGAGATGAGATAGTCTTCGGATTCCTGCATAAGGGATGTGAAGTAAATGACCTTCAATTATACTGCCCCTCGGAGAGAACCAAGGAAAATTTTTCCAAAGAGTATAAAGAGAAATTTCCAAACTGTGCGGAGCATGTGAATGATCCGGAGAGATTTATACTTAAGGATGCAAAAGAGTTATACTATCCAGATGGTATTTTTTCGCCAAGGATTATGGACAAAGTATTAAATGAGTTTTACACAGTATCGCAGAAAAAAGGGAAAAGAAATATCCGAGCAGCTGCAGAGATGACCTGGGGTTTAGAAGCAATACCCGGCATTGAGCATTTAATGGTATATGAATAGAGACTTAATTATTTCATACCAGGGAAACCATGGATTAGTATATGTCTCTATAATGTCGCAAAATTCTCAGGTAAAATCATAATAAAAGTATTACAAACTCATCCATATACAATTACGAAAGGGAAAATAACACAGAATCCCTTTTACACAGACCCGGATAAATGGTTAGAAGAAAACGCACCAGAATTTTTAGATTAGGATAAGTAATATGAAAAAATCTTTTGATCTTTTTCTATTGATGTTCAACCTCTCACAATTAAATGACTCGGAGAGGATAATTGACCTATATATGGAGGGAATGGGAGAGATTTTTCAACCAACCAGCCTGAGATTTGCTGAAGAAAAAGAAAATAATAGTGAGGGAGTTTATGATTTAAGAACGTCGGGGAAATACTTTGGTTCAGTAGTAGTGGATTTTGAAGAAGGAATTGCAGATACAGATAAAGTAATGATACAAAATTCGGTGCTGATGTTAGCAACAATACTTGAACGGGTGGTACTACAAAAAGAACTTGAAGAAGAAAAAGACTTATATAAATTAAAGTCGGAGGAGAGGTATCAGAAATTAGAGAAGACTATTACCGAGTTAAATTCAATAAAAATGGGGTCCTTAAATCTGATAAATGACCTGACTGAAGAAATTGATAAAAGAAAAAAGATTGAGGAACAACTTTCGGAAAGCGAAGAGAGAATACTTCTGATTCTTAACTCTACTGCAGAGGCAATCTACGGGCTGGATGAAAAAGGGTTGTGTACATTCTGCAATAACGCATGTTTGAAATATTTGGGATACAGTGAACCTTCTGATCTGATTGGCAGAAACATGCATAATCTAATACATCATACAAAGAGTGACTTATCACCATTTCCGGTAGAAGAATGCGAGATATTCAAAGCATTCAAGGAAGGAAAATTTTCCCATGTTGACACTGAAGTTATGTGGCGTAAAGACAGGACGAGTTTTCCAGCGGAATACTGGTCATATCCAATATTAAGAGAAAAGAAAATAATTGGATCGGTGGTTACATTTCTTGATATAACAGAAAGGAAAAAGGCTGAAGATAGTTTAAGAGAAAATCAGCGAAGACAACAAAACTATGCAACACTTCTGTCAGAGTTAATAAGAAAAGGAAGTTTCTCATCCGGGGACTTAAAAGATAATCTTAAGAACATAACTGAAATAGCAGCTCAAATGTTAAATGTTGAGAGAGGGAGCATTTGGTTATACAATAATGATGGGTCAGAGATTTATTGTATTGATTTATATGAGCTGAGCAAGAATAAGCATTCGAGCGGGGAGATTTTAAATGCATCTACATTCAGCGGATACACAAAAGAACATAAAAAGGGAGAGGTTATTGCTGCAAGTGATGTTTATGAAGATGAGAGGACACGAGAAATACCAAAGAGTTATTTTGAAGAAAACAATATTGTTTCGCTTCTTGACGCTCCCGTGTGGCTTCATGGGCAGTTATTCGCACTTCTAAGTTTTGAGGAAGTTGGTAAAAAAAGGGAGTGGTTGGCAGAAGAAAAGCAGTTAGCTACGACTTTATCTTCTTTTGTATCACTAGCATTTGAGACCGAGCAGAGAGAAAAGGCAGAGGCTGCACTGAGGGAAAGTGAAACGCATATCCGCTCGATAAACAATAATCTTACAAACGGAATTATCTATCAGGTAGTAGCTTTAAAAGACGGGACAAGGAAATTCACATACTTGAGTGAAAGCGTTGAAAAATTTTATGGATTCACGGCAACCGATGGGATGAAAGATCCAAATATTCTATATGACCGAATTCATCCAGAGGACGCTGACAAAATGAAGGAAGCAGAAAATAAATCTTTAAAAGATTTATCCGTATTCAATATAGAAGTGCGAGTGAGAAGTATTTCCGGAGAATACCGGTGGAGCAACATAATATCGCATCCAAAATTACTGGAGGATGGGTCAGTCTGTTATGACGGAATTGAGTTTGACATAACAGAAAGGAAATTAGCTGAGGAAGCAATTGAAGAGAAAAGCAAACTTGATAAACAAATAAGTATAATAGCAACTACAGCACCAGGAGCAATGTACACATATTATCACGATCCAAATGGAGTACCTTCGCTACCTTATGTAAGCAAAAAATGGGCCGAATTAACCGGGCTAAATCCAGAAGCCTCCGAAGAGTTAGTTGAGGGATTATTCAATGTTGTTCATCCGAACGACAGAGCATACTTACAAAACACAATAGAACACTCTGCAAAAACCGGAGAAGATTGGAGGGCAGAATTCAGAATCTTACACAAAACGGAAGGAGAGAAATGGATTGAAGGACATTCCTCACCAACACTCAATGAAGACGGGTCGATAATATGGTATGGATTTATATATGATATAACCGAAAGGAAAAAAGCAGAGGCGATACTACGAGAGACGAAGGAATATCTTGAGAATCTCATAAAATATGCTAATGCTCCTATTATTGTGTGGGACAGTAACTTTAAGATAACGCAATTTAACGTAGCATTTGAAAAACTCACAGGCATGAGACGGGAAGACGTATTGGGGAATGACATTGAGGTACTTTTTCCCGATGAGAAGAGAGAGAGTTCTCAGGATTTAATAGTAGCGACCTCAAAAGGATTGCAGTTTGAATCGGTTGAGATAGAGATTAAAAATCTTTGCGGTCAGAACAAACTTGTACTTTGGAATTCAGCAAATATTTTTGATCAGAAAAAAGAAAATATAATAGCAACAATAGCACAGGGATTAGATATTACAGAGAGAAAAGAAGCTGAGAATAAATTAACTGAACTAAACAACAAATTAAAAATATTAGTTGAAGGGATCAAGAGCCTTGCGGAAGCAAACGATTTAGAACAGATCCAACGAAATGTAACAAAATTTGCAAGACTATTAACTGACAGCGACGGCTCAACTTTGATATACAAAGATGGGGATAAGTGTTATTATGTAGAGGAAGAAATGGTTGAGCCACTCTGGAAAGAGAAAAGATTCAGTCTGGATGAGTGTATTAGCGGATGGGTGATGAAAAATAATAAAGCTGTTGTAATTAAAAATATTTATGAAGACCCAAGAGTGCCACTAAAGTATTACGAAAACACATTTGTAAAAAGTCTTTTCATAGTTCCTGTAACCACCAGTGAGACCATAGCAGCAATCGGATGCTACTGGAAAGACTATTATGAGCCAAGCGAAGTGGATTTAAGACTTTTGCAGACGTTAGCAGATTCAACCGGAAGGCCCGTTGAGAATGTAAGATTATACAATGAACTTGAGAGAAAAGTTGAAGAGAAAACAGACCAACTAAAGGAAAGGTTAAAAGAACTGGAAAGATTTTACGATGCAACAATAAACCGAGAATTAAGGATGAAAGAACTTCGGGACGAAATAGATGAACTAAAAAGGAAAATAGCAAATGAGGACTAGACTTTTACTAATATCCTTTTTGATCTGCATTTCCGGTTTAATTATAATAACTAAAGCCAAAGGTTATCTATTTGCTGAAAATCCAGATACGTTAAAACCCAAGAAAATACTAATTGCATCAGAACCTAATTATCCACCGTATTGTATAATTCAAAAAGGGAAACCAAGTGGTTTTTCAGTTGATCTATTTCTAGCCGCTGCAAAAGCTGTAAATCTTGAAGTAGAGATAAAAATCGGAATTTGGGAAAAAATCAAAGATGATTTAGCCAAAGGAAGAATAGATGCATTACCACTGGTAGGAAAAACCCCGGAAAGAGAAGAACTTTATGATTTCACACTCCCCTATCTGAGCCTCCATGGTGCAATATTTGTAAGAGAGGATTCAAGAATCAAGAACATCAATGATTTAAAGGATAAAGAAATTTTAGTAATGAAGGGAGACAATGCAGAAGAATATATCAGAAGAAAAAATTTAACAAAACATATTTTTACCACGAATACATTCCATGAAGCATTCAAGCATTTGTCGGAAGGATATCATGATGCCGTAATAACTCAAAGAATTATGGGTATTGAACTTTTGAAAGAAATCGAAATTGATAATATTATACCACTGGACATACAAATTTCCGATTACAGGCAAGACTTTTGCTTTGCTGTTCAGAAAGGAAACACTCCCCTTTTGATGCTTCTAAATGAGGGATTATCAGTTATAATAGCAAACGGGACATACGATGAAATTCACCTGAAATGGTTTGGTCCTTCAGATAAGGGGGAAATACCTTTCATGGAGGTGGTTAAAATTGCGCTTTATATAATAATACCCGTAATTATTATTTTCATTATTGTGCTAATAGTGACACTTCGCAAGCAAGTAAGAAGCAAAACAAAAAGTTTAATTGGGGAGATAGAAGAACACAAAAAAACAGTACGTGAACTGCATAACCACCAATTATTTCTTGAAGAAATAGAGAAAATAGCAAAGACTGGTGGGTGGGAGTATGATCTGGAAAATGAGACGACATCAGCCACAAAAGGAATATCAGAGATATATGAGACCACTATCAAGGACTTAAAACCAAGTGAAATCAAATCATTATTTGATTATTTTGAGAATCCCGGGAAGGAAGAGATCAGGAAAAGTTTTTATAATTTATTAAGTGGTGGAGAAGAATATGATATTGAGTGCGGGCTTATAACCGCAAAAGGAAATAAAAAGTGGGTGAGAGCAGCAGCCAAAGCAGAATTAAAAGAGGGAAAAGTTCAAAGAGTGTTTGGAAAAATAATGGATATTACAGAGCACAAAAGAGCTAATGATGATTTAAAAAAATTAAAAAATGAGTTGGAACAGAAAGTCAGTGAGAGAACTGAGGAATTAAATGAGAAAGTAGAAAAGCTTAATAAAAGTCAGAGAGCGATGCTTTTCATGGTGGAAGACCTTAACAAGGTTACCGCAGAATTGAATGAAGAGAGAAAAAAACTGGAAGCTTCCAATAAAGAATTGGAAGCTTTTTCTTACAGTGTATCCCATGATCTGAGAGCACCATTAAGAGCAGTTACGGGATTCGCACAATTATTGATGGAAGATTACTATAACAAAATTGACAAAGAGGGGCAAGAATTAATTAATGATATATTAACCAATGCAAAAAACATGGGATTATTAATTGAAGATCTACTGCAATTTTCGCGATTAAACCGCAAAGAGATTGTTAAAGAGGTCATAGATATGGAAGATCTTTTCAAATCGATTGGCGAAGAAATAAAGGCACAATATGTTGAGAAAAAAACGGAGATTAATATAGGCAACTTACCAAAAGCCCAAGGAGATTACCGCTTAATAAGACAAGTAGTAATTAATCTAATGAATAATGCAGCAAAGTTTTCTTCGAACAGAGAAGTAATTAAGATTTCGGTCAGCGGAGAAGAGATCAAAGATGTTGGAAGTAAGTTCAGAGTAAAGGATAATGGAGTTGGATTTGATATGAAATACCATGACAAGATGTTTGAAGTATTCCAGCGGTTACACAAACAGGAAGAATATGAAGGAACGGGGGTGGGCTTAGCCATTGTACATAGAATTATAAAAAGGCATGGGGGGATGGTTAATGCAATATCGGAGCCCGGCAAAGGTGCGGAATTCATATTTACAATTCCGTGTGATGGAACTAAATAGTCAATAATTAATATAAAAAGGCAAGGAGGAAAATATGCAAAGCGAAAATATGGTGGAAATATTGTTGGTTGAGGATAATCCAAGTGATGCCAAGCTTGCAATAAAAGCATTGCAGCGAAATAATCTTGCAAACCGAGTATATTTAGTTACGGATGGAGAGGAAGCACTGGATTTTCTTTTTGCAAGAGGAAAATATGAATCGAGGAAAGGGGCATTGAATTTAAAAGTAGTGATGCTTGACTTAAAGCTTCCTAAAATTGACGGTTTAGAAGTTTTAAGAGTAATCAAGAACGATCCATTAACGAGAATGATCCCGGTAGTAATGCTTACATCCTCGAAAGAAGAGAAAGACATTGTGGAGAGTTACAAACTTGGTGTAAACAGTTACATTGTAAAGCCGGTTGATTTTGAACAGTTTGTTAAATCAGTTGCGGAATTAGGATTGTACTGGTGTATATTAAATGAAACAGGTGCTTTATAATCAAATATTGATAAATATCGGATAAGAGAATGAACAAGAAAGCGATCAGAATACTTCTAATAGAAGATAATGCGAATGATGTAAAATTATTGAGTATAGAATTAAGGAGATACTTCGAAATAACACTCGTAAATGTGGACGACAGAGAGGGATATTTACGTGAGTTGGAGATATTTGATCCGACAATTGTGATCTCCGATTATAATTTACCAACCTTCAATGGTATGGAAGCATTAGAAATAAGGAACAGGCTATACCCACTTCTTCCATTTGTACTTGTCACGGGATCTTTGAATGAAGAGATTGCTGTGGAGGTGATGAAGTCCGGAGCGGATGACTATGTAATTAAAGAAAACCTCCAAAGATTATATCCTTCAATTGAGCAAGCAATTGAGAGAAAGCAAATACTGAAAGACAAATTGCGAAGTGAAAGACTGCTTAAAGAGGCGGAGCAGAGGTTCAGAACATTATTCATGAACACAGTCATAGGATTATACAGAACGACTCCCGAAGGTAAGATAATAATGGCCAACCCTGCATTGATAAATCTATTAGGATATAACAGCTTCGAGGAACTTTCAAAAGTTAATCTTGAGACAGACGTAGTTGCAAAGGATTACCCAAGAGATTTGTTCAAGGAAACTATTGAAAAGAATGGGGAAGTTATCGGATTTGAGAGTGAATGGAGAAAGCATAATGGAGAAAAAATATTCACGAGAGAAAATGCAAGAAGCGTGAGAGATGAGAGTGGTAAAATATTATACTACGAGGGAGCGGTTGAAGACATAACCGCAAAAAAAACGATTGAGGAAAAACTGATTGAGGCAAAGGAAAAAGCTGAGGAGATGAACAGAATAAAGTCCAACTTCTTTGCAAACATGAGTCATGAACTTAGGACACCATTAATCGCGATACTTGGCTTTTCAGAAATACTTCTAGATTCAGTAAATGATAACAAGGATTCAAAGCTTATGCTGGAAAATATTAACTATGGTGGCAGGCGACTATTAAACACACTCGAAATGATACTAAATATAGCTAATTTGAGTAATATGAGAGATGATATCCGACTTAATAAAACCAACATTATTCCCATAATTCACAATGTTTATAAAACATTTGTGCCAAAAGCTGAAGATGCAAATTTGCAGTTTTCGATTGCATCTGAAAAAGAAGAAATAATTTGCTATATAGATCCGGAGAGATTAAAGAACATAATATTCAATTTACTTGACAATGCAATAAAATATACTGAAAAGGGATTTGTAAAAGTTGAAATTAAAAAAGACAATGAACATGCGACAATAAAAATAACAGATTCAGGCATTGGGATTCCAGAGAAAAAGAAAGAAGTAATATGGGAAGAATTCAGACAAGCATCGGAAGGGTACGGGAGGAATTATGAAGGAACGGGACTGGGATTGTCTATAACAAAGCGTTTAGTAGAACTCATGGGGGGATTAATTGAACTAAATGATGCCGAAGGAGGGGGTTCTGAGTTTTCAGTTCAATTCCCTATAGCAAGTTTTACAAACAATTAATTATGATAAACAAAAAGGCATTGAAACCCTAAGAATAGAAATAATGAAGAGCTATTCGAGACCTGTCTTATTTTTAATATGCTTTTTTTTATATAATTCTGCTAATGCCCAGGTACAAACCGAATTATCAGGTCAAATCTCGCTTACAGGGATTTACAATACGAAAAATATACTTAGTGCAGCAGGAAGATATATTCCTCAAGTGAAGGTATGCATTCCATTAAACATGAGCAGTAATATTGATTTTGAGATTGCCGCAAATTCATATCAAACAATCAGCAAGTTAAAATCAGAAGAAACAAAGTTTTACGGGAAAGTAAAACCATACAGACTATGGGGAAGATATTACTCGGAACAATTTGAGATAAGAGGAGGAATACAAAAGATCAATTTCGGATCTGCAATATTACTCCGCCCGCTAATGTGGTTTGATAATATCGATCCAACCGATCCTCTACAATTAACCGATGGAGTAACAGCAGTTCTGGGAAGATATTATTTTCTGAATAATTCCAATGTTTGGATTTGGGGGATTTATCCATCAAATGAAGAAAAAAGTTGGGAGACAAAGATTACGAAAAAAGGAACTCCTGAATTTGGAGGCAGAATTCAATATCCTCTATTGACGGGCGAATTAGGGTTTTCTTATCATAGGAGAATAATAGAAGATTACGACATCCAAAACCCAGGAACATCCAGCGATATAACAGAACAGAGATTCGGAATTGATTGGAAACTTGATTATGAAGTTGGGATATGGTTTGAAAGTGCCGGTTATTATAAGAGCAGAGAAACCATAAGTGAGCGAAATTATTTGTCGGCTGTAATTGGAGCGGATTATACTTTTTCACTCGGGAACGGGTTAAATCTGGTTGTTGAACATTTAATGGTAACGACCGAATTTTTAAAGATATCAGATCCCCGAAATTCACTAACCGCTTTATCAATAAATTATCCTTTAGATATATTAGACAATATATCGGGAATTATATTCTATGATTGGGAGAGAAAAAACGAATATCTTTTTGTAAATTTGCACAGAAAGTATGATAATTTATCAATTCATCTAATTGGTTATTCAGTACCGGGCAAGAGTTTTCTCCCAGCGAAGGAATCGTCTGAATCTATTTTTGAAGGTCAAGGAGTTCAAATCACTTTTATATTTAATCATTAATAACAACATGCGTGAAGCAATAATCCGATTAGAATCTGTAAGCAAATTATACCCTACAGGAAGTGGAAATTTCCGGGCAATAAATAATATTTCATTAGTTTTTACTAAGGGAGAATTCTGCGGACTTGTTGGACCGAGCGGATCAGGAAAAACCACATTGCTTAATATACTTGGATCCCTGGATACTCCAACAGAAGGAACAGCAAAAGTTTTGGGGAGAGACATTGGTAAATTAACCCACAAAGAATCGGCACAACTCCGCAATTATCATATTGGTTTCATATTTCAGACGTACAATTTATTACCGGTTTATACAGTGTTTGAGAATGTTGAATTCACATTACTACTTCAGAGAAAGACCGCAGTTGAAAGAAAAAAACTGGTTATGGATTCGCTTGAATGGGTAGGAATAGCAGACAAAGCAAAATCAATGCCTGCCCAGCTATCGGGAGGTGAGTGTCAGAGAGTGGCAATAGCACGAGCGATGGTAAAAAGACCGGATATTGTACTTGCTGATGAACCCTCTGCCAATCTGGATGCAGAGAATTCAATAAGAATAGTAGAAACAATGAAACAGTTAAACATGGAATTCTTAACAACTTTTATTTTCGCAACTCATGATGAAAAGGTTATGAAATTTTTAGATAGAATAATACATTTGAAAGACGGAATGGTGGAACTGGACAAAATAATTAATAAAACGTCTTAGTGCCGAAATGATAGCATTAAAATTAGCAATAAGAAATTTGACAGGTGCAAAACTAAGAACCTTTTTAAACGCAGCGGTTCTGTCGTTTGCATTTGTAGTTTTAGTTTTTTATATGGGACTACTAGACGGATGGAATCGCCAGAGCAAGTTGGACATGGAGGCCTGGGAAATTGGTGAAGGACAATTGTGGTCCAAAAGTTATGATCCATTTGATCCTTATTCCCTTCAAGACGCCCATTCTATTATACTAACATCATACAATAGTGAAATAGACCGGGGAAACATAACGCCTATCCTTTTAGTACAGGGATCGATATACAGACAAGGTACACTAATAAATATAATAATTAGCGGAATAGAGCCCAAACAAAGATTATTGAAAATTCCTTCAAGGGTATTAAAATCAGAGAGTAAGGAAGTTCCGGCAATAATTGGTTCAAGATTTGCGAAAGTAAATGGAATAAAAAAGGGTGATTATGTACAAATACGATGGCGGGATAAGAATGGAACATTTGACGCTTTGGATGTGGAGATTTGTAATATTTTCAAAACCAATGTAAGTACTGTTGACAATAACAGAATTTGGATTCCTATTAAAAGATTGCAGGAAATGTCGGGATTACTGAAAGAAGCGACAATTCTTGTGACTTCAAATCCCAATATTGATATGCCTCCAACAGACTGGATTTTCAGAGACAAAAAATATCTTGAAAAGGAAATTGATAATATAATTTTTGCAAAAAAAAGGGGGAGCATAGTCGTAACAATTTTGTTGTTGTCTATAGGACTGCTTGCGATTTTCGACACACAAGTTCTGTCAATTTTCAGAAGGCAAAAAGAAATTGGAACATATATCGCTTTAGGAATGACAAGAATGGAAGTTGTTAAACTTTTCACATTAGAAG
Organism: Ignavibacteriales bacterium; assembly: GCA_012517155.1. Lineage (GTDB taxonomy): Bacteria > Bacteroidota > Ignavibacteria > Ignavibacteriales > Ignavibacteriaceae > JAAYVN01. The sequence continues at coordinate 24,065 of JAAYVN010000078.1, read as the reverse complement.
GAAGCATTCACTCGATTTTTGCTTTGATATTAGCGACGATATATGGCTTGCCTTTACTTGCAATAATTGCTTCAACAGGGATACCAATGCCTTCAGCAGTTGATGAAATGGGTGTTTCCATCGGGGAGAAAATATTTCCTTATTATGAAATAGGAGTTTTAATTGTCTCTGTGCTAATTATGGTTTTAGCAGCGACCACTGTCAGTTATTTCCCATCACGAAGAATCGGAAGACTTAATCCAATAGATGCGCTCAAGGGAAAAATCAAATGATACGCTTTTTAATTAAAGGACTATTAAAAGACAGAAGCAGAAGCCTGATACCCTTGATAGTAACAAGTTTTGGGGTAATGATTACTGTGGTTTTGCACAGTTGGTTAACGGGTATAATGTCAGAATCTTTGGAACTCAATGCCAATATTACAACCGGACACATGAAGGTCATGACCAAAGCTTATTCAGAAGTTATGGATCTGAGTCCGCTTAATCTATCAATAATTGGAGCAGATTCACTTGTTAAGGGCTTAAAAAAAAGTTATGCGGGGACTGATTGGGTAAAAAGAATCAGATTCGGAGGATTAGTTGATGTGCCAGATGAAAAAGGTGAAACCAAAGCACAAGGTCCAGTAGTGGGATGGAGTTTGGACTTACTTACTAAAGGTACAAAGGAAATTGAAAGATTTAATCTTAAGAAGTCACTAATCAGTGGCAGTTTGCCAAAGAAAACAGATGAAGGATTATTAACAGATGTTTTTGCAAAGCGTTACAATATTGGGATTGGCGATACATTTTTGCTTTTTTCAAATACCTTTGAGGGAAGTATGTCATTCACCAACTTTACTGTAGCGGGGACAATCCGATTTGGTTCAGAGGCAATTGACAGAGGGGCATTAATAATAGATATCAAAGCTGCAGAAAAGTCATTTAATATGGAAGACAGTGCTCCGGAAATACTTGGTTTTTTAGAGCATCAATACGATGATGAGAAAGTTAACCTTATTAGTGAAGATTTTAATTCATTGTATAGAAATAACGACGATGAATTCAGGCCATATATGATAAGAATGCGGGATCAAAATGATATGGGAAGTATAATAGATTATTCTCAAGCTATAGGGACTTTAATGGTAGCAATATTTGTTGGGGCAATGTCTGTGGTTCTCTGGAACGCAGGTCTACTTGGAGGATTAAGACGGTATTCCGAATTTGGAATCAGATTGGCCATGGGAGAAGAGAAAATCGCAATCTATAAATCACTTATATATGAAGCAATTTTAATCGGTTTAATTGGATCGATAACAGGAACAATTTCAGGACTAGGAATATCGTACTATCTACAGGAGAAAGGTATTGACATCAGTAATCTAATGCCAAATTCTTCCATATTAATGCCTCAAATCGCACGAGCGAATATTACCATTGCAGCCCTCTACATAGGTTTTATACCGGGGCTAGTTTCAACTGTACTTGGAGCTGTGATTTCCGGAATTGGAATTTTCAAACGAAAAACATCAATGCTTTTTAAGGAACTTGAAGTATAAAACATGAAATTAAAGAATCACGGGTTAAGTAATTTATTAATTAAACGACCAATAATTGCAATAACGCTTATAGTACTCATACTCCAGTGCGGTTTTATTTTTGGACAATCAGCGGACGATATACTCAGTAAAGTTGACCTGAACTTATCTTCAAACAACAGAGTTTTTGAATCGACAATGAATATAATCGGGAGAAGAGGTTCGCGGTTTATAAAATCCAAAACATATGCAGAAGGATATAAAAAGTCATTTACAGAGTATCTTTATCCACCGGGAGATAAAGGAACAAAGATGTTAAAGTTAGAAGACCATCTTTGGATATATTCCCCTTCTACTGATAGGACTATTCAAATATCGGGGCATTTATTGCGACAGTCATTAATGGGGAGTGATCTATCCTATGAAGAGATGATGGAGGACCGCAAGTTAACGGAAATGTACAAAGTAAATATCGAAAAGAAAGAAGAGATTTTTGGAAGAAGGTGTTACGTGCTATACCTTGAGGCAAAAGTTGAGGATGTTGCCTACTTTACACAGCGAATGTGGGTTGATGTAGAAAGATTTGTACCATTAAAACAAGAACTATATTCTAAAAGTGGCAAGTTATTAAAATGGATGAAGTCAGAGAAAATACAAAAAACAGGAGAGCGTTGGTTTCCAATGAAAGTAATATATAAGGATGTGATGAAGGAAGGTGACGGAACTGAATTCGAGATAACAGATATAAAGTTCAATCAATACATAACCCCTTCAATTTTTTCCAAAGCTTCATTGAAGAAATAAGAGTCAAGATAAAGTAAATCAAGAAAATAGATTTGTTTTTTGTGAGAAAATCATGCATTTTTGCATATTAATTTTTTGCTGGAAGGAAGTTAACAGATTGTTACCCAACCCCGTCAGGTCTGAGAAGAAGCAGCGGCAAGTATTCAGTTTGTGTAATGAACTTCCAGCTTTTTATTCTAATCATGAGCCCTAAACCGATTATCCAAAACCTTAAAATAAAGAACCTTGCTAACTATTCTTGAATTATTAACAAAGACAACTGATTATTTTTCTAAGACCGGGATTGAATCACCCCGGCTTAATGCTGAATTACTATTATGCGATGTACTAAGATGCAGAAGACTTGATTTATACTTAAAATTTGAAGAGGTGCCAGATACTCAACAGATTGATAAATTCAGAGATTATGTTAAACGACGTGCAAAATCAGAACCACTTCAATATATAACTGGTTATTGTGATTTTTATGGTATTAGAATAGAAGTAAATCCCACAGTGCTCATTCCCCGTCCAGAAACCGAGTTATTGGTAGAACGTGTATTGCAGGATCATTCTACTCCAATTCGAATATTGGATTTATGCACGGGAGCCGGAATAATACCTATAGCACTAGCAAAGAATTTAGAAGGGTGTAAGATCACTGCGGTAGATATTTCTGACAAAGCACTTGAGACCGCTAGAAAGAATTCAATAAAAAATGAAGTTGAAGATGCAATTGACTTCGTAAAGGCTGACATAAAAATCATTCCTTTACCAATTGAATCGAATTTTGACGTAATAACTGCCAATCCACCTTACATTTCAATTTCTGATTACGAAAATTTAGAAACTGGGATATTGAATTTTGAACCGAAAAAAGCACTAACTGATAATGCCGATGGTTTGACTTTTTATAAGCATATATTAAATATTGCAGAGATATATCTCAGGTCTAATGGGAAAATATATATGGAATTTGGAACAAAGCAAAGCGACAGGCTAATGAATTTACTAACCGAATTTGGTTATCAAAACATAGAAATCATAAATGATTACGGAAAAAATCCGCGAATAATAACGGGAGAAAAAAAATGAGAGTATTAATCCAACGAGTTTCAACAGCCTCCGTAACAGTACCTGAAGAAAACTTTAAAGCCGAGATATCCCCAGGGTTATTAATCTTTCTGGGTATAACGCACGAAGACAAAGAGGAGGATGCGATTTATTTGGCAGACAAATGCACTAATCTGCGTGTTTTCGAGGATGAGAAATCGAGAATGAATTTATCTGTTGCAGATATTAACGGAAAATTGTTAATAGTCTCACAATTCACTCTATATGCCGATGCATCAAGAGGCAACAGGCCAAACTTTACCAGTGCTGCAAAACCCGAAACAGCGATTCCATTATATAAAAAGTTTATAAGCAGACTAAAGTTCAATCTTGGGGATGAAAATGTAAGGTCGGGAATTTTTGGGGCAACGATGAGTATTGATATACGAAATGAAGGACCGGTTACGATTATAATTGACAGCAAAAAATGAAAAACAAACTGATAATGGTATTTCTAGACGGGGTGGGAATTGGTGAAGCTAATCCTGAAAAGAATCCATTCTTCAAATATCCATTCAACACATTTAGAAGTATTTTAGGAGATACTCCCTCTCTGCAAAAATCCACAATATCAGAAGCTGACAATTATGTTTTCCCTTCTGATCCAATTTTTGGCGTAGATGGACTCCCACAATCAGGAACCGGACAAACTTCCATATTTTGCGGAATAAAAGCACCCCAGATAATTAACCAACATTTTGGACCTTATCCACACTCGACTCTTCATCCATATATTAAAAGGGAAAACATTTTTGAGGTACTAAAGCATAAAGGTCTTTCGAGTGTATTTGTAAACGCGTATCCCCGTTTATTTTTCAATTATGTAAGAAGCGGCAAGACCAGATTATCTGTAACAACACTTTCCTGCATTTTTTCTGGAATACCCTTAAACAAAGCGGCTGAACTGAGAGCAGGAAAAGCCCTGGCAGCAGATATAACAAATGAGAGATGGATCACACAATTAAAGTATAAGATGCCGTTAATTAAACCTGAATTAGCCGCAAAACGACTAATCAGAATATCAAGAGAAAATGATTTTTCATTATTTGAATACTTTTTAACGGATCATCTGGGACACCACAGGAATTTGGATCAGCTTAAATCAACACTGCAAGAACTGGATCTGTTTTTATATACACTGCTTACCGAATTCAACAGAGAAGATACGACAGTTCTGATATGCAGTGATCATGGAAATTTAGAGGATATTTCCATAAAAACACATACGAGAAATCCAGCTTTGACCATTTCCGCCGGGTACAAAGCAAAACAATTAATGGAAAATGTAACTGACAATAGTCAAATTAAAAAGGAAATACTTGATATCCTGAAATGAAGATTTATCCCTCTCTAATAGTTTCCTGCTTATTTGCAATGGGAATTATTATTGCAGAAATTGTGGGGAGACCTCTTGGACAAACATACTACTTTGTTTTAATAATATTTCTCGTCTCATTTTTAATCTTCATCAAATCGATTCCTTATGTTTATAAATTTTTCATTATATTGCTTCTAACCATCAGCACCGGTTTCTTTGTACACAGCGCTAATAATTTAAATCATCTTAAAACATTTGCTCCGGATATTTATCTTGATGAAGTATCCATTTCTGGCAAAGTAGAGAAAGTTGATTTGTTAGGAAGTCGCTATCTACGTTTTCAGATTATTTCAGACTCTGTATTGTTCAGAGGGAAGACAATAAAAGTAAATTATTTATTTCAAGTTAGTCTGAATAAAGAAGATACAATAAGTGTGGATTCCGTCTACGCTCAAATTTTACCGGGCAGGAAGATCTCAGTCATTGGTAATATGTATAATAAATCCAAAGTAAGAGTACCGGGTGAGTTCAACTATTCTGAATATTTAAGAGGTAAAGGAATCTGCGGATCAATTAACTTAAAAGATCCGAAGAATATCAGCGTAGATAAGCATGGAGAAAATTATTTTGCCTCGAGATTGCTTTGGATTCGTCAGGGAATAGCTGATATTTTTTCAGAGTACACAACCGTTCAGTCAGCTGGATTATTGAAAAGTCTTTTATTGGGAGATAGAAACGATATTTCTGCAGAGACCAGGTCAGAATTTGTTAAAGCAGGAGTGATCCATATTTTAGCTATATCGGGACTTCATGTTGGATTCATCGCTGTACTTTTCAGCTTTCTTTTTGGAAGATTCTGTATAATAACAAGAAGCACACTAACAATTTTAGGACTATTCTTATTTCTATTCATCTCCGGAATGAGCGTTTCTGTATTAAGAGCTGTAATTATGGGAACGGTTTTTTTTATAGCAAAAATATTCGACAAGGAAACAAGTATTTTTAATTCGCTAGGTATTGCAGCTTTGATAATATTGATTTTTAGTCCCAATTCATTATTTGATATTAGCTTTCAACTATCATTTGCTGCGGTCTTTTCAATAGCATATATTTATCCAAAATTAGAGAAGATTATTAATAATCTAAAGATAAAGCCTGAAGCATTAAAATCCATCTTCAAACTTTTTTCAGTCACACTTGCTGCTCAAATTGGGACTATTCCGCTTGTACTATTGTATTTTGGGAAATTATCAATAATCTCTTTAATCACCAATATATTAGTAATTCCGATTGCCGGGATTATAGTCGGAATGGGTATTTTATTAATAGCAGTTTCTTTTCTTGTAAGTTTTCTACCAGTAATAACAGGTGAGGCGATAAATGGAGTCATCATATTATTATTTAACATTATTGCACGTTCCTCATCATATTCATTTAGTTATATAAATGTGGCTGGTTATAATATGATATCTCTGTTAATATACTATGGTTCTTTTGCACTTCTTTTCTTTCTTTTGAAGAAGTTTTCATCTGCATTAGCAAAGGTGGTTTTAATAATTTTCACTTCCATTAGTATTTCCGTTTTTAGCGGGATTGTACAAACTGAGTTTTTTGAAAAAGGAAAATTAAATATTCTTTTCGTTGATGTGGGACAAGGAGACGCAACATTAATACGTTTCCCCAATGGTAAAAGTGCAATAGTAGATGCCGGGGACATTAAATTCCGGGACAGCGGTGTAAAGACAATAGCCCCTCTTTTAGCCTATTTGGGAATCGATATAATTGACTATGGATTTATCACTCATTATGATTCAGATCATTTTGGCGGGATGTTAAATCTTATTTATCACAATAAAATTAAAAATCTTATTATTCCTCCAATTGATACATGTATTGAGGTTGAAAAAAAATTAACGCAATTTATCAACAGACACAGTGTGAAGTTTTCAGAATTTAAAAAGACGATTATTAATGTTGGGGAGAGTAAAATGTTTTTGCTGAATAATCCACCCAAAAGCGGGATATCTGCCAACATGAGAAGTGGAGTAATTCTCATCCAACATGGTAAAACAAAGGTACTATTGACTGGAGATATTGAATATCCGGGAGAGTTAGAATTAATTCATAACTATGCAGAACAACTCGATTCAGATGTACTGAAGGTAGCTCATCATGGAAGTAAAACCAGCACATCCGAGGAGTTTATTTCAAAAGTAACACCTAAGATTTCCATAATTTCTGCAGGTGTCAACAACCGGTTTGGTCATCCACATATTAATACTTTGTATACACTTAAGAAGTTTAAATCTGATGTATACAGAACTGATAAGGAAGGATCAATTTTACTAGTAAGTGATGGTGTGCAATTCAAAAAATTTGAATGGCAATAAGATTAATAAACAGAATTTAATTAGTATTTATCACTATTAAATTCAATTCATTATTAATTATTCTTGGCCTGTGGTTAGTAATTTTGCAATTCTTGCGCAAAGATTATTTGTCTGCTGAATATCTACCACATTTTTACTAAGAAATACCATAACGTACTTTCTACCATCGGGCATAAAAATTATACCGGAATCATGTCTAATCCCTGTAATAGAGCCGGATTTTGTTGCGGTAATTGTCCCCTCCGGAAGTAATGCCGGAATCATTGAGCGATGTTTCTGATTTGTCAGAATATTAATCATCTCGTTGGATGCGTTTTCTGACACGAGCTCCTTTTTCGCCATTTTTTTGTACATGGTCATTAATCCCAAAGCCGTAACTGTGTTGTTTAATCCCTGCTCATATGCGAGTTGATCCTCCACACCTCTTAACACGTTCACACCATTAATTCCATAATTTTTTAGCGTTGTCATTATATTCGAAGGTTTTATCAGATCTATTAAAAGGTTAGTTGCAAGATTGCTACTTTCAGTAATCATCTTGAAGACCAAATCATATATTGTGGTTTTATTCCCTATAAGTTTGTACAAATCCCCATCGGAATCATCCGTAATATTCATCGAATATTCGGAACTATCCACTATACTGCAAAAGGAATTTTTTATTACAATTGAGTCATCTAAAGAAAAGAATCCCTGTTCAGCCTGACGAAAAACCTCTAGCATGACCGGCGTTTTCATTGTGCTAGCTGCATGGAAGACAATATTTTCATTAATCAATATTGATTTATTAGTAGTGAAGTCATAAAATGCGACTGCAACTTCAGCTTTTGATTCCGTTAATATTTTTTTTACTTTTCCCATTAAGTTCTGTGCCAAAGAAATATTTACAAAAATGAATAATGTTAAAAAAGACAGTAATTTTAAAGTTCTCATACTTACCTTAGAATCGTTTATTAAACTTACACAATTCTTCTAAAAAAACAAAAATAATTATTATATTCGATTATATAATTTATAAAATAACTTAATGTTAAAATGAATCGTAAACAATTTATCGCCTCAGCGACTGCTGCATCACTGATTTCTTTTTATCCAAAGAATTTGGAAGCCAGGGCTGCGCTTAGCAAGATACCTTCAATTAAGCCAAAAAAACTAACTCAAGGTGACACGATAGCCCTGATATCACCAGCAGGATTCATCGAAAAGGAGGAACTGGACGAATCCAAATCAAAACTTGAGTCTTTTGGATTCAAAACTGTAGCGGGCAATAATGTTCTCAATAAAACGGGATATTTGGATGGAAGTGATAAGGAAAGAGCTGATGATGTAAACAGGGCATTTGCTGATGAAAATATTAAGGCAATAGTCTGCACAAGAGGCGGATGGGGAGTTGCAAGAATGTTGGATTTATTAGATTATGATATCATTAAGAGAAATCACAAAATAATTATCGGTTACAGTGATATAACAGCTCTCTTGTATGGGATTTTTTCTCAGACCGGTTTAGTTTGTTACCATGGACCAGTAGGGATTTCAACTTTTAATGATTATAGTTCCGAGATTTTTTTAGATATCTTAACTAAACCATATTCTCCTAAATATTTACTTTGTGCTGACGAATCTGATGCGGCAACCAATAAAGATTATGAGCGTTTAATTATCCGCAGCGGAGAAGCAACCGGAGAACTTGTAGGTGGCAACCTGTCAATTGTGGTCTCGATGATTGGTACTAAATACGATATTGATCTTTCAGGAAAAATATTGTTCTTGGAAGAAGTCGGAGAAGCACCCTACAGAATCGACCGAATGCTTACTCAATTAATACAGGCAAAAGATCTGAAAAAATGTTCCGGGATAGCACTTGGAGTTTTTTGGAAGTGCAATGGGGGTCGGGAAGATTCAGGGATTACCAATTCATTTTCGCTTCAAGAAGTGTTATATGACAGGTTATTTCCTCTTAAGATTCCGGTTGTCTATGGACTTTCTTTTGGTCATATAAAAAACAAGATGACTCTTCCATTTGGAATAAAAGCAAAATTAAATGTGACCGAACAATCCTTAAAGCTACTTGAATCAACAGTCTTGGACTAGAATAAATTCTGAAGTTCATTAAGATTCTTAGTCTTACCAAGTGCAACTATTAGCTTTATACGTGCTTTTTGTCCATTCAAGTAATCTGAAAAGATAACTCCTATTGCATGAAGCCACTTCCCTGCTCCGGGGTAACCATAAATATCAAGGGTTTCCCCTGCAGGACATCTGGATACAAGGACGACGGGAATACCTTTATCAACTACATGTTTAATCCCATCAAAGGCTTTTGGTGGGACATTCCCAACTCCCATAGCTTCGACGACCATTCCTGCAATACCACTATTTGCTGAAAACCTGAAGAACTTGTCGTCCATCCCCGCATAACATTTAATCAAATCAACATTGGTAACAATCTTTTCGGTTTCTATTACTTCGAGTTTTCGGGGGAGTCTGTTGAATATCACTCTCCCCTTTTCAACGAATCCTAATTTCCCGAAGTCTAGAGAATGAAAGGTTTCTATATTGTCTGTATGAGTTTTCGTGACTTCACTTGCAGCATTAATCTCTCCATTCAAACAGACAAGTACACCCAAGTTGTAACTATTTTTATTCAGGCAAATAAGTATTGAGTCGCTAAGATTTCTGGGACCATCCCAATCGGGATCGGAACTATTTTTCATAGATCCGGTCAGTACTATGGGTATATCAGTTTTAATTGTAAGATCCAGGAAATATGCTGTTTCCTCAAGCGTATCTGTCCCGTGCGTAATAACAACACCATTATATTTATTTGACGATAATTCATTTTTAATATTCTGCGAGAGTTTAAGCATAAGCTCGGGTGTCATATGTGGACCAGGATACTTTCCAAAATCAAATATAGAAATGTTGGCAAGTTTTCTAATCTCCGGCATTAACAGCATAAGGTCATTTCCCGAGAAATGGGGAACCGCACCTCCTGTATCGTCAATTTTCATAGAAAAAGTACCGCCGGTAAAAACAATCAGTATATTTTTTTTCTTCATAGATTTTATGAAAACCAGTTTTCTTTTATTAATATCTAAAACAATCCTTTTATATATCCCCCATCCGCATGTAGAGTAATTCCAGTAATGTAGGAGGCTCTTTCTGATGCTAGAAAGACAACCGAAGCTGCAATTTCTGAAGGTGTTGCCATACGAGCCATGGGAATATTTTTAACCATGTTGGAAAGGACTTCCTCTTCTGAAATCATATTTTGTTCCGAACGTTTTTTTATTAATTCAGTTACTCTATCAGTAAGTGTATATCCGGGGGCAATGTTATTTACGGTTATTCCCATTTTTGCTACTTGTTCACTAATTGTTTTGCTGAATGCAGTAAGACCGGCTCTAAAGGTATTGGACAAGATAAGATTATCTACAGGTTGAAGCGCGGAAATTGAAGTAATGTTAATAATCCTACCCCAATTATTTGATTTCATTTGAGGCAAAGCAAGTTTAATAAACCTGACGGCACTCATGAGAACCTGTTTATAGGCAAATTCCCAACTCTCATCCGGAAGCTCGTCAAAAAAACCAGCACTGGGACCGCCACAATTATTAATAAGTACATCGAGCTTACCAAATTTCTCTATTAAAAACATGAAAACAGACTGAATATCTTCTTTGCTATTAAGGTCGCACCGGACAGCATGGATTTTTTTTCCGGTTATCTGTTCAATTTCTTTTGAGGCAGAGTGGAGGTTTTCCATACTTCTTGAAGTAATAATAACTTCACTTCCCTCAGATGAAAATTCCTGGGCTATTGCTTTACTTATTCCCTTACTTGCAGCGGTAACTAAAACAACTTTATTATTCAATCCTAATTCCATAATTACTCCATATATGTATTCGTTATTTGTTGAAAATATTACGTTTATAAAGTACAATATAAATAAATATAAAAGAACCTATATTTGAAAGAAAAAAGAAGAGATAGAAATTCTTTCCTGCTGCGTGCCAAAAGAAAAGCAATGAAAAAAGCAGAGTAAGAATTGAACCGGTTACATTCCATTTTAATGCAATTATCAAACTAATGAGAAAAATGAAATGAAAAAGTGGGATCAGAAAATAATAAAACGGAACATTTCCTGAATCATCGAAGAATGAGATTAAATGCTCAAGAAAAAAAGCCCCCCAAAACAGGAAAACTGTTATATTAAAAACAATGGCTAATATTTTTAAATAATTATAAGATTTGCGCATTATTGTTTATTAAAATTATATTGTAAAATTAGCATAATTTAAGGATAAAAAAAAGAATTCGGAGTTGGAATTTGTATAATATAATTGGACAATTACCTGTAAACAATTATTTGAATTTAATTCAATTTGAATCAGGTGTTAGTAGATTTACAGAGCAGAGCGTTTGGAATATTGAAAAAGTTGTGTTCATTTTCTCAATATCTTAAATATTGTCAGAAATTCTCTATTTCTTTTGCGTCTGTTTATTGATTTCCATGTTTTCATTAATTTGGAAAAGAAAATGAATCATGATGGTAAATAATGAACGTGGTCCCCTCTGCCGGAGAAGCAGAGGGGATTGAAATTTTTAGTTTGATTCCATATTTGCCACAATTTCGGCAGTATCAAGAGCAATAACTAGTTCTTCATTAGTAGGAATTCTCATTACTTTTACTTTTGAGTGATCAGAGGAGATCGTAATTTGTTTTTCATTATTTCTGACTTCATCCAGTTCGAGTCCCAGGAAGCCGAGATTGCTGCAAACATCTCTTCTTACTTCAGTTGCATTCTCGCCGATTCCACCTGTGAATACAAGGGCATCTATACCACCCATTGCTGCTGCATATGCACCAACATATTTCTTTATTTTATAGCAGAATGTATCGTAAGCGTATTTCGCTCTTTTATTGCCTTCAGCAACCGCAGCCATAATTTCCCGCATATCACTACTTTCACCCGAGATTCCAATCAGACCGCTATGTTTATTAAGCAGAGTTGCTGCTTCTGAAAGGGATAAGCCTTCCTTGCCCATTATATAAAGTATAACCTGTGGATCGAGGTCACCTGATCGAGTTCCCATTATCAATCCCTCTAGAGGTGTAAATCCCATGGTGGTATCTATTGATTTACCTCTGTCAACTGCTGCCATACTGCATCCATTACCCAGATGAGCTGTAATTATTTTGAGTTCGGTAATGGGTTTTCCAATAATTTCTGCAGCTTGCGAGGAAACAAATCTATGCGAAGTTCCATGGAAGCCGTACCTTCTGATTTTATATTTTTTATAGAGTTCAAAGGGGATTCCATAAAGATAAGCATGAGGCGGCATTTTAACATGAAAAGAAGTATCGAAAACACCGCACTGAGGTGTATCAGGCAATATACGTGTTACCGATTCAATTCCCTTTATGTTAGGTGGATTGTGCAAGGGGGCTAAATCAATGTTATCCTTAAGGACTTTAATGACCTCTTCTGTAATTAGAACAGAACCGGAGAATGTTTCACCGCCGTGCACCACTCTGTGTCCAATTGCTTCGATATCTGATTTGTCGGAAATAACTCCATGGTTTTTGCTTAGAAGAATTGCAAGAACATATTCAATTGCCATACCATGATCAAGGATTTCGGCAACAAGCCTTATTGAATCACCGTCAAACCTGCTATGAGTTATAACGGCGCTTGCCATACCGATTCTTTCTACTAAACCTTTAGCAAGAGCTTCTTTTGTTTCAGTATTATAAAACTGATATTTAATTGATGAACTTCCGGAATTAAGAACAAGAACTTTCATTTTTCTCTCTGATTTTAATTGTTAATTGATAATTTTTCCATTGGAATCATAACGATAAAAGCCTTCTCCGGTTTTTCGGCCAAGTTTTCTTTCTCTGACTAATTTTCTAAGTATCGGACATGCGCGATAGCGGGGTTCACCAAGAATTTGCCATAGAGAATCCATCCAGGCAAGAACTTCATCGAGTCCCATTATATCAGCCATTTCAAGCGGACCGTGTTGGAAATTATAACCCAGTTTCATCGCTGTATCTATATCTTTAGCGGTTGCAATTCCTTCAAGGTAAATAAACATCGCCTCGTTAAGAAGTGGAACAATTGCTCGAGTCGTAACGAATCCGGGATACTCATATACTTCAATTGCCGTTTTACCTAGTCTTTGGGCAAAGTGTCTGACAGTTTCAACTGTTTCATTTGATGTTTCTATCGCCTTAACCAATTCAACCAGGGGAACCTTCGGAACTGGATTTAGAAAGTGCATCCCAATAATTCTCTGTTTATGTTTAGTCACTTCAGCTATTTTGGACAGACTAAGCGTTGAAGTATTGGAAACGAATATAGCTTCACGTTTTGCTATTTTATCCAATTCACGGAAGATATGTTTTTTCAGCTCTAAATCCTCATCTACAGCCTCAATGATAAGATCACTGTTTTTTGCATCTTCGAACTTGATTGTCCATGATATTCGTGCCATGATAGCTTTCTTTTCTGAAGCAGTCATCGCCCAACGTTTGATTTCCCTATCAATACTCTCCGCTAATGATACCTTGGCATTTTCAAGTGCTTCGTCATTCTTCTCGATAATTAGGACTTCGATACCGGCAGCAGCAATTGTTTGAGCTATGCCCTGCCCCATAACGCCTGCACCAATAATTGCTACAGCGTTGATAGCTCCCTCTTCGAGATTCATTTTTGACAGTTTAACTATTTCTTCAATATCAAAATTTTCTTTTTGCATTATTATCCCATTTTATGTACATATTAATAACATTTACTATGATTTCAGTTTAATTATCTATGCAAATTTTATTCCAAATAAAAGCGCATAAAATTCACTTGATTTATTAGAAAGTGGGTTGTTTTCTCAAAATCAAAAAATTATTAACTCAAATATGCAAAAAAAATCACTTTTTGCACATTTATCATTGCAACTAATTCTTTTTTTGCTAATTTATACAAATAAATTCAGTTTATTTTAGAAGACCCAATTCTAACTCCTGGAGGGGTCACATAAGTGTTCCCGGTAAATTATGTTAAAGTTAAATATAATACCATAATAATATACATATCAAAGGAGTAGTAATGAAAACAACCAAAAAAGAAGCTCTTGAATACCACAGCCGTGCACGGAAGGGAAAGGTCGAAGTAGTATCAACCAAACCCTGCATTACAGCAAGGGATTTATCACTGGCTTATACACCAGGAGTAGCCGAACCATGCCTTGAAATTGCTCAGAACGAAGAACTTGTTTATGAATATACTGCTAAGGGTAATCTCGTGGCTGTAGTCAGCAACGGAACAGCAGTATTAGGTCTGGGAAATATTGGAGCTGCGGCCGGGAAACCGGTTATGGAGGGAAAAGGAGTACTCTTTAAGAGATTTGCTGATGTCGATGTTTTTGATATTGAGCTAAATACTCTTGATCCTGATGAAGTAATTAAGTGTGTTCAATTACTTGAACCGACTTTCGGAGGTATCAATCTTGAGGATATAAAGGCGCCCGAATGCTTTTATATCGAAGAAGAGTTAAAGAGAACAATGAATATCCCTGTTTTTCATGATGACCAGCACGGTACAGCTATAATTAGCGGAGCAGCTTTGTTAAATGCCGTGGAAGTTGTTGGTAAAAAACTGGATCAAATTAAGGTAGTCTTTAATGGTGCAGGAGCTAGCGCAATTTCATGTGCAAAACTTTATGTTGCACTTGGTGTTAAAACTGAGAATATTATTATATGCGATACTAAAGGGGTTGTATTTAAGGGGCGCAAGGAGGGAATGAACAAATACAAAGAGATTTTTGCTAATGATACAAAAGCTAGAACACTGCAGGAGGCAATGGTTGGTACCGATGTCTTTGTTGGATTATCATCAGGAAATTGCGTGTCAAAGGATATGATAATATCAATGGCAAATGATCCGATCGTATTTGCTATGGCCAATCCAAATCCTGAAATAACTTACGAAGATGCCACAGATGCACGTAAAGATATTATTATGGCAACCGGAAGAAGTGATTATCCCAATCAAATAAACAATGTACTCGGCTTCCCCTTTATTTTCAGGGGTGCTCTTGATGTTAGGGCAACCCAGATAACGGAAGAGATGAAGCTTGCTGCATCTTATGCACTGGCAAAGTTAGCAAGAGAAGAAGTACCCGATTTGGTTAAACGCGCTTATGAAGGGCAGGATATTGTTTTTGGAAGAGAATACATAGTCCCCAAACCGTTTGATCCAAGAGTGCTGACTTATGTAGCCCCCGCTGTTGCTAAAGCAGCAATGGAATGCGGGGTTGCAAAAAAACCTATACAAGACTGGGACAAATACAAAGAAGAATTGCTCGAACATCTTGGTTTGTCGAAAGAAATAGTAAGAAAAACAATAGACAAGGCAAAGAATAAACCAAGAATTATTGTTTTCCCTGAAGGGAATCAACCCAAAATTCTTAGCGCTTGTCAGATTTTAGTGGAAGAGAAAATTGCAAAACCCATATTATTGGGAAACAAAGAAGAGATCGAGAGGATAATCGAAGAACATCACATCAACAGCGAAGGATTTACGATCATTAACCCTCTTGAATCTGAAAAAATTAAATTGTACGCGGATGAATTGTGGAAGATCCGTCAACGACGCGGAGTTATGAAGCATACCGCACACGATCTGATGAAGCAGAATAATTACTTCGGTTCAATGATGGTAAGAATGGGGGATGCTGATGGATTAATATCAGGTATGACTACATCGTATCCTGATACAATAAGACCCGCGCTCCATGCAATTAATACGGCTCCGGGAGTCAAAAGGGTTTCGGGAATGTATATAGTATTGGTTAAGAAACATGTATATTTCTTTGCAGACACAACAGTAAATGTCGACCCGACCGCAGAGGAGTTAGCTGAAATCGCCCTGTTATCCGCTGAAACAGTTAGAAGATTCAACATAGAACCAAGGGTTGCGATGCTTTCATTCAGCAATTTTGGAAGCGCTCCATATCCGCAGAGCAATAAAGTGAGAAAAGCTGTTGAAATAGTAAGACAGAAAGAACCTTCATTGGTTATTGATGGAGAAATGCAGGCTGACACGGCTGTGGAACCGGAAATTATCGTAAAACAATATCCATTCTCACTCCTGTTGGGAAGAGCAAATGTGTTAATATTCCCGAATCTTGAAGCGGGAAATATTGCATATAAACTTCTTGCGCGAATAGGCGGAGCTGATGTGATTGGTCCTATCCTGATGGGGCTCGATAAGCCTGTTCATGTCCTTCAAAAAGGAGCCGAGGTTGAAGATGTTGTTAACATGACTGCAATTGCAGTTGTGCAGGCAAATGAAGCGGTGAATAAATAAAGAGAGTAAATAAAAATGGGAGACGGCTCCCGCCGTCTCCCAAGTAATTTATAGTTGTTTAATTTCTGTAACTAGTTTGCTAACCGCATCTTTAGCATCTCCAAAGTACATCAAAGCATTTGGGTAGAAGAAAAGTTCATTATCAATTCCGGCATAACCCGCATTCATTGAACGTTTGTTTATTATAACCGTCTTCGCATAATCAACATTTAGAATCGGCATTCCGTAAATAGGACTGGATTGATCGTGTCGTGCTGCTGGATTCACTACATCGTTAGCCCCAACAATCAAAACAACATCTGTGTTTGGGAAGTCATCGTTAATATCTTCAAGTGAATATAGTTTTTCATAGTCAATATTTGCCTCTGCTAGCAGTATGTTCATATGTCCGGGCATTCTGCCGGCAACAGGATGAATAGCAAACCTGACGTTTATTCCTTTTTTCTCGAGTATGTTTGTTAAGTCTCTTATTGCATGTTGAGCCTGTGCCACAGCCATTCCGTATCCGGGAACAACTATAACACTGCTTGCATTATCAAAAATAACCGCTAATTCTTCTGAATCAATTGATTTAACACTCCCCTTCTGCGAGGTTGTGCTTGCTGTAGTAACTGTACCTGCAGATTCCCATCCTCCGAGTACAACATTCATTAAAGAACGGTTCATCCCTTTACACATAATATTTGTAAGGATTATACCGGAGGCTCCTACAAGCGCCCCTGCGATAATTAGCTCATTATTGCTTAACACAAAACCGGTTGAAGCTGCTGCAAGTCCTGAATAAGAGTTAAGAAGTGAGATCGCTACTGGCATATCGGCTCCGCCTATAGGCAAAACGATTAACACACCAATAATCAGAGAAATTGCAGTAACTATCAGGATATAGCTCGTGTTATGAGGATCAAAAACAAAGAGTACCCCCAATACTATTACAGATATTAGAAGCAGTGCATTAAGCGGATGCTGTCCCGGATATTTAATTACTTTTCCGCTTACAAGACCTTGTAATTTACCGAAAGCAATTAATGAACCCGTAAAGGTAACCCCACCAATTAAAATACTAAGAATTATTGTACCGGCATCCATTGAAGTTACTGGAATATTTGGATTATAAAGTATCTTGTAAAACTCTGCGATTGCAACAAGAGTTGAGGCACCTCCACCAAAACCGTTTAGTAATCCCACCATTTGTGGCATGCCTGTCATTTCAACTTTTAAAGCCAGTATTGTACCAATAGCTGAACCTACAATTAACCCTATAATAATCCACTCGAATGTCAGAACATTCTGATCGAATAATGTTGCCACAATCGCAAGCAACATTCCAAGACTTGCATAAAAATTCCCTTTTCGGGCAGTTTTTGGGGAGGACAGGTTTTTTATTCCCAGAATAAACAGCACTGAGGAAACCAGATAAGAAACTAAAATGATGTTGTTAATAATTTCCATATTTTATTTCCTCTTCTTAAACATTTTTAACATACGGTCTGTTACGAGAAAACCCCCAACCACGTTTATCGTTGCAAAAATAATTGCTATCATTCCCAGTATAGTGCTTATATGAAATTCTTCCATGCCGGCACTCAGGAGAGCACCAACAATCGTTATCCCTGAAATTGCATTGGAACCGGACATTAAAGGAGTGTGCAACGTTGGGGGGACTTTCGTAATCAACTCAAAGCCAACAAAGATCGCCAATACAAAAACATAGATCATCATAAATAAACTTGAATGTTCCATACTCTCCTCTATATATTTAATAAATCTTTAACTCGCTTGTTAGCGATTTCACCATTATATGTGACAACAGAATTACTTACTATCTCGTCACCAAAATTAAGCTCAACTTTTCCATCTTTGGAAATATGCTGTATAAGACTCAATAAATTCTTAGAATAAAGTTCACTGGCATGATGAGGTACAAGTGATGCCAGATTCGGTTCGCCAATAATTGTGACACCATATTTCTTAACTGTTTTTCCGTTTTCACTCACCTCACAATTCCCGCCAAATTCAACTGCCATATCAAGTACAACACTCCCCTCCCGCATATGCTTAACCATTTCCTCAGTCACTAATATCGGGGCTTTCTTCCCGGGCACAAGCGCCGTGGTAATTACAATATCCGCTTCCGTAACATGCTTAAAGAGAAGCTCTTTCTGTTTTCTCAGAAACTCTTCAGAAACCTCTTTTGCATATCCTCTTTCATCCTGCAAATTTTCAGTTGAATCCAGTTCAATAAATTTTCCCCCTAACGATTTAACTTCTTCTTTAACAGCAGGACGAATATCACTCACTTCCACAACTGCTCCAAGTCTTTTGGCGGTTCCCAAAGCCTGTAACCCGGCAACTCCGGCTCCCATAATCACAACTTTAGCGGGATTAACGGTTCCGGCTGCCGTCATAAGAAGAGGAAACATTTTGCCAAGATGATTGGCACATAGAAGAACAGATTTATAACCCGCAACGTTAGCTTGTGAACTTAATGCATCCATTTTTTGTGCAAGTGTAGTTCTTGGAATTAAGTCCATAGCAATACTGTTAATCCCTTTTTCAGCAAGCTCTTTTGCCCTGGTAGGATAATTTAGTGCATATTGAAAACTTATTAGCAAAGTTCCTTGCCTGAGCATGTCTTTTTCATGTTTATTGGTTTTTTCATTCAATACAGGTAATTGGACTTTAAGAATCACATCCCCTTTAGAATAAACCTCCTCAGCAGTATCAACTATTAATGCTCCTGCTTTCAAATACTGTTCATCAGTAAATCCGGCACTTAGCCCCGCATTCTTCTCAATCAGAACTTCAAAACCTCCTTTTTTGAGCCTGGAAGCTACATCAGGAACAAGAGCAACACGGTTTTCACCATTCATTATCTCCTTTGGAACTCCAATTATCACATACACCTCACGAATAATTAATTTAATTGATAATTATTAGATTACTTTAGAAACACACAAGTTTCAAGTTTAAAGTATAATTTAAATAATAAATATACGGAATTATTCAAAATTTTCAACTTGCATAAGCAATACGAAGCTTTTCTTTCCCGAGTCTTTCCACTAGTCCCAGCTCGTCGTCGCTGAATTTTTCCGTGTCCCCGTAATAATTGTGTTCCGAACTATCCTTTTGAATACTGCTTCTCAACTCAATAGAAGTTAGTACTTCCAGTTTTTCAACTATCAGATTATTTCCTGCCGCCGCATCCACTGTCCCCTCAAGCACAAAGGGTCCCATAGATAGAGTATCGGCTGCAAATTTCTCGTACGCTCTAGGAAAAATAACTGCTTCGAATGTGCCCGTCAAATCCTCAAGCGAAATAAATTTCATTATTTCCCCTTTCTTGGTTTTGATCCGTTTCGAAGTCATGTACCATCCCGCCATTTTAACTTTTTTGCCATTATATTTTCTCATTGAATCGGCAGTAATTATCCCACTCCCGCTAATCCAGTCCTCAAAAAAGTTAAGCGGATGGCGGGTAACCATATAATCGAATGTTTCCATTTCAATTCTGCATTTTTCTTCGACTGAGTATTCTGAATCAGTAACAGTCTCTTTTTCCATCTTGAAACTCTCATGAAAAAAAAGATCGTTATAACTCTCTTCAAGAATTTTCCTTTGACGCAGATAAATATCCAAAAGTCTCATAAGACTTGGGCGGGAATACTTGAAACAATCCATAGCCCCGCATCTTATAAGTTTAGCGTTCTCCTCAAAACCAAGTCTCACCCGGACTATAAAATCTGATAACGAAACGTACTTTCCATTTTCCTCTCTTTCACTCACAATCCGTTTAATACTGGCGGCTGAAAGATTTTTAACAGCCATCAGTCCTATTCGTATTCTTCTTCCACTCCCCGTATAGTCATGCTGGCTTTCATTAACAGAAGGAAGTTCTATTTTAATACCAAGTCTTTTCGCCTCCTGAACATAAACAGCCGGAGAATAATATCCCCCCTGATTACTTAGCACAGAAGCAAGAAACTCGGCCGGATAATGTGATTTTAAGTATGCCACCTGAAATGAAAGAAGGGCAAAAGATGCACTGTGTGCCTTACAGAATGCGTAACCCGCAAAAGATGAAACCTGTCGCCACAGTTCTTCAGTTATGCATTTTGACACTCCATTCATCATGGCAGAGGCAAGGAATTTCTCTTGAAGTCGCCTCATGGTATCAGGTGAACGCATTTTCCCGCTCATTGCGCGGCGTAGCAAGTCAGCCTCCTCTAATGTAAGCCCGGCAATATGGTGTACAACTTTCAGAACATCCTCCTGATAAATCATAACTCCATAAGTTTCCGCTAGATACTCTTCCATTTTCGGAATCATATACTTTCGGAGTCCCGGATTCAGATGTCTGTCAATAAACTCCTTCATCATTCCGCTCTCAGCAACCCCCGGACGTATTATTGAACTTGCCGCAGTAAGCATCTCAAACGTATCAACAGAAAGCCGTTTAAGAAGAGAGCGCATTCCCGGAGACTCAATATAGAAACAGCCTATAGTATTCCCCTCCCGAATCAGTTTTTTAGTCCCTTCATCCCCAAATAGCATATCATAATCATAAATATCAAAAACCACTCCCCTTTGACCTCGTGGAAGAGCAGGATGCAGGGATATTATTTGGGGACTCCTTCCGCGGTGCTGCGGAAGCTTATAATCTGCTAAATCCATTAATCCGTTATCTAACTCAGAAAAATCGTAATCCATACTCATATAGTAGTTTTTTGACCACTATATTTACAACTTTTTTTCTTAAAAGTCAAGTCTTTTTTCATAAAAATCAAAAAAAAATCCGCATAACCCCACCCCCACTCCCTTCCATCGGTTTTCTTTCATCCTAAAACCGTAGTAAATCCGTGGTAAAGCCGTACAAAAGCCGTGGTAAACCCGTGCTAGAGTCATCCTCCACAGCATCAGACACAGACCTTCCTGAGTACAACCCGCACTCCCTAAAAAAGTAAAAAAATCAATTAAATGATTGAAATTGTGGGAAAAATAGAAAACCGGAGAGTTTTTTAACTTTTAGTTCTTCAGCACCCTGTCGGTTGAATAATCTGTGAGAATCTGTGTGTAATCTGTGGGAATCTGTGGGAAAACTCTTCTTCCTGAATCTAAAAATCAGCAAACCAAAAAAGAATAATCATAAGGTATCCTCTCAGCGGAGGAGTATCATTTTCTTCGTACTTACGTAATCCCCTGCGTGTAGCTGATAAAAATAAACTCCGCTTGAAAGAATTCCGGCATCAAATCTTATCTGATAATTCCCTGCTTCCTTCTCCTCATCTACAGGTGTGGCTACTTCCCTTCCAAGTATATCGAACACCCGGACAGTTACTCTGGATTTTGATTCTACTGTATACTTTATGATGGTATAAGGATTAAACGGATTCGGATGATTCTGAAAAAGTTCATAACTGCCAATTATCAGAAAAGTATCATTGATTTCCTTATAACTATACATTTCAGGGAAATTCTGTTCATAAGAACTCTGAATAACACCTGCGTATTCCCTTGCAACATCTATCGAATTAAATTGATCACTCCCCCTCCCCATTACATATGCAACTATTATATCCACCGGTTTATCATATTCCAGCTTAAAAGGACCAGTCGAGATAAGCGTCCTCTGATCTGTCGAATAGTTACAAATCCAACCATAATTCGTTACTGGATCTCCGGAAAATATCATTCTTTTATTTATATCTTCGCAATTCACTCCTCCTGCTACCAAACCAAAATAAAAATTGCACGGGTTGATAGGTTGCCCGGATGTTCTTGAGAGCCCTCTGAGTGAATTTCTCACTTCCCATAGCAAATTGGGATCGTCCGGTGTCAGGCTCTGTTCAAGATAACAAGCCGTTGCATATACCGGAACATTCTTTGCTCCCGGAAATGATTCATAACCAAGATAATTACCCAATCGGTTAAATGCCGTATCCAATGGAATATCAATACCCACATCATACTGGGAGTTCTGATTTACATCAGTATAAGTCTCTCCCGCAAAATAACCCACAGGTCCCTGAACAACTTTTGAAAACAGAGCGGGAGGATTTGTACCAAACCAAGAATCAGAAGTCTTGTTATATAAAAAAACAGATTGGTGAAGGGTATCGCTGCCTATCATATCATCAGTGGAATTCCCCAGATCCGGGTCTCCCCAGAACCCAAATAAAACATCATCCATAACCGGTATCAATGGATTTTTATTCACTAAGGAGTAGCGAATAAAAACACTATTGCTGAATGCCCCTTCCTGTCGATTTCCGGACGCAAATACAGTCTGGCTTACCTCAATCTCCTGAGGAGGGCATCGATAAGGTCTTAAGTTAGCCGGAACACCATCATTATATACACAAAACGCCGTCATATCCCCCAGTAAATCAGGTCTGTCCTCAAAGGGATCCCACTGCGAATTGTTGTTCAAATCTTTCGGATTATAAATTCCGTCCTTATCGCCGTCATAAAATCTCGCACCCAGTTCCACTGCGGTTTTCCACGCTTGCCATGAAGGTGCGAACGCTGCATCTGTTGATTTAATAGTGAAAATCCTGTTTTTGAGATCATCTGCAGAAGAGCCCACTCTCCCCGGATAATAATCCTCCACCAACGCTCCCGGCATCATTCCGCTCCCCCAAAGTATACTGTTTGAAAAACCCGTGATAATAAATCCCCCGGAAAATAAAACAGGCACACCATCATATAACCCGGAAATCATTCCTTTATTACTCAAAGTAAAAGAAAATTTATTTATATTAAAAGTAACCTTATCACCAGCTCCTGCTAATGGAAAAATACTCCTTGCACTGAAAATTGCGTTTGTTTTCTTAATATCAGTAACAGAAAAGCTTCCCCTGTAATTAGTTGCCTGTTCCATACGATAAAGAGTATTTCCGAAAACAAAATCTCCTGCCTCGCCATCAGAATGACACCCATCGTCAAAAAGTTCTATCGAGTCGGTTTTATTATCTGTCGCAAATATGTACTTAACCCCCTCAGCATTTATATCCGATCCCACAAAAGCATTAATAAGAAGATTTGAAAAATCTGGATTCGGAAATTCATTCTTATAACCATACAGGTATGGAGGAGCGTTTAGATCTGATGTGTCGGTCAGTTCCCCAAAATAAAAACTATATCGTTTCTCCGGATCATTTCTGTCCGATCTGAAATTCATTATTGATTTCTCACCATAAAATGTCATATGCGGAAATCTGTCTTGCCCCGTGAAATGAGTTACCTGAATAGCTGTGCTCCACGTTTTCCCCTTGTCAGTTGAGCTTACCCGGTAAATGTCATAGCTCTGATAATTCTTATTCTGAAATTTCTTCACTATAGATGATTCAAACCATACATTAATGGTTCCGTCTTTTTCCATTCGTCCTACCGGATTATGCACATAACGGTTATGTTGAATATCATAATAATCAATATCCCAGGTTTCACCAAAATTACTGCTCCCCGTCAATTCAATCTTCCCCATTTCAAATCTTGTCAAATTGACTAAAAATACTTCGCCATTATTCCCGTTAAAAATGAATGGGGCATCAGGACTTGTAACTTCCTTAATT
>JAAYVN010000077.1 GCA_012517155.1 Ignavibacteriales bacterium | reverse complement strand
GTTCTCTAATCTTTTTTCTGACTATTATAAACAGTTCTATGGATTCTTTCCAAACTTCCAGTTTTCTATAACCCCGGTTAATATTTTTGTTTCTATTTAAAAGTTCTTCATTCATCCATTCACTCATTCATCCATTCACTCTTCCTACGCTGTGGCGGGACTTTTTCTCACAGCTCCGCCGCGTGAGTCACATCCTCGTTTTGCGACACCCGGTTTTTGTTGCAAAATTCAACACTTTTCTTGAATTCCGCATATTTTAATTGGCTAATTTACTAAAATTTTTCTAAAGATAATAGGTTGTTTTTAAAATAATTTTTTCGTGTGATTAGCAACAAAACTGTATGAAGAATTTAATTATATGGAATCCGGATACCGGAATATGGAGTGCAGATTATATCACAAAGTATTTATCATAGCTAAATATTTAGAATATCTTGAAAGGAATTCAATTGTTTTTTAAGGTCTTTATTATTTTATTTAATTCGTTATATATCTTAATCAGTTCAGCGTTAATTAATTCGAAGTTAGTCTCTGTAATATATTTTACTCTTTGACCATATTCCAAATGACTTTGGGTTTCCTTTACTGATCCTCTTGCATAAAAATAAAAATTTATTTAATCTGCTGAGTGCTCTCTTCCGTATGCTTCTGCCACGTTCGCAGAAATGCTCAATGCTGATCGTCTTATTTGAGATGTAAAACCGTAATCTTCTTTCTTGGGTAATTGGTCGGTCATGTCGTGAATCTTTTCAGCAACTATCATTGCATTTTTCCAAACTGACATTTCCTTAAAACTATGATACATCCTGCTCTACCTTTACCTTTATCTTTACCTCTACCTTTACCTCTACCTCTGTTTTCCGTCCTCTCAAATGTTTTGAGAATCATTTACGGTTTTGGGAATGCTCCGTCGGGTAAGTCACATGGATCCACGTGATTATTAAGATTATTTTACCTCGTTGGAATTCTGTCTCCAACTTCAAATTATTTATGTTACAAATTTATTTATAAAAAAGAAATTTTCCAATTCTTTTCTAAAAATAATTCATCCATTCAACCTAATGCCCGTTCCACTGTTTCACTGTTCCACTTTTTTTTCATCCGTCCCCAGTTTCCGTTACAAACGACTCCGACTGAGTCGGAATGACTATAAATGACTGTTCGCTCTTCACCGTTCACACCTTTTAATCTTTTTCTCTTTCTTCCGCCCCTCCGTCCTCCATTTCTCCCAAATTACTATATAAACAAGGTACAAATAAGGTATAAATAGGGTACAAATAAGGTATAAACAGCCTATTTGCTCTACTCCTCTTTCCCCCTCCACTAAGAATTTTTCAACAAACAACCTCGGTTCTTACAATAAATGACTACTCCAACGAGTTGGAATGACCACTTAATGACTACTTAATGACCACTTAATGACCACTTAATGACTACTTAATGACTACTTAATGACTATTAATGCCCACTTAACCCTTGCCCCCCCATCTATTTTTTCATTTTTTTTCCTTACCTTGCTTTTACATTTTAAACATTTTTATTAATCTCATGCACACATATAAATTTTGCCCCGTTTTTACCCTGTTTTTTCTCTTTTTTTTCCAAATTTGGGCTCTCCCCCAAAACCTCCGCATCAATGAATTTATGGCCGCCAACTCTTCTACTATAAAAGACCCTGACTATAACGATTACGCCGACTGGGTTGAACTATACAATCCCGGCGATACCCTCGTCAACTTAAAGAACCACTTTATTACCGACAATCTCAATAATCCCCAGAAGTACCGCTTTTTAACTGATGTTTTCGTCCCTGCCGGGGGTTATGTAATTATCTGGACCGACGATCGCAATACCGGTCCCCACACTAATTTTAAGTTGAGCGCATCCGGGGAAAGTATCGGTCTCTTCAGCCCCGCCGGCTCGCTCATCGATACCCTGACTTTTGGCGAGCAGTCGGACGACATTTCCCGCGGACGCTTTCCTGATGCCGCAAATAATTGGTTCTACTTTTCCCCGGCTTCTCCCGGCTCCCCGAATCTCGAAATTCATATTTATAATCGCTTATCTCAGCCCACCCTCTCTCTTCAGCCCGGATTTTATAATTCCCCTGTTTCGGTTCTGATTTCTCATCCCGATTCGTCTGTTACTCTCCGCTTTACCACCGACGGAAGTACCCCCACTGAAAATAGCCCGGTCTTTTCTGCTCCCATCAATGTCGACTCTACAACCGTTATCAGATCCGCTGCCTTTAAGTCCGGTTTCCTTCAGAGCAGTTCTGTTACTGCATCTTATTTTATTAATGAATCCACCCTGCTCCCGGTTTTTTCTCTCGTCACCGATCCTGTTAACTTTTTTAGCGATACATCCGGCATTTATGTCGCTGGAACTAACGGGATAATCGGTAATTGCAGCACAGTCCCCCGGAACTGGAATCAGGATTGGGAGCGCCCCGTTGATATTCAGTTTTTTGAGAAGGACCGCAATCTCGCCTTCTCTGTCTCTTCCGGAGTGCAGATTTTCGGTGGCTGCTCAAGGCTGTATGCCCAAAAGTCCCTTGCATTTTATTTTAGAGGTGTATATGGTTATGGCAAACTGAATTATAAGTTGTTCCCCTGGCAGCCGCTCAATGAGTATAACAACTTTGTCCTGCGTAGCTCTGCCCAGGACTGGTGGCGCACTATGTTCAGGGATGGCATGGTACAGACGCTTATTGGTATGAATACTAACCTCGCCCGCCAGAACTACCGCCCCTCCGTTCTTTTCCTCAATGGTCACTACTGGGGCATTCATAATATCCGGGAGAAAATCAATGAACATTTCCTCCACGAACATTACGGCGTTAATGAGGATAGCGTTGATCTGGTCGAGATCAGCAAAGGAATAACTGCAAATAACGGCGACCTGATTGCTTATAACAATATGATAGATTTCTTCACTAATAACGATCTTTCCCTTCCCGCAAATTTTGACTATGCTAAATCGATTATTGATATTGACGATTTTATTGACTATAACTGCGTCCAGATATATTCCGCAAATGGCGACTGGCCCGGTGCCAATGTTAAACTCTGGCGTGAACGTAAACCGGGAAGTAAGTGGCGCTGGATTCTTTATGACCTCGACTTCACTTTCGGCGGAAATGCCCAGGGTCTCTATAACACCAACACTCTCGCCCAGGCTACTGCCACAAATGGTCCGGAATGGCCCAATCCACCATGGTCAACCCTCATCCTCAGAAAATTACTGGAGAATTCTTCTTTTAGAAATGAATTTATTCAGCGCTTCGCAGCACATGTTAACACTACTTTTCGTTTTACTACTGTAAATAATCTTATTGACAGCCTCGCTCAGCAGATTGCAGATGAGATCCCCCGCCATAAAGCCCGCTGGCCTCAGTCTATTTCGATGGGAAGTGTATGGACTACAAATGTTAAGGTGATGCGGGATTTTGCTTATCAGCGTGCCGACGCCATCCGCGGCTTCTTTAATTCCAAATTCTCAATTCCCGGGGTCTGTTCTCTCTTTATCGGCAGGAATAATCCTCTCTATGGAAAGATTTTTACTAACTCGGTGGAAATAAAATTCAATGACTCCACAAACATCTATTTCAAAAATATCCCCCTCAGGCTAAAAGCTGAACCAAATCCCGGCTATAGATTTGTCCGCTGGGAAGGGGTATTTTCTAATGCTGTTCCCGAATTGACTATTACTCCTTCAGGCAATGGTACTATCAGGGCAATTTTTGAACCTGCCCCAACGGATATTCATGACGAAATCCACCCCGCGGTCTTCCGGCTTTCACAAAATTATCCCAACCCCTTTAATCCGGGTACGACTATCGATTATCAGCTGCCGGGCGCCGGTTTTGTTTCTCTTAAACTGTTTGACATTATCGGAAATGAAGTCGCGGTATTGGTGAACGGACATCAGAATGCAGGTCCCCACTCTCTCTATTTTGATGCGGGCAACCTCGCCGCCGGCGTTTATCTCTGCCGCCTTCAGGCAGGAGGTTTCGTAAGTACCAGGAAAATGATTCTGCTGAAATAATCAGGCAAATTTGCCTCACTATCGTGCAAACTCCCCGGATAAGCAAAACCTCTTCCCGGGGTTCATTTTCTTATGTTTCATGATAGAATAATAAAACGGAAATATTATCCGCTTCTCCCTTGATTTTGCTCTGAATTTATTGTACATTTATAATCGATTTATGAGAGGTTATGATGAACAGATTTCTAACATCGTTTTTCTCACTTTCC
This sequence comes from Ignavibacteriales bacterium, assembly GCA_012517155.1. GTDB lineage: Bacteria > Bacteroidota > Ignavibacteria > Ignavibacteriales > Ignavibacteriaceae > JAAYVN01. The sequence continues at coordinate 33,731 of JAAYVN010000077.1, read as the reverse complement.
CTGCTTCTGATTTTTGCGGAAGTTATCCTTCCGCAGTCGAATTTTAATGTTCAGCAATACAGACAATTCCTCGCCGCAAACCAGAACCTGACAACTCCCCAGTTGTTGCAAATGCACAATGCCGGCGCCTTCGCAAGTAAAGTTTTCGCCCCGTGGGATTCCGCCCTCTTTAATAACCAGATAACCACTGATTTCTCCCTCACCCCCCCTGAAATTGAGTTGATCTGTAATCACGGTTTTATGGTCTCTGAACGGCTTACAAGACAAAGTTTCGGTCATTCTTTCCTGGAGATCTATAACAAGGACCTCCCTGTGTTTGTCTCAACCGACGCAATTTTGCATCCCCTACATTTTTCTTACGACCGGATTCTTAAGAACGCTGAGATCGGATTTCTGATTGATCAGGTTAAATCGGTTTTGTATAATCTTAAAAACAAAATTCCCGATTTAATCACGAAATATGCCGCAACTCCCGGAATGAATAAATCCTTGATGGATCTTGACGTCTTTCTGACTGTCCCCCTTAAATTGCTCGGCGAGTCTGTTAATCCCGCATACCCCGCAAATTCAGCCACAGTTAATGAACTCATCGCCCTTGTTATGGCTCAGCAGATGTCAACTTATACTCTCTTCTCCGACTCAACCTGCAGGGTTATTGATTTTAGTCAGTTCACCCCCAGATCTCATTACACCGACCCCCAGTACCCTCAGCTCGCTAAATACTTCCGGGCTATGATGTGGCTGGGTAGAATTGAACTCTATCTCACCGCCCCTCGCGCTATGGGCTACCCCTGCCCGATGCCTAATACTAGCGACCTCCAAAGACAGACTGTTACTGTGCTCCTTTTGCGTGAGGCTATGGATCTTGCTAATGCTTTTCCGGCTTATGACGAAATTGAGGAGGTCCTGAGGTTCTTTGTCGGAGAGTCCGATAATGTTAATTTTCAGAATATAGACTATCTTAAAAATGCGGCACAAATCACCCTCGCAAGCGATATTCTCGACTCGCTTGTCTATTTCCGCTTCCGGGATTCTCTCTTGACAAATGACTTCGCTTATCAGAAAATTTTAAGTCAGATACTGGTCAGCACTGACGCCGATTCTGTTGTTCCCGCTTCGGCTTTCCTCCTTTTCGGTCAAAGGTTTGTTATTGATTCTTATATTTTTGCCCACGTCGTTTATGACAAAATTATTCACGACGGCAACAGGATTAAAAGAATGTTGCCTAACTCCCTCGATATTCTTTTTGGACTTGGTAATGATGCAGCCGCCCAACTGCTTCAGCCGGAACTGGATCAGTATTTTTACTCCCCCAATCTTGCGGGTCTCAGATACCTTGTCGACTCTTACGATAATTCTTTCTGGGAGGGAACTATCTATAACCTCTGGTTAAATAGCCTCAGGAAACTTAATCCCCCTGCTAATAGGTCGGACCTTCCTCTCTTCATGCAAACTGCCGCTTTCTGGCAGGAAAAAATGAATACCCAGCTTTTCTCCTGGGCACAACTCAGGCACGATAATCTTCTTTATGCTAAACAATCTTACTCCGCAGGTACAATCTGTTCCTATCCGCATAGTTATGTGGAACCCTTCCCCGAATTCTTTGCTAACCTTAAACTGCTTGGGATAAAAGCAGTACAGAAATTCCAGTCACTGACTTTATTCCAACCCTGGTTTGTTACTCAGGTAATCGACTACTTTAACGCTTTTTCTGCCACAATGGATACTCTCAGAATGATTTCCGAAAAGGAACTTGCCGGCACTAACCTGACAACAACTGAACGGGACTTCCTGAAAAAGATGATCTATAACCAGACAACCGGCAGCGGCGATCCTCCTTACGGCGGTTGGTATCCTAAGCTCTTTTTCCTTGATCCACAGGGGGACGATGGACTGAAAAAAGAGGAGTTGATTGTCGCGGATGTTCATACCGCCCCGACGGATGCAGCCGGAAACTGGGTCGGCTGGGTTAAACATGCCGGAACCGGAATGGTGAATCTTGGGGTTTGGGTCGCCCGGCAAAATGACCAGTGGGTCGCTTTTATCGGACCGGTTCACAGTTATCATGAATTCACTACCACTGATTTTCTCCGCCTGACGGATGAAGAGTGGGTAGCTACTTATTATGCAAATTCTACCCGCCCCTCTTTCACAAATCTCTACCTTGCCGATGCTAATGGAAATATTAAACCGTCAGGAAATAATCTTCTAACTTCGGTGGAGGACGCTTTAACCCAACTCCCGCTTAACAAAAATCTGATTGTTTCAAATAATTATCCTAACCCCTTTAATCCCTCAACGCTGATAAACTTCACCATTCCCGAATCGCTTACCGGCTCAAGGGTTACCTTAAAGATATTTGGAATAAGGGGTGAATTTATTGCGGAGTTGATAAATAAAGAACTCCCCGCTGGGAATTATCTTACCCGCTGGGAAGGTAAAGATATGAATGGCGTTCCGGTTTCAACCGGCACATACCTGTATCAGATTAACGCAGGAGGTCACACCGCTTCGGGAAAAATGGTCCTGCTTAAATAAACTTTACTTTATTTGCTCTGAACTTTTTTCTCTAGAGCTTTTAACTCGTTGATTTTTTCATCGAGTCGGAAGAGGCGTGTGTTTATCTGCTCAATGTAGTTTTCGAGTTTCTGCTCGTAATCGGTTTTATCATAATAGCCCCGTTCCTCGAAATAAGATTTGAAGAGCCAGTTCCTCTTGAGCGCTTCCATATTCTCCGCAAACTTTTCGGCTCCCGCTTTTGTCTCTTCGGTTATCTTGATTATGTTGTGGAAAACTTCGGCAACCTGCTTGTTTATCTTGCTGCTGTCCGCCATTAGCGAACCAATAAGCCCCTCTCCCCCCTGCATCCTGGCTAACAGGTTATCTACCCTCGCAACCACACTGTCCGCCGTGACAAGTATCGATTGTGCAGAGCTCCCCATGGTGTTGATTATATATGTCAGTGTGTCCAGTTTGTATGAAATTGCCTGAAGACTCTTGTCGGCGGTTATTATCAGCCGGTTTGTATTCTGATAAAGATCATCCCGGTTTATTAATTTTCCTATCGATCCTTCCCCCTCATTCACCTTGGCTACTATTTCCGAAAGGTTGCGGGTCATCTCTTTTGTATATTCCATTATCCCCTGAGTCTCGGCAATAATCGCCGCAAATCCCAGCGGCTCAATGGATTGAATGAATCCGCCATCACTTACTTGTTGTGCCCCTGCACTACCTACTCTTATCACAACCACCTTATTGCCAACCAGTCCCTCTGTCTCGATTGATGCCTTTGAATCGGTTTTTATAAATTTCTGGATGTCGCTGTTTAGCCTCATTTTGATTATGACTTTTCCCTTGGAATTCGGATCAATCCGGATGTCGCTGATGCTCCCCACACTTATTCCGCTTAACCGCACTGCCGCCCCGCTTCTTAGTCCTTCTATGTTCTCAAAATATGTGTAAACATCAAAGGTCGGCGTGAACATCGACTCCTTGTTGCCAATTAACATAATCGACCCTATAAGCAACACCGCTCCTAAAAATATGAATATTCCGAGTCTTACTGTTGACATCTTTTTTTCCATTCTAAACTCCCGGGGTTTCCTCGTTCTTTTCAAAACTGAAAAAATCTTTAAGGAAAGGATCGGATGATTTCGTAAGTTCATCCAGCTTTCCTTTATACTTTAATCCTCCGTCCTTTAAGACGATTGCCTTATCTGAAATTATTTGTGCACAAAGTAAATCGTGCGTTACAACCATCGAGGTCATGTCCAGCTTTTCCTGCAAATCCCTGATTAAATAACTTATCTCTTTGGTCGTTATCGGATCAAGTCCTGTGGTTGGCTCATCATACAGCATAAGCGCCGGCTCCGTAATTATTGACCTCGCCAAACCTATCCTCTTTCTCATACCCCCGGACAATTCCGAAGGCATTTTGTCTATTGAGTCAAGCAGCGTCACGTTTTCGAGTGCCCGGACTACTTTTTCTTCTACTTCCTCTTTGCTGAATTTGAAATTCCTTATCAGCGGAAATGCAAGATTCTCCCTCACGCTCATTGAATCATATAACGCCGCACTCTGAAATAAAAAACCGATGTTTTTGCGTAGTTCGTTTAATCCTTTTATCTTTAATTTTCTTACTTCTTCCCCTAGTATAAAGATATCTCCGTTGTCGGGTATCAGCAGCCCAACCATGCATTTTAATAAAACACTCTTCCCGGTTCCGCTTCTGCCGAATATCACCAGATTCTCCCCCTTCATCACTGTAAGAGAGATGTTGTCCAGCACTGTGAAATCTCCAAATGATTTAGACAGGTTTATTACTTCAACAACTTTTACATCGGCCATAACCACAACGAGACTTTTACTAAAATCATGTCAAATATTAAAATCAGCAGGGATGCAATTACGACAGAAGTAGTGCTCGCTTTCCCTACCCCCTCTGTTCCTTTATCGGCTGTGTATCCTTTGTACGCACCAACTATCCCCACAATAAAACCAAATACAAGTGTTTTCGAAATTCCCGGTATAAGATCACCGAATTTAACCGCTTCTATTACCTGATTAATATATAGCTGTAAAGTTATATCGTTAACAAGCAGTATAGCTACGTAACATCCCACAATCGCCAGAAAGTTTACGTACATTACCAACAGCGGAAGTATTAAAGTGGTGGCAATTACTCTTGTTACTACCAGGTATTTGAACGGATCAATTGCAGAGACTTCCATGGCGTCTATCTGTTCGGTAACCCGCATTGAACCAAGCTCCGCACCTATTCCTGAACTTACCCGCCCCGCAAATATTAATGCTGTAATTACCGGTCCCAATTCCCTGACTACGGAAATCGAAACCATGAAGGGAAGAAATCCCTCCGCCCCGAAACGCGCAAGTATTGGCTGACTTTGAAGGGTTAATACTAATCCGATTATTATTCCGGTCACACTTACGATCGGCAGGGTTTTCACCCCAAGTTCGTCCATGTGTTTCTTAATCTCGCTGAATTCATACGGAGGCAGAAAGCAGTATTTAAAAAACCGCAAACTGAATTGCATCAGCCCTCCCACATTCGTGAAGAACTCAATCAGCCTTATTTCCGTCATCGATTTTTTCCCGGCTAGCGTTTTCAATCCTTTTGCTATTAAAAATTTCTATTAATTCTGTTAAAATAACAAAACTTGCATAAATCTCAAATTTGCAATTTGTTATTTTCCCTTTTTAATTTATATTTGAGTCCGGAAAAAATCGATTATACAACCAAACGGAGATATTTTATGGAAAAGTCGCAAGCAATTAATGAACTTGGGAAAAAATTAAATAAAGATATTGAAATCCTTGATACGGTATATTCCGACATGGTGGAAGCTATACACCTGAAACCACAAGGAAATGAACTTGAAGAACTCAGATTATACGTGGATAATCTCTATACCATGCTTAACAGAACCGTTTTCAGGATTCAGGAAGTTAAAAACAGCATCGCTGAGGAAAAACAATTGCTCCTCGAAACCTGGAACCCCCCCGCTTAAATTGAGCGGTTCCGGAGATATATTCCATTACGGTTTGATTTTAATTTTTAGTCTGTCATAATTTCTTATACAAAAAAAACTTGATATATTGCTTACTGAAATTAAGGGAATGATGCCCTATCTTTCGAAAGTTTATTCTGTAAAGTCTCTGGAAGTCCTTGGCTCCTTAGTCAGGAACGAACAGAACGAGAATAGCGATTTGGACTTGCTGGTGACTTTTTCAAAGGTTCCCGGATTGATTAAATTCTTATCATTAAAGTATTATCTCTCCGACACTCTGGGAATCAAAGTTGACTTGGTAATGAAAAGTTCTTTGAAATCCCGTATTAGCAAATTTGTTTTAAGCGAGGCAATTCCGGTATGAAAGTATCTTTTATGCTCCGCAAAAACTTAATAAAATAATAAGGAAAGATTTCGTTTTTTCTTTCTTAATTACAATTTTTACAAATCTATGTAAGGTTATATGGGACGAATATTCGAAAAAAGAAAACATAAAATGTTTGCGCGCTTCGCTAAAATGTCGCAGGCATTCAACCGCGTAAGAAAAGAAATAGAAATAGCCGTGAAAGCCGGTGGTCCCGATCCCAAAGGGAATGCACGTCTTCGCATTGCTCTACAGAACGCTAAAAGTGTGAATATGCCCAAGGACAGGGTCGAAGCTGCAATTAAACGCGCTTCCAGCAAGGATACAACCGGTTATTCTGAAATTGTGTACGAGGGTTATGGTCCTCATGCTGTTGCTATAATGGTAGAATGTGCAACCGATAACCCCACCAGGACTGTGGCAAACGTACGCCATCTTTTTAGAAAATTTGAGGGGAATCTCGGAAGTAACGGAAGTATCTCCTTTATGTTTGAACACAAGGCACTAATTAAAATTAACCGGGCTGCCGTTTCCGATATTGACGAGTTTGAACTTGAACTGATTGACTTCGGTCTTAATGAACTTCTGTACGATGATGAATCAATTTATATTTATACAATGTTTGAGGATTTCGGCAGTATGCAGAAAGCTCTCGAGGAAAATAATCTCGAGGTTGTTAGCTCGGAGTTTCAATGGGTCCCCAATAACTTCAAGGAATTATCCCCCGAACAGTCTGAAGAGGTGACTAAACTAATTGACGCACTCGAAGATGATGAGGATGTTCAGGGTGTTTACCACAATGTGGCGCAAACCGAATAAACTTACACTTTAATAAAAAAAGCCCTTTCTCTGAAAGGGCTTTTTTATTTCCTGTTTTTTTAATTCTCAGAAGAGCACAACAGCTCCCAGATGGATAGTGAGGAGGTCTGTTTTGGATTCTCGTGGCTTGAAATAGACTTTACCATTGGCAATTGTCACATCTCCCTCTCTCAGATACGCAGCCTCTGTCCCCCACAGATGCCTTGCCTTTAGATCAATATATAACTCGGCATCCATTCCTTCCTGCTGACTTGGCAGATCCATAACTTTGAACATGAAGCCCGCTCCCACCCCGTAACTCCAGGCAAAATCGTCTATTGTGTTCGTTGAGGCTATTTCTTCATTGTTCTGATATACTCCCTTTTCAGAATAAACTGATGTTTCTGTATATAAATATGACCCGCCGGCAAGCAAATCCAGATAAGGTTTGAAGGTCATGTTTGGCGGGGCAAGCCTCAGGAATAAATGGAAGTTTGCTATATTGTTCGAACGGGTAACTTCTAATGTAACATCCGGAATCGTCATGCTCCATGGTTCATTTCTTGTCTCATTGCCGTAGTTATAAAAACCCACATTTAACCCGGCTGATACTACCGGATGAAGCGGTAAAAGCCCTTCAAGCGCTCCTCCCCATCCGAATGTGTCGAGATTTTCCTTGAAATCTCCCTGTGGAAATGCGAAGGATAAATTAAGCCCCAGGGATTGACCTGTAACGTTTTGGTTAAATAAAAACAGGCTCAGTACACACATAACAATAAAGTTCCGTCTCATTTTAACTCCATGCAGTAATTATAAATATTTGACTTAGAATATTAACGAAATTTCAAAACTCTGCAAAAGGTTCTTTATGCTTTATTCTTCTTTGCTTCTTTTAATCATTGCAATTATAAAACCGAGTACTGTGAAGAAAACCCCTATCCAGACCAGACTTACAAACGGTTTGATGCTCGCCTGAATGGAAAGGACTTCTTTTTTAACGTTTTGCCCTTGCGGTTGCTCCGCTTGCTTTTGGAAAATAATCTCCGCAGCTTTGGTCATTGGATCAATATGGTTTAATGTCAGTACTGCCCCAAGTGCTTTGATCTCCACCGGAATATTTGTCAGCCCTTCACCGGACTTTCGGGATACCAGCCGGATCTCTTCGATTTTATCTTCATATTGAACAATTACATTCGCCCCCATCTCAAAATCGCCCCCCTGAGCCATAACAGTCATATCCGGCTTTATAAAATCCACATACCTTACAATTATTTTTTCTCCCGCAACTTTTTCTTCACCCGGATTGATTTTAATAATCTCCTGTCCGCTTGAAGATCCTTCATTATCTTCATATCCTACCGGGGAAATATAAATGTCGTTCGTGAAACCCTCAACAATATCCGGTTCCCTCATCATGCTCTGATTAAAATCGCTTATATACATTACGGGAGATACTACTTTCTTATCCGATCCGTCCGTAACAACGACGTTAAATCTGTACTTGGTATTATTTTCAAACGGCTCATAGCCTGTAAAAACCATATCATAAACAAGTACGTTCTGTTTTTCTCCTTTGACCAGATCCACATCGGCATGCTTTGAGTAGGCTCCCGATCCAATAACCCCCAGAACGAAAATCGCAATCCCTATATGCGAAAGATATGACCCGATTTTTTTGAAATTCTTTGCAACTACCTTTATACAAATTTCCACATTGATGAAAAATGCGAATGCTGCCGATACTCCAAGCAGTATCATCATAAAGTCTTTTACCCCGGCAACAAAAATAAAGAGAATCGCGAAAACTAAAGTAAGGACCAGTGACAGGCGAAGACCCTTGAAAATTTCCTTCCCTTCCGTCTCTTTCCATTTTAACACCAGACTTAAGGCATTCAGGATCAGCATAACAATCGCAAGGGGTATGTGCATCTCATCATAAAAGGAGATTTCCACGGTAACCCCGAAAATCGGAGCAGATGTTCCGAAGAAAACGATTATTGCCGAGGCTAACAAAATCAATGCTGCATTGAAAAGCGACAGTTCCCTCGACCATATATTTTCATTCGCATTATGCTCATCCGAAAGATTTTTCCATCGGTATATTACTAGCCCTACACCCGCAATCAGGAAGGTAAGCAGAAAAATAACCAGGAAGAGATAAACCAGTGAACCCGGATCCACAAATGAGTGGACTGAAGAATCCCCAAGTATTCCGCTCCTTGTTAAAAATGTGCTGTAAATAACCAGCACAAAAGCGGTTATGCTGAGTATTAAGTTTGTCTTGGCAAATCTGCCGATCTCTTTTCCCTGCTTCTGTTCTTTGCGCTGAACTATCATAGTGTGTATAACTGCCACAAGAATAATCCACGGTATGAGACTCGAGTTTTCAACCGGATCCCATGCCCAGTAACCTCCCCAGCCCAGCACGCCGTATGCCCAGTAACCCCCGAGCATAATACCCAATCCCAGCACCCCGCCCGCGCCAAGCGACCATGGGAATGACTGTTTAACCCAGTCTTTATAGTAATTTTTCATGAGCGCTGAAATTGCAAAAGCATACGGAACTGTCGCTAGTGCAAATCCGGCAAATAAAATCGGGGGATGTATCTGCATCCAGAAATTCTGCAACAGCGGGTTTAAACCCTTCCCCTGGATAATGAAAGTGTTGAATTCAATCCCCTGCCCGGCTAGGAGTGAGTAAAGTTCTTTATTGACTTTTACGTAAAATTGTCCCGACTGACCATCGCTCATTAGAAATGGCTGAAGGATACTTAAACTTAAAAACTGCTGGTTGATTTTTGCCGCTTCAATGTATATCTCATTCGCCCAAAGATAGGCAAACGGCGTTTTTAACAGTGGAGAAACCATCAGTAAAAGAAAGGAAACTACCGCAGTATAACTGAACATGACCGTCGGTTCCAGATCCTCCCTTTTGGAAGTATAGGACTGCAGAAAAACTCCTATAAGTGCTGCGAATAGCACCCAAAGAAGAAAACTGCCTTCCTGCCCCGCCCAGAATGTCGAGAGAAGCATGCCAAGTGACAACTGATCATTACTGTAGTTGTATATATAATCAAACTCATAGTTATGCGTGATTATATTGAAACTCAGATATACGCTTGCCGTTATTACCAGCATGGTCATTGCGTGATAAGAAAGTCGAGCGATGCCAAGGGTGTTCCTTGCCCCTCTGAATGTAAAAACATACATTATCATTGAAAATATGCTGAATGCAAGGGCAAGTGAGAGAATCAGGTTACCAATCATTTAAACTCCGGGTTTTTCATATTATCATTTCGGGTTGCTTTAAGAAGACTTGTTTGGGGATTCATACTTCGACGGACATTTAGTCAGAATATCCTTTGCTGCAAAGTATCCGTTTGTATATTCACCGGTGACCACCACGCTTGTTGCTGATTCAAAATTGTTCGGGATGGTTCCGGGGCAGACTACTTTCATTTCATTTCCCTTCTCATCACGCATGAAAAAACTGAACGTCTTGTTGACTTTGTCAATTTCATAATTCTTCTCTTTAACCCAGCTTCCGGTGGCTTTTACTGTACGCCCCTTTTCCATAACTTTCGTAAAGTCGCTCTCGTACTGAACGTTGGTTTGTGTGAAAAGATATATCATCAGTGTTAAAAAGACGGCAACAATAATCCCCCCGAAAATATATTTATTTTTCATTTTTTTCCTTCCTTCATTTCTTTCTCAATAAACTTTAAACGCTTGTCCAGTTTTAAGTTGTACAGAAACACACCTGCCCAGACTATCAGAACAATAATCATTACAATATAAATACTGTTTTTTTCGAGGAACAAATATAATCCTTCCAATTTTTACCTCATCTGTAATTTTTTAAAAGTTTTTCTTTAATATTTAATGACCTGGATCCCACTCGCCACATCCAGAAATATAAAATTGTGAATGCAACGACAGAAAGTACAAAAACCAGATACATGTTTGAATTCATCTTAAAATTGACCACCGGACCGGCATTTGTATCGTCTGCCGAACCTGGATGCAGCCCCTTCATGATCCTTGGCATGATAAAAACAAAAAACGGTACTGTGACAAATGCGATTATTGAATAAACCGCCGAGAGTGTAGCCCGCTTTTCCTCGTTCTCAACTGCCGATCTTAAAGCGAACAACGCACCGTATATTAAAAGCAGTGCGAAGATGCTCGTCTGCCTTGGATCCCAGCTCCAGTATTCTCCCCAGGTGAACTTTGCCCATACCGCACCGGTAACCGTCGCAAGTATGCAAAATACCATTCCAAGTTCAAGCGCAGTCTGCGATTTCCCGTCATCATCCAGATCTTTTTTTCTCAAATACTTGATACTGAATATCGTCGACATCAGGAATGCCAAAACGGTTATCCACGCAGTCGGAACATGGAAGAAAATAATCTTTGCATTTTCTCCAAGTCCGGGAATGAGCGGAAAGTGATACCAGGCTTCCGGTTTTTCTACAATCGGAAATGATATGCCTGCTATTATCACATAACTCATCAATAAAAAGAGTATTATTTTCCAGATCATGTTTTTATTCTAATCCTTCCATATAAAATCAAATAGTAAGTAAGAAACGGACAACATCACAACATCGTAGGAAGCCAGGAATAAAACATCCATGATTGCTTCGCCAAATGGCGTTCCGTCCATCGAAATCTTTGTAAGATTTATTAAAATCAATATTAGCGGCAGGAGAATCGGGAAGGATAATACGGGATACAGTGTCCCTTTTGAACCTGCCTTTGAAATTATAGCCGCAATAATCGTGGATGAAATTGCAATTCCCAATGTCCCCAGAATAAATGTTATGAAAAACAGCATTAAGCTTTTGATAACAAACGCCGGGAAAAGCGCCGAATACAGAAAAGTTATCACAATGTTCATCGCAAGTGTAAGAACTAAATTGAAAATCAGTTTCCCGCTGAGTACTGTTTCGGGTCTCGCAATCAGCTGAAGTGTAAGGGTTGTTCCACGTTCTTCTTCAGAAACAAACACTCGCGCCAGTCCCGACATTCCGGTAAAAAAGACAACCACCCAATACAACCCGCCGCTCAGATAATCGGAAATCGTCTCCTCTCCCACGGAGAAGAGGATCACACTTATCGTGACGATAATAAACATTGCCAGGGAATTTATGGCGTATCTGTTCCGTATCTCGGAAAATAAATCCTTCCTGAATAAATGATATGCTTTCATTTATGCTCCAGCAGGTTTATTGAAGATGTGCATAATTGCAAATCCGAATCTTCATTAGATGCTATTAGAACAATATTTGATGCTGAATAGTTTTTTATTAATTCATAAATTTTGTTTTTCCCCTCATTATCCAGATTTTCGGTCGGCTCATCAAGAATTAATAAAGCCGGCTTATGCAGGAGTGCAAAAATAAACTTCATTCTTTGTTTCATACCCGAGGAATAGAATTTGAGCCGGTCATTTTGTCTGTCCGCAAGGCCAAAAGTCTCAAGCAGTCTTGTGATATGAGGCTCGTCAGGTTCTATGCCTCTGATCTTTCCCATTATCTCAATATTCTCCCGGCATGAAAATTCTTCATATAGAACCAGGTAGGGGGACACAAAACCGATGCGTTCGTGAATCTCAGCCGTATCGATTTCTTTTCCCTCAGCAGTATGGATTATTTTTCCTTTTGAGGGAGTTGAAATCCCGGCAATTATTTTCAATAGTGTTGATTTTCCTGATCCGTTCGGACCGGATATGCCATAGATACCGCATTGACAGTATTCAATATTCAAGTCACGGAAAACGAGTCTTCTCCCGAAATATTTTGTCAGCGAGTCAAGTTTTAGTTCGTATCTATTCATTTACAATCACTAATTTTCCCGAAAGTGTTTCTCCCTGAATTCTGATTGCATAAAGATAAACTCCGCTTCCCGCTTTTTCTCCACGGTTGTTCATTCCATTCCATTGAATAGTCCTCATTCCAATGTTGTTTTTTACCGGTACGGTTCCTGAGTAGATCAGATTCGAGTTTATATCAAAAATGTGGAGATCACAGTATCCCTCGGCGGAAGGTGGAAGTGCGAAGTTCAGATAGGTATGTTTTGAATAGTTAAAAGGTGAGGGATAAACAAAGTCAACCTGTCGCTTGATTGAACTGCCGCTGTTCGCTAACAGATCGTTCACGATTTCACTGTTCGAAAAAGACAGCATTTCTGTTGACTCAAGTTTTGCATAATACTGACCATCAATCACGGTATAAAATCCATTAAGTGATGATGGGGCAAGTGTATAACTGAACGGAATCGAAGGAATTATACCCCCCTTGGGAATTATCCCTTTCTGAATATCGGCATTGACTATCAGTGCGGCGATTGTATCGTTGGTTGTTGCATCTTTTTTGTAGAACCGGAGATAATTGATTGCAGTCGGTTTTGAATCTGAAAACTTTAACTCGGTAAAAGGATAATTTACCTGAGCGGTAACGAGCGGTTTAAGGGTAGCGGGAAATTCTGCCGCATCTTTGAAATATTTTCCGGAAACCGACCGGTATCCCGTGAAATAAGCCCACACAGCAAATTCCTTGAACTCATCATAGAAAGAAGTATTGTAACTGTTAAGTGCGATATCTATAGAAGTAAGTGCTCGTTTGGTTTTAAACTGCTCCCATTGTTTAACAAAAACCCCTTCCCCGACTCTCTCTTTCAGAAAAATATTCCAAATGGCTAGATTATAGCCGGACTGGAGTTGTAAAGGCTTGTCCGGATATGTGAAGAAACTTTTCATATATCCATAGTAGTCGTTCACATTGTCAAATACGAATTCTTCCATTGATGTCGAGGTCAGCTCATAGAAGAAAAGATCTTCAATTTCTCCGCTTACTTCTTTATATGCATAGTTCCCCATTTGTATTGAGTGGTGGAACTCATGCGCTGCAGTTACTCTTGCCGCGTTAATACCGGACGTATAAAAACCGGTGAAATCGCTGTTGATTACTATGTATGAAGTGTACTGATCCGAACCTGGAGTTATTTCATTTTCCGGCATTGTATAACCATATGTTCCGCCAAGCGCCTGTATATAAACGTCGTACTTATTATCTCCACCGGCACCATTATCCGGAGGTGGCGGAGGAAATCCCATTCGTTCAACTTCAACCGCGTATGATGAATCAAGTGCAATTGCAAGTTCAAGTGCACTATAGGTGGGCTTGTTATAACCCGACTCATCGAAGTGAATTTTGAAGAATCCTCTGGGTGAAACAATGCTGGTTGAAGTTACCGGTCTTTCAAGCAGTCGTTTGAGTATAGCTTGCTGTGTGGGCGAAAAACCGTCAATATTAAAACGGACTTGTGCGGTTATCCCGAAACCGCATTTCCGTTCATCATGCAATGGTCCGGATGGAGAATCAGGAATTTCATTTGGAAGTCTCATCCGGGTAAAATCGTTGAATATTGAATCCATCCGCTGGGATAAGGTGGAACCCGATAATAAAACCACTAAGAGCGCAATGTGTTTTATACCAATCTTCATATTTTTACAGACCGAATGCAATTTAATTCTTTATCCGAATATACCACAAATCTCCGGTTTCTTAATCTGTTCTCTACGAAGTAACTTCCTGTGTTCTGAACTTCAGCAAGCGGAGTTAACGCAACGTACCGGCCTCGTCCGGTAATATCAAGCCTGTAAAGTAAGTCTGAGTAAGCGGAATGAAAGTATATCTTTGGTGACAATGGGTGATTTATTTTTCCAATATACAGGTTGTTGAAAAAATCTTCACTGGTCAGGTTTTCTTTCTCCCTTAATTCAATCTGTTTCAGAAGATATTTTTTCCCGGCAAGTTTTCTTGTAATTTCTTTGTTGAGTGGAAGTATCTGCAGAAAAGATGTCCCTTTCTCTGCGAAGAAAGTCAACAGCCGGTTCTGCCCATTATTTAGAAAATCGAATGAAATACTTTTGCGGTAGGAGTATTTTACCGGCAGTGATACCACCTCAAGCGGCTGGCTGAAGTTTTCCATATAACGCTGCAGGGTTGTATGTGAAGAATCGGAAGTCCAGCTGAATAACTCTCCTCCTTGCACATTTATATCGATTGCCTCAGGGAAAAGAATTGTTTCTCCTGTCTTGCGATACCGTTTCTGAGGATAATTATAATGTGCAACCACTTTCTTGCCGGATATATTCTGGAACACATAAAGCTCGGGGTATATTTCGGATTCTCTCTTTCGTAAAAAGACTTCTTTTATTTCCCCCTCACAATTAACAAATTCCCTCTTAAGTCTGAAATTGTTTAAATCAAGCAGTACTACCTCAATCATTCTATCCTTTTGAGAATAAAAGTAAAAGATTTTTTCCGAATTACTTATACTTTCTGCTTTTATGTTTTTGTAATTTGCATTCACGGGTGTTGAAAAGAGAATCCCGGGCATTTGGTCTTCATTTCTGAGGACAAGGTTAAAAACTTTCCTCGTCGTATCAAGATAACCGATATCTGCCGCGGAGGTACCGGGACGGGATACCGGAACTATTATATCGGCATTTCCCGCCAATTTAATTGTGTTATTTGACCCTAAAAAGGATTCGCGGGCAAGTGTAAATATCTGCCCTTTATTGCTTAAAGCAGCAAAACCCTCAATGAACCGGCTGTAATATGGTATCAAGTCCTCAAGCCCTTCTTTCTCAAGATAAAGAAGTTCTTTTGAAAAAGTAAGATCATCTTTTTGAAAAACTGCAGATACCACAGAGTTGCGGGTGTTAAGGTAGCAAAGATCAGTCAAGCCATCCCGGTTAAAATCGCCGGGAATAAATTTGTGCACTTCATAATTCGTTCGCAGGGTAAATTGTCTTTTATATGATGAGGAAGAATCTCCAAGTAAAAAGTGGATGTTGTTTCCGATGGAAAAAAGTATATCCGTGAAGAAGTCCGAATTAATGTTGTATGCATATAGATGATTGACTTTTCCGCTTACCGGTGTTTGCTTTACGAGTGCGAATTTACCGTTTGAATTATTATAAAAAAATTCAAGTTTATTTTCGATTAGATTATATGCAAGTATATCCGCAAATCCATCCGAATTCAGGTCAACAAGGATTGCGAGTGGATAAATATGGTCCTTTACTATTTGACTCCTAACAAGCCTTCCCTTTTTGTGTTTCAGTAATTCCATACCTGCAAACGAATCGCCGGAGATAAGAAACTCCTTTTCGGGGTCATTATCGGTATTCCCAACTGATATATTGGAAGGATAAGTATTAAAACGGACCGGTGTACCGAATATTGGATATCCTCCCTGATTGAAATTCATTAATCCTGCTGTGCGTTTTTTACGGGAAACATAAAGGTATTCCTTCACGTTATTAGCTGCGTCCGTAACGGGCAATATTTTATCGGGAGAAGCCGAATTATTCACAACAGTTTTCCTGATTTTGTTCCCTTTTTCAGCACCGTGCAGAGTAATAATTTTATTGCCTGAACCGGAGAAAGCTGCAAGATCGGTATAATAATCATTATTAAAATTCAAGGATATCAGGGAGGTTAATCCCGGTTCAATATCGTGCACAGCATACCGGCAGAGACCATTAAAATAAATCTGACTCTGGGTAGCCGGAGCGATAATTAAAAAAACCAGCAAAAAATGTTTACCTATCAGCCTGAAGTCTTTTTTCCCTTCTTCCAAGCGCCTCATCAAACCTCTTCTGTTCTTCTGGTGTTTCGGGAGTAACCGGGGGAACCCGGAGCGGTTTCCCATCTTTATCAATACTGACAAAAGTTATGAAAGCCGAATTGCTGAGCACGACTTTCCCGTCAGTATAGGAATCGGAGAAAACCTCGACACCAATCTCCATCGACGAATTAAATGCCCGGTTAATGGAAGCTTTAAGTGTAACGATCTGCCCGAGTTTTATAGGGTGATGGAAATGTATGCTGTCAACAGCTGCCGTCACACAAACATTCTGGGCATGTCTGAAAGCACAAATTCCCGCACAGATATCAATCCAATGCATCAGTTCTCCACCGAGAAGATTACCCAGGGTATTGGTGTGCTGAGGCAGAACCAGTTCGGTCATTATTGTGGTTGAATCAGAAACTTTTTTGGGTGTCATTAATTTTCCGATGTTTTAAGTTTGTTTTCCAGGGTTTCTTTTATTTTCAGTATGTTTGAGTAATTTGAATCTTGCGGATATTTTAATAAAAAATTATTTGCTTCGGTCAGCGCGTCCAAAGTCCTTTCTTTCTCAATCAATATATAAATTTTATTATAACTTGCCTTGGGAGCAAATTGTGTATCGTGATAAAACGAAAGAACATTGTCATAGTAAAGCAGTGCCGCATTGTAATAATCAAGTTTCTCGTATATGTATGCACTATTAAATTCCTTCTCGGCTAATTTGGAATTCAGAAATGATATTTTCTCCTCGGCTTGCGCTACCCGAGAGTCGGTTGGGAAAAAGTCAATAAAAGACTGAAACTCCTGAATCGCCTGTTTAGTATAACGCTGATCAAGCGCAAACTTGGGGGATAGGGTAAAGTAACAATCTGCAAGCATAAACTGCGCATCGGGAACATGGACGCTTGACGGCATATTCCTGATAAGGCGGCTGAACTCGGAGGCAGCAATAATGTACTCGCTGCGTTTAAAACGCGTCATTGCCAGATAATACTGAGCTTTATCCACGAATTCACTTCCGGGATATTGAAGCATTATTGCTTCGAACTCGATAACGGCTTGCTCATAAGATTCTTCTTCATAGAGTTTTATTGCATAATTAAGCCTGTCCTGTGGTTGCATATTTGCTGTATCAACAGTGGCAGAACATCCCGCAATTATTAGCGAAAAGAGTATAATCCAATAGGTTTTTTTCATATCTAATTTAATTTTAATTTAATTAGTAAAGATAGATAATAAGAGCCTTTAGAAAAAGGCAAAAAAAGGGATTTTAACTGCTTTTATGTAGAAATGGGGGGCGGATCACTTAATAAATATCATTTTCTTCACATTTCTGAAGTTCCCTGCGTTGATCTCGTAAAAGTAAATTCCCGAGGTTATATTGTAATCCGATATCCTCAATTCATAACTGTGAATTCCGGCTTGCTTATATTCATCTACAAGCATGGCTATTCTGTTCCCAAGAATATCAAATAAATTTAATGTAACTCTGCAGTCTGCCGGCAGTTGATATTTTATAACAGTGCTCGGATTGAAAGGATTAGGATAGTTCTGGCTTAGAGAAAAAGTTCCGGGTACAGACTCCTGTTTAATAATATTTGCCGGTTGATTAAAACTTTGGAATGCCTCCTGCAAAGTTACATATTTGATCCTGCCACCGAAATATATGTTAAGTGAATCGAGTAATTCGCCAGTCCATCTGACCACGAGTCCGTTCTCGTAACCCTGCCTGATAAAGGGATCGTGCAAAAGAAGGCAGTAATAGCCGTTTGATGCTCCGGTATTTCTAATATCATTAAGTGCCGAGGCAAGTCTGGATGAGTACTGAGAGGTTGTTAATTGCCACGTATATTCATTGTTCGGGGCTAGGTTATACAGATTGCGATAGATAAAACTCTTGGTTTGTCCGGTTGATGAGAGCAAATTAAAACTCCTGTCCAGCAATGCACTATATGTTATTGAGTCTGCCACATGTGCGGGGGGAACAAATGTACGGGGAGTAATACCAACCGTGTCAAGTAAAAGCCGGAGTCCACTATCTACTAAAGCCACCTGATGTTCATAGGAAAATTGATGATTATTGACAGTACAGAACATTTCGTGTCCCGACTGACCACATAGTAAACAAATGTGGTTATAACCATGCATAGCAATTTCATGCCCGTTTTGTAAGGTTTCCCTCAATTCTTGCGCAACAACACCGTCCAGGTTTTGTGATTCAATCAATCTGTGAGGAATTACTGCCCAGGTAACTTTTCCACCCCGCAGCTCAACTGCGTTTTGAAAATCTTTTATTCTTCTTGGGAGTGTGGTTACATTTCGTGACAGAATATCATCAACGCGGATGATAAAAAGGAGGGTATCCTCCTGCCCGGCAAAAGTGTTGCAGAGCAGGAATAAAAAAAATAAGAAGGTTTTCATATATTCAGCGGGGAAAATTATTTTTCCTTGTATCCCGCCTGCTTCATAAATTCCAGAATTGCCTGAATTGTCTTTGGCGCACTTCCTTCGTAGTGATTATTGACGTTAAGAATCACATTTTTAGTTTCCAGCATTTCAACTATCATTTCGGCGATAGCCTGATTCTGCATCTTTGGAAGTCTTATTTCATCCCATATCTTCTTCGTTCTTAATTCGATCTCTTTTCTATCACCCCCCAGCAAACGAATAATTATGTTATCCCCAATTCTCAACTTGTTTTTTTCATAGGTTTCGGTAATTGTGGGGAGCATTTTCATTTCGGATAAAACGGGAATGATATTATTCTCGGTAAGAAAATCGAAATAATTGTCATTTAAGAAGTCTTTATTTCTAACCTCTATTCCTATAGGGAGTTCCTTGGGAAGATTCGGGAAAAAACTCTTTGCTCTGAATAGGAATTGTGAAAGCGAACTTATTTTATCGTTTTCAAAATAGGGAAATTGAAATATTATCCCGGTTACCTGAGGAAGCAGTTCCTCAATTCTACTATAAAAAACTTCAAAAAATTCCATTGAAAGGAAATGGGAATTTGAAGTAATCCCACCGGGTAAGGGGATGTGGGTCATAGTTAATTCGCGCGGGACTTTAAGGGTAAACGTAAAATCCTTTGGAACATTTTCTTTGTATTCCTTAACTTCATCAGGTTCGGGAAGATTATAAAACCAGCTGTCTATCTCCGCTGTTTTATAGTGTTTTGAATACTCAACAAGATAAGGAGCACTTGTTTTCCACTTAAAAGAATAAACCAACCCAAGCCATGACTCGTAGTTCCAGGAACAGGTACCAACTCTGAACTTTTTCATATAATCAAATAATAAAATTTTAAGGTAGCAATTTAAACTTTTGCAGTAAAAAAATCAAATTTCTTTTATGAATGAGATTGTATAAAGCAATTTTATTTGTTTTGTTGCACTATTTACGTACATTTTCTGTTATATAATCAGATAATTCTATCTTATATTAAAGGAACAAAATGAGTGAAATAATAAACAACAGTCAAAAAAGAAGGGATGAACTAAAAAAACTTATCCTGGATCTTCATAACGGTATATCCGTTGATGAAACAAAGAAAAAGCTTACAGAAATGCTTGGCTCCGTCCCCTACGGAGAAGTCGTTCAAGCGGAACAGGAACTTATCTCGGAAGGACTTCCCGAGGAGGAGATTTTAAAGTTCTGCGACATCCATTCAGAAGCATTAAAAGGGAAGATTGACCTGTCCCATGCAAAAACAACTCCCGAAGGTCACCCCGTGGATACCTTTAAACTGGAAAACCGGGCAGTTGAAACTGTTCTTCAGTCTGTCAGGAAAATCTTTCTTAAGATTTATGGACTCGATAAGGACACACCCGCAAATTCCGTTCTTATGGAACTCAGAGAGGAGTTCAACAAACTTGCTGATCTGGAAAAACATTACGTCCGGAAGGAAAATCTTCTTTTCCCATATCTTGAAAAAGCCGGTATTACCGGACCCCCCGCCGTTATGTGGGGCAAGCATGATGAAATAAGGGAGTATCTGAAATCCTCCCTGCAACTTGTTCGTACCGAAGAAGCTATTACGGTTGAAACACTCACTGACTTTGTTCAAATGATGTTTGAACCCACCGTAACAGCTATCCATGAGATGATTTACAAGGAAGAGAATATCCTTTTCCCGATGTGCATGGACACGCTTACAGAAATCGAATGGTATGAGATTTACCGTCAAAGCGATTCAATTGGATATACGCTTGCTGCACCGGCAGTTGAATGGAAACCCGAAATCGCTCCCGGTAAAGAACCGGAACCGATTAATCCCGAACGGATTCAATTATCTAGCGGCTCTTTTTCGAAAGATCAACTCGAGGCGATCTTTGCCTCTATTCCGCTGGATATAACATTTGTTGACCACGAAGACAAAGTTGCTTATTTCTCACATGGAAAGGAGAGGATCTTCGAAAGGAGCAAGGCGATTCTCGGACGACAGGTTCAATACTGTCATCCCCCATCGAGTGTTCACATAGTTGAAAAGATCATCAACGATTTTAAGAGCGGCGCCCAGGATTCGGCAAAATTCTGGATAAGCTATAAAGGCATGTACGTCCACATCGCTTACTATGCAGTAAGAAATGAAAAAGGAGAGTACCTTGGAACGCTTGAATTAACTCAGGATATTAATGAATATAAAAAGGTTGAGGGGGAAAGACGCCTCTTGACTTATGACAAATAGAGGCGATTATGAAAGAGAATAAATTGATTACCCCCGATACCAAGGTTGCTGAACTTCTTAATAATTTCCCCGAGCTTGAGAAAGTTCTTATTTCACTGGCCCCCGAATTTGTTAAACTTAATAATCCGGTACTAAGAAGAACAATTGCCCGCGTTACTTCACTTAAACAGGCAGCGCGAGTGGGAAATCTGGACCTCGCTGTATTAATTAATAAACTTCGAAGTGCCGTGGGACAGGATACAGAATATCTCGGAAAAAAAGATGACTCCGCAGAGTCCGGACCGGTCTGGCTTGCGAATTCTGCAATAACGACAGAGTATGATGCCACAGAGGATCTTAACAACGGTATCCATCCGGTTGCCAGGGTTACCAAGGAGGCGGCAGGTCTTAAATCCGATGAGGTTTTTTGTCTTGTCACGGGCTTTGTTCCGGCACCTTTAATCGATATCCTTAAGGAAAAAGGGCACGAGGTATATACTCAGAAAGAGCAAAATGGAAAGTTCAAAACCTTTATTAAGGGAAAATAATCCGGTTCCTATTTAATTTGCGATCCCGGATGTAATGTCCGGGATTTATTTTTCTTCTCCCTCTCTTATCGAAAGTCCGATTCTGCCCCTGTCTGAATCTATAGAGATTATTGTCACATCAATGACATCACCGACTTTTAAGATTTCCATAGGGTTTGCGACGAATTTCTTTTTCATTTGTGAAACATGAATCAGACCATCCTGCTTTACACCGATGTCAACAAACGCCCCAAAATCAACAATGTTCCTGACCGTTCCTTTCAGCCTCATTCCTTCGCGCAGGTCCTCCATTTTAAGGACATCGCTTCTAAGAATCGGTTTGGGCATTTCTTCTCGCGGGTCTCTTCCCGGTCTCTTTAAATTTGCAATTATATCGGAAAGCGTCGGAATGCCGCACTTGAGTTCTGCTGCCACTTTGTCGAGCCCCTTCTTAGTTACGACGAATTCTATCAACCCTCCGGATTCGGTCACTTTTTCTTTTGGAATATTTACCAGTTTGAGAAGTTTTTCGGTCACATCATAAGACTCCGGGTGTATAAAAGTGTTGTCAAACACATTCTCACCATCCCTTATCTTCAGGAATCCTGCTGACTGTTCATATGCTTTTTCCCCTATCCCGGTTACTTCCATCAACTCATCGCGTCTTTCAAATTTACCCTTTTTATCTCTGAACTTGACTATATTATCCGCAAGCCGTTTATTCAGCCCCGATACATGAGTGAGTAAAGAGGCTGAAGCAGTATTCACATCCACACCCACAAAATTCACGCAGCTGATTACCACATCCTCCAGTTTTTTCATCAGGAGTTTCTGGTCAACATCATGCTGGTATAATCCCACACCAATAGACTTAGGATCTATCTTTACGAGTTCGGCGAGAGGATCAAGCAGTCTTCTGGCGATTGAAACATTTCCCCGCTGACTGGCTTCGAGATCGGGAAATTCTTTCTTGGCAATTTCCGACGCTGAATAAACCGAGGCGCCTGCTTCGCTTACAATTATGTAATGGCACTTGAGATCTTGTTCTTTAATAAGTTCAGCAATAAAAAGTTCCGTTTCCCGGCTTGCTGTTCCATTTCCGATAGCTATCACTTCGGAGTTATGCTTTTTAACAAGTCTGGTGACTTCTTTTTTTGCTTCTGCTATTTTACTTTGAGGCGGATGAGGATAAATAGTACTCCCCTCAAGGTATTTTCCGGTCTCATCAATAATCGCAACTTTACTTCCCGAATAAAATCCGGGATCAATTCCCATTATCTTCTTTCCAAGCAAGGGGGGCTGGAGCAGCAACTGCTTAAGGTTTCCGGCAAATATCTCAATTGCATGCAAATCGGATGTTTCGGTAAGTTTATTTCTTGTTTCTCTTTCAAGTGATGGGAAGATTAGCCGCTTGTAGGAATCTTCAATAACTGTCTGCAATAGCTCTTCGAATACCGTTTCGCTGTATTTGAAATAGGTCTCTCTGATAAGTCTGTGTGCGGTTATTTCATCTGTAACGACATCAACTTTCAGGATCTTTTCTTCTTCCCCCCGGTTAAGGGCTAACACCTGATAGGGTTTTATTCTTCTGATTTCTATCCGGAAATCGTAGTATATTCTGTAAACATCCTTAGTCTCCCTGCTTTTAAGTTTCTCGTTTGCACTATCTTCATTCACATTATCTTTGGTTTTCAGTGAGCTGATCATCCCTTCGGATGAAATAAATTCCCTCAGGACTCCCCTTACATTCGCATCATCGCTTATCATTTCGGCAATTATATCCTTAGCTCCCGCGATTGCCTCTTCAAAGGAGTTAACCCCCAATTCCGGATTGATAAATTCCGCAGCCTTCTCGTTAAGATCCCCCTCAAACTTCGGATTCCCGAGAATGAATAAAGCAAGTGGTTCAAGTCCCTTAGCTTTTGCAACAGTACCGCGGGTTTTTCTCTTGGGTTTATAAGGAAGGTAGAGGTCTTCAAGTTCCTGAAGTTTAAGTGCCGCTCTGATTTTCCCTTCCAGTTCAGGGGTCAGTTTTCCCTGTTCTTCAATTGTTTTAAGTATGGTTTCTTTTCTTTCTTCAAGCAGAGTAAGGTAATTCAGTCGTTCTTCTATTTCTCTTAAAATCTCCTCGTCCAGTCCATCGGTTCGCTCTTTTCTATAACGTGCAATAAACGGAATAGTGGCTCCTTCGCCGAAAAGAGTGATGACAGCTTCCACCTGGTTAACTTTAATGTTTAATTCTTTTGCGATTACTTGGGGTATGTTCATCTATAGTCCTTTAAAATAAATTAAGAAGGGAAACCCTCCCCTGATAAAAGTTATTTTTGATTAGTTTACTTTTGAATTTCTGCCAACCTGATTTTCACATCCTCTAGCAATTTACCGTTTTGCAGAAATGAATAAAGGTTCTTTCCCGGGCAATCGGTTTTTGCGAAGTCCTTATGCCCCTTCATTGTTTCGGGTGCAATCCGGTATTTGTCACAGCAGTGTGCAATAAGCTCCACCAGTGCATTATACTGAGCCTCAGGGAGTTCCTGTACTTCAAAATTCCCCAGACAAGTTATCAGGAGATGACCTGTGGGGTCATACTCTGTCGCAGTCTCCCCTACGGTAAAAACATTCCGTCCTTCGAACACATTTCCGTCAAAGTCAATAATAAAATGATACGGAATATCTGCCCAGTTTCTTGCTTCACTCATTCCCCACTTTTGTACGTTTTTAATATGAACTGCGGCGGACTCTTTAGAAGGATCGAAGATTGTTCCCTCATGATGTATTGTTATCCTTTCCGGAACATGCTTGGGAAAGGGTTTTTGAGTATCTGCATTCCAGCCTTCCCTGCTAACAAAATTAAGTTCTTTAACTGATGAGCAAGAAAAGAATATCAGACTTAACAGAATAAATATGGCATATTTATACATTCTTAAAACTCCTCTTTTTCGGGATTTTCGATATACTTAAAATAATTCTCGGGCATTTGCATGCTTGCAGAATGAGCACTGTGAATATCCGGAAAGATTGCAAATAATGATGAGCCGCTGCCGGATAACAAAACAAACTCAGCACCGAGTTCATAAAGTTTACCATGGAGTTCAGCTATCTCCGGATACTCGATAAAGACTGCTTCCTCAAAATCGTTTTTGACTTTTCCTTTCAGTTCGGAGAAGTTGACTATCTTGTTTTTATCCAGGGTCTTCAGATTAAACTCCGAGGGTTTGGGAGTTATTTTGGAATATGCCCAGCGGGATGAGATATGAATCATCGGATTCACAATAAGCACCGGTTTCTGAATTTCGAAGTGGATCCGGTGAAGGATTTCACCTCTTCCTTCAGCATAAGATGTTTTGGGTTTGAGAAAGAAGGGGACGTCCGAACCCAAGGAGAGAGCCAGTTCCCTGATTTTATCGTTACTTATATTCAGATGCAGCAATTCGTTGAGAGCTAAAAGTGTAGTTGCTGCGTTAGAGCTCCCTCCTCCAAGTCCCGCACCTATGGGTATATGTTTCTGGAGGTGGATTATTATGTTCATCTTTTTCCGGGAAACCTGTTCAAGTGCTCTTACAGCACGTGAGATAAGATTTGAGTCTATTGTTGCATTCAATTCTTCAGAATCAGTTTCGAAATAGAAATTATCACTTTTTTCAAAGATCATTATATCCGAAAGAGAGACCGGATAAAAAATAGTTTCCAGATTGTGATAATTATCTTCCCTTTTAGAAACGACGTTCAGGCCGAAGTTGATTTTTGCCTGAGATTTTATAGTTACTTTTTTCATTAAATAACCTCCTAATGGTTTTAATATGAGAGGGTGAAGAACCACAACAACCGCCAACGAAAGAAGGATCATATTTCAGCGAATCAGAAATAATCTCCGCATAGTTTATGGGGCTGAGGTCACATTTAATTTCCTTATATGTAAAATTGCCACTACCGCAATTTAAATAGTACCCCCAATTATAGTTAAAAATTTCTTTATTTACTAATTTTCCGAAGGTCAGTCCAAAAATACAGTTAAATCCAACAGCCATAGGATTATATTGTTTAATTTCCGCGGTTACTTCATGAAGAGGTTCACCGCTGAGAAGTCTGAGTTCATCGGTCAGGTATAAACAGATAATAAAAGGAATTTCCTTTTTTGAGCAAAATTCGAGGATGATGCGTATTTCATCCATGTGACTTTGCGTCTCGTTGAGGACAAAATCACAACCTGCATCCATCAAAGCCGAAATATGTTTTTTGTTGTTATCAATCAGTTCATCATTAGAGATGGTTCTATCTTCCTTATAACAATCTTCAGCAGGGGGATTGGATCCAGCAACCAGCACCGGAGTTCCGGCAGCAGCTTCCAGAGCAATCTTGACTGCTTTGTTAAGATATTGTTTATATGATCTGGAAGTACCGGCGAGTTTAACTGCCAGGGGATTTGTTCTGAAAGTATTTGTGGTTATAATGTCTGCACCCGATTCTATATACTCGGAATGAAGTCTGAGGACTTCCTCAGGATAAGTAATGTTATATTCGGAGGTCCAGAGAGGTGATTTATCAATACCGATTCTTTTTTGAAGAATGCTGCCAGTTGCACCATCAAGAATCAATGGTCTTTTAATTCTTGCTGCTAATGAAAAAGGATTTAATTGGATCATTTTTGTCTAAGTTGTTTTTCTAAAAATGGAATAAATTTTTCTAAAACGCTCTCAAAGGAGATGTTTTCGAGAGTTGGTTCCTTGGTTACAACGGTTTCATAATCTGATCTGTAGGGATACCAGATAATATCATCCGTGTTGTATTGTACATAAAGTCCGAAAACGGGTTTTTTATATAAAGATGCAAGATGAATAGTGGACGTATCCGGAGAGAAGAGAAGATCAATTTTCGATATAATACATGTAAACTCATCAAAAGAAGGAGAATAGAAAATCTTCTTTTTATCATGAGAAATCTGGAAAGCATGATTAAGGTCACGGGTGGAGGAGAGAATCAGATAGTCCACCGGGTAATTTTTCAACAAGTTTGTAAGTTTCCGGAAATTTTCGATTCCCCAGAAACGAGCATCGCTTCCGGCGGAGATATTAATACCAACGATGAATTTTTTCGATGGATAATTATTCTGAATAAACGAATCGACTTTCCGGAGTGCTCCCTGAACCGGGAAATATTTTATATTAATATCCTTACTAAATCCGTTAAGATTAATTATGGAAGAGAGATTCATGACTCTTTCAATGACATGGTGTTTCCTAGAGTCGAGTCTGGGAACCGTATTTGTGTAGAGTTTGGAGTTTTCTTTTTGCAAGCCAATTTTGTTAGGTACTCTGATATAAGCGAGCAGATAGCTTACGGTTGTTGACACATCATCGTGCAAATCAATAACCGCATCGAATTTCAGTTTGTTGACTTTTCTAATCAAGTCCCACAATGGGAAAAAGCCTTTTTCAAAAATCAATATTTCGTCTGCTAATTTCGGGCTATTGAAGACAAAATAGTTTTTAGCGTCAGCAAGAACAAAGACCCGGCAACCAATTTCATTTTTAACTGCGTAAATGAGGGGGGTGGTAACCAGTGCATCCCCGATACGATTCAATCTTATGAACAATACTTTTGAGTCTTTAGAAAGATTCACCTTACCCGGCTTCTTATCCGCACTGTTCAGGAGGATGAGGAGTTTGAGGAGGAATTTTCTGAAGAATATTTCGACTTTTTTCATTTAGGAATAATTTCTTTTATCAGCAACTCAAATTTATCAATTATTTTTAGAATGGGTAAGTCATAAAAGCATTTTTTATTTATAGGACATGTTAAAAGATTGCATTCAATACAGTCAAGTTGATCATGCCTGACCCAACCGTTGGCAGAACCATAAGGTCCATGCATAAAAGGGCTGGTGGGACCGAACAATCCAAGTACAGGAGTTTTCAGGGCTGAAGCGATGTGCATAGGTCCGCTATCGTTTGAGATCATAACCGAGCACAGGGAGATAATGGCTGCCGACTGAAGCACGGTAGTCCGGGGTGCGAGAAATACGGACGAGATAAGATTTTCTGCAATACCATCTTTTATTTTAACAGCTTCATCATAATCCTCCGGTCCCCAAATGATGAGAATTTTAGCTCTGAATTTCCCGATTAATTTTTCAGCTATTTGGGAAAATACTTCCGGCGGGCATTTTTTAGATTCCCAGCCACCTGAGGGACTGATTGCAACTACAAAGTCATCCGGAGAAAATGTGTGGTTAAAATAATCCACGGCAAACTTTTTACTTTCCTGACTGAGGGGAAAGAGAAGTTCTTTTTCCTGAGCATATATCTGAATTGATTTAAGAAATTCGAGGTGAAGATCAGCGGAGTGGTGCACACCCCTTTCAGAAGGACCGAAAAGGTTATAAGCATATTTCCTTCCGCGATAGGGAAAACCAGCCCGGTATTTTGCAAGGCTAAGAAGGGTAATCAGTGCCGTTCTTGGGTTAGAGTAAAAATCAATTATCAAATCATATCTGTTTTTCATGACTTCCAAAATAGTCCTTAACCCGCTCAGTTTTTCTTTCTTGCGAAATAGGAGTATTTTATTTATCTGGGGAAGTCCCTCAAGAACAAGGACGCTGGGTGGTTCGGTAAGGAAGTCTATTGCCGCTTCCGGAAAATCCGTCTTAAGATTTTTGAGGACTATGGTTGAAAGGACAACGTCGCCGATACCTTTTAATTTGATGATAAGAATTTTATTTATTCCGGATTTCTTTATCATCTTATTTCCTTAAGAAGCTGAGAGAAAAATGCCGTTGACTGTTTTCTGTCGAAATTCTTTATCACTTCATAATTGGTATGGAAGCGATCAGTTGCAGAAAAGAAGGGGGAGACGTCATCATTATAACCGAAAATCATTCCTGCGTTTGCCTTTAAGAGAATTTGTTCAACTTCCTTATTGTCATCACCGAATGCTAAAACAGGTTTGCCCACGCGTAGATATTCGAAGAGTTTTCCGGGGAGGTGCCGTTTTTCGGAGGCACAGACGAGCAGATATGAAGCGCGGTGAAGTTCTGCGAGCATCTGTTTATAAGGAAGAAAACCCAGATAACTGGTGACATTACCAAGTCCGTTGTCTTCTATTTCCTTACGAATGAGGGGACTGACTGTACCAATAAATTTTAGATTTATTTTTCTATTGTTGTCGTTAAGTTTTTTGATTTCTTTCCACAGATTGGGGGGATTTTGGTAGTCGAAGATATTCCCCGCGTGAACGATAGTCTCTTCGGGAGGAGAGGTTGATGCAAAGCCGGAGAACTCATCCTCGCTATAACCCCAATAAAGGATGTGTGATTTGGAGTCAAGTGCAGGGAATTTTTTGAGGTAATCAGACTTCATTGTTTCTGTAACAAACATTACTTTCCTTGAATTAAGGAGTACCTGCTTTTCGAGATAGTTGTCGAATGCGAGGGTTATGAAATTTCTTTTGAAGCCAGCATAGTAAACAATATCCACCCAGGGATCGATAAAAAGGGGGATGTGGGGGAGCCGGAATTTTTTACTGAGACGCAAACCGATTAAATGTGTGGAATGGGGGGGACCAAGTGTGATTATTGCATCGGGATTAAATTGTTTAATAAGTTCTTTCCCTTTTTTTACGGCAAAGGGGTACCATCCAACACGTGCATCGGGGATAAAGAGGTTCATTCTTATCCAAACGGAGATACGGTGACGGAGAGACTTGTTTTCCTTAGAGATTGTTTCTGATGGAACAAGTTCATCATCATCTTTTTTCCCAAGGAATTTCTTATAAATTCCAAAAGGTTCCAGTACTTTAGTTTTGAAGACGGGCAAGGATGGGGAGACTTCGCGCAAGAGGGATTCATCGCGACGACTAAACCCATCGTTCTTTACCGTAACCACAATAGGTTCAATTTCAAAGTCGGGAAAGTACTTAATAATCTTCAAGGGTAAATGAAGAGATGCCTTACCAGAGGGGGGCCAATAATATGTAAAGAATAGTACTTTCATTTTTTATTTTTAATCATAAGTCAGGGTTTGGTTCCGGTAAAGCGGATAACCGCTGCATCACCTTTATGCAACCTGCCTTCTGAAAGTTGAATAACTTCCTTGCTGAAGTTGTCAAAGTTGTAATCGATACATAGTTCCACAATATCTTCGAGAGAGTAAAGTAAATCAGGGGAAGAGGGTCCACCGGATTTATATTTGATCTGGTCAATATCGAAAGCTTCCAAGATGAGTTTTCCACCAGGTTTGAGGGCATTGAAAATTTTCTTAAATAGTTCTTGTCTTTCGTACTCAGGCAAGTGGATATAAATCAATGCAACTGCATCAAACTTTTCGGTATCGGGGGTATATTGGGTAATATCTGCCACAATATAATTAAAGATGACGTTATGTGAGCGTGAGAGGCGATGTGCCTTATTGCGAGCCTCCTCACTCCAGTCGACAGCGTCGACAGACCAGCCATTCTTGGATGCGAAAGTTGCATTTCTGCCTTCTCCCTCCCCTAGCAGGAGGAGCATTCCGGGTTTGAGTTTGGATAATTCCTGGCGGAAGTAATCGTTTGGCTCGACTCCATAGACGTAATCCGAACTGCCGTATCTTTCTTCCCAGTTTTGTTTCATAATAATATGCAAATTGTTAATATATTTTATCCATTCCGTATTTACCGCAGGAGTACATCATAAGAAGAAGAGCGATATCCACCAGGGTTTTTTTCTGATCTTTAATTGAAATGACCAAATCGTATACCTCGGCAACGAAGCGCATATATTTAAGTATCTTTTTAAGTTCGGGATATGTTGGGCTACCGTGCCAATTAGCAGTTTGGGTAACGAGGAGTTTTTCATATCGTCGAAGGAACTCAGCAAATGAGATAGTCCGCTGGAGATAGCCATTCATCGGTTTACAGATGTTGATGAGGTCGTTAAAATACTTATCCCATTTTTCAGCAAGTTCACGATTTGATTCGCGCATGACATATCTGGCCTGTTCAAGGGAGAAGTGGGCTTTGGTGCGAACTTTGTATTTGGGAATAACTGCATAGCCATCGTAGCTTACCTCGCCGGAATCAGAGTCAGAATATTTCCAGCGTTTAAGCAGCTGGTTAGGGGAATAAATCACAATAACTTTATCGAGGTCGCTATCTATGGCAATGAATTTATTCTTGTGATAGCTTATAACAGTCAACCAATGTTCCCAATTTTCAACGCTAAGAATGGAGGGGTATCCTTCTTTTAAGTGATTAATCAGAATGCGGAGTGCTTCATCTTTTTTTTCACTTTTGAAATGTTTCATTTTGCATTTATTACTACGAGCTGCTTTGGCAAGGCCGATTTCATCTGTTCCATACCACCAACTGCTGCCTGCTTTAAGGCTAATTTCTTTTTCATCTTTAAATTGTCCAAGCATAACGAGGGCATATTTAAGAGCAAATGGTCCGCACTGATATTTATAGGGTTGAGGGTAAAAACTCATTTTAGTGAAAGATGTAAATTATTTTTCCTGTTATTAGTTAAAAGTATTAATAAAGTTGCTTACAAAATCCTGAAGTTGCAAAATCCCTGAAAACCAGGAACTGCAGATTAACCGAGTTTCAGTTTATTAAAAAAGCGGTTCAAATATAAAGAAAATTCGGATATTAAGCGAGACCAAAGAGAAAAAAAGAAAAAGATGTGGTATCGGGGGACCGGGATTAGGGGATAAGTTTAGATTTGCCCTGGTAAACCGGTCTTTTGGGGGGACCGAGAGGGGTTTGAAAAGTGGGCTTATGAGGTCTTAAGCACGGCTTTACCACGGCTTTAGTACGGTTTTACCACGGCTTTACAGTAATGGAGGGATAATATAAGAGGGATTTTGGGGTAAGGTGGCGGTATTTATGGATTTGCGGATTAATTCCAATGTCATCGACATGGGTGCGCAGGAAGGAATTCGGAGATTTATTGAATAAACGAGGAGGTTTTTGCAGGGTAAGGATAAAAAAAAGGATGCGGCGAACCGCATCCTTACCTTTGGGAGGTATTGTCTAACTAACTACTTTATGAGGAGCATTTTCTTTGTTGAGAAGAAGTCCTGACCATTAACTCCCTTTGCTTCTATTCTGTAAATGTACATACCGGTAGCCAAGCCTGTTGCATTGAATTCAATTTCATGCCAGCCAGTCTTAATTTCGCCGGAGAAGACTTCCTTAACTTCCTGACCAAGCATATCGAATACCTTAAGAGTGACTTTAGAGTCAACAGGAATACCGAACTTAATCATGGTGGTTGGGTTGAAGGGGTTCGGGTAGTTCTGTGACAGAGCAAACTCAGTAGGAACATCGAGTTTGGAAATCAGGAGTTCGGTGAACGAAGCATTGGAAAGAGTAAAGGACTCGCCGTTTCGAAGGGAGACTTTAAGGTTCTTTCCGTTGGACTGGGCATCGCGAATTTCAAGGTCAATACCATCAGCCTTGAGAGTAATCGGGAATTTGTTTCCGTTAATTCTTATCCTCTGGGGTTTATCAAGATTCTGAGCATAAGTATCGTCAGCAAATCGAGCATCAAAGACCTGGGACGGAAGTGCCGGAGGCAGTTCGAATACGTCCTTATTATCGTCAGTCTTTATATAGAGATTTCTGACGAGGTTATCGGGATTTGTGACAACGAGTTTGCCCCAGTTATCTTGAACTTTGAGAGTAACCTGAGCGTGCAGAGTAGCATCATTATTGGTTACCAAAGTATTGTCGATATAGAGATATCCAGAGGTATTAGCTTTTACCCAGTAACCGACAGCAGGATCGAAGGAGGTGGCGACGGGATCGTAAACCTGTCCGGATTGTGAGTCAAAGTATTTATAGAAGAGTCCTGTGCTAAGAAGATTAGTGGTTGATGGTTTAAGTTTTCCAAGAAGGACCGGACGATTGAATATACCGAACAAGTTCCAACCCTGATTCAGATAAATCTTGGTAGTATCGGGAACTCTGAGTCCACAAAGCTGAACGGTTTTGGTATAAGGAGGAGCAGGAATATTCATAAAGAGGAGGTAACCGGCACCGTTCTGCATGACATAATTAGTGTCGAGGAGGTAATAGTTACCAGCACCACCAACTGCGGTAGGATCCCAGACATAGAGATTTAGTGCAGCATTTGTGAATGTGTTCTGGTAATTTTTCATTTTATCGAGACGCAGAGGGACTGATACGAACTGGAAGCCGTGTCTAAGATCGCAATCAACGCATAGTCGCTTGCTATAGACAATTTCGAGTTCTTTTACAGTTGTGTCAGTTACATTAAAGTAATTAACAGTTCTCATGTTAATGTTGCCGACATTAGGATTATTGAATCCACGCATAGTGAAGTCGCCATCAGTCGGGAGAGTGTTAAGATCCCAATATATCAGCATGGGGTATTTTTTAGGAGTAAATTTATATCTCCAGACGATATAATCTGCGGTATCCCTAAATTCGATAAATGATCTAAGATTTCCGGCAACGGGGAGCTGGAAGAAACCGCTAATAGGTGCCGGGATAACTGTAGCGTTAAACTCACCGAAAGTTAAGTCGAGTCCATCAGAAGCATTAGCATCAATACCGAAAGTAAGTTTAAATGTATCTGCAACGACGGGCTGCCCAACCGGGTGATCTATGAGCCAGAGGTTACCATGCATTGGCGGACAAGAAGTTGAGAATGTGCATGTTGATGTAGCGCTTGTGTCATAAGGATTATATGCAGCTACTGTCCAAGTGAACTGTGTGCACATAGGTATTTGTGCAGCGGTGTAAATTGTATCCGTAAGGGTTGTGGCAATAAACGGGACAGGATTCAGATGCTGATATAGTCTGAATATATAATGTGTAGCATACTGAGCTTTTCTCCAGATAAACTGAACCGGAGCGTTATTAATATTATTCTGCTGACACGGACTAACGAGCTGAGGTGTCTGCGGAGTAGCACACATTTTGAACTTCCAAAGATCAGAAGGAGTACCAGCGCCAAATGAATTAGAGGCAGTTACTTTCCAATAGAAGGAATCAAGCGGAGTAAATGTCCAAGTAAAGAGAGTATCCGTGAGGGTTGTATCCTTAACCAAAGTTCCAGTTGGACTATTTTTATTTATTTGAAGTCTATAAGTTGGTGATGCACAAGAAATGGCTTTGAACCATTTAAGAGTAACAGAATTACCTGTGCAAATGACTTCGTTATTCAAAGGAAGTGCGAGGGCAACCTTTGAAGGTTTACCGCC